>CAXBFU010000007.1:0-128585 GCA_963975205.1 uncultured Flavobacteriaceae bacterium | reverse complement strand
GCGTCCCGAAGCGTCGGGAGAACCGTTGTAAAAGGTTTTGTGTGTGTTGTTTGGTTAACATGAATAGGACATAAAAAAAGAGACACCTAGGTGTCTCTTTTATTGAGGCGTCTAGCGTCCCGAAGCGTCGGGAGAACCGTTGTAAAAGGTTTTGTGTGTGTTGTTTGGTTAACATGAATAGGACATAAAAAAAGAGACACCTAGGTGTCTCTTTTATTGAGGCGTCTAGCGTCCCGAAGCGTCGGGAGAACCGTTGTAAAAGGTTTTGTGTGTGTTGTTTGGTTAACATGAATAGGACATAAAAAAAGAGACACCTAGGTGTCTCTTTTATTGAGGCGTCTAGCGTCCCGAAGCGTCGGGAGAACCGTTGTAAAAGGTTTTGTGTGTGTTGTTTGGTTAACATGAATAGGACATAAAAAAAGAGACACCTAGGTGTCTCTTTTATTGAGGCGTCTAGCGGATTCGAACCGCTGTAAAAGGTTTTGCAGACCTCTGCCTAGCCACTCGGCCAAGACGCCTAATTAGGACAGCAAATGTAAAAAAAATAAAGTTTTAACACTATTAACACTTACTTTTTTCGTCTTTCGGTCATTTTAATCGTTACCATTTCAACATCACCACCAATTGGAGGGTTTAATTTACTAACCCAAACCGTTGCTTTAGCCACTAAATCGTCTTCAGTAAAAATACGCTGTAAAATACGCTTTGCTACAGTTTCCAAAAGATGCGATGGTTTATTCATCTCTTCTCTTATAATGCGGTTTAAAAACACATAATCAACAGTGTCACTCAGTTTATCGGTTTTGGCCGATGCTTGTAAATCTGCTTTTACCTCTAAATCCACACGATAATCACTACCAATTTTGGTTTCTTCAGCGAGACAACCATGGTATGCAAAAACCCTTATATTTTCAACTTTTATATTTCCCAAAACAAAATCTTTTCAGCAAATATATTACACTAATATTTAATAACTTTGCCTTTTATTTTTAAAGATGTCCGAAGAAGCAAAATCACTCAATTTTATTGAGCATATTATAGAAGAAGATTTAAAAAACGGAATGCCAAAAAGCCATTTACGTTTTCGTTTTCCACCAGAACCTAATGGTTATTTACATATTGGTCACACTAAAGCTATTGGTATTAGTTTTGGTTTGGGCGAAAAGTATGATGCACCTGTCAATCTTCGGTTCGATGACACCAATCCAACAAAAGAAGAACAAGAATATGTAGATGCTATTAAACGAGACATTTCTTGGTTGGGTTATAAATGGGAAAACGAATTGTATTCGTCTGATTATTTTCAACAACTTTACGATTGGGCTGTACAAATGATAAAAGACGGTAAAGCTTATGTCGATTCTCAATCTAGCGAAGCTATTGCTGAACAAAAAGGCACACCAACTCAAGTAGGAACCAATAGTCCATTTAGAAATAGAAGCGTAGAAGAGAACCTCGATTTGTTTAAACGAATGAAAAATGGTGAGTTTGAGTCTGGAACTCATGTACTTCGTGCTAAAATAAACATGGAAGACCCAAATATGTTAATGCGCGACCCAATAATGTATCGCATTATGCATGCGCATCACCACAGAACTGGAAACGATTGGTGTATTTACCCAATGTACGATTGGACTCATGGCGAGAGTGATTATATCGAGCAGATTTCACATTCGTTGTGTTCCTTAGAGTTTAAACCACATAGAAAGCTCTACGATTGGTTTAAAGAACAAGTACACGATTATAGCTTAAATGAATATCCACTTATCCCAAAACAACGAGAATTTGCACGATTGAATTTAAGCTACACGATTATGAGTAAGAGAAAATTGCTTAAATTGGTAGAAGATGGTGTGGTTTCTGGTTGGGATGATCCACGTATGCCAACCATTTCAGGATTAAGGCGTAGAGGTTATACACCAAATTCCATTAGGAAATTTATAAAAAAAGTTGGTGTAGCTAAACGTGAAAATGTTATTGATGTATCGTTGCTTGAGTTTTGTATTCGCGAAGATTTAAATAAAACAGCACCTCGTGTGATGGCTGTTTTAGACCCTATTAAATTAGTTATCACTAACTATCCAGAAAATAAAGAAGAGTGGTTGGATGCAGAAAACAACCCTGAGGATGACAATGCAGGAACAAGACAAGTGCCTTTTTCTAGAGAGATTTATATAGAAAAAGACGATTTTAAAGAAGAAGCTGGAAATAAATTTTTTAGATTAAAGCTTGGAGGTGAAGTACGTTTGAAAAACGCATACATTATCAAAGCAGAAAATGTTGTTAAAGATGCTAACGGAAATATTATAGAAATTCATTGTATATACTCCGAAGACACTTCTAAAAAAGTAAAAGGAACCTTGCATTGGGTGTCAATAAAGCACGCTATTCAAGCTGAAGTTAGAGAATACGATAGGTTGTTTATGGATGAAGCACCAGATAGTCATCCAGATAGAGATTTCATTGAGTTTGTTAATCCTAACTCTTTAAAAATAATCAATGCTTTTGTAGAACCCAGTTTAGCAGACGCTAAGGTTGGTGAACGCTTTCAATTTCAACGTTTAGGATATTTTAATGTTGATGAAGACACCACTTCTACTAAATTAATATTTAATAAAACAGTAGGGTTACGCGATTCTTGGACAAAGCAAAAACCTAAGCAAAATAATACTCAAAATCATCAAAAACCACAACAACAACTCAAGGCGATAAATGTGATTCAGAAATTAGGAAAGAAATACACCAATCTTCCTCCAGAAAAACAACAAAAAGTTAAGGCTGAAATACAAAAATTAGCCACAGATGTGTCTTATAACGAATTAGAACCATTATTTGGAACAGCAATAAAAAAAACCGGAACTCGTATTGCCACAATGATAGTATTAAAAGTATTGCTTAATAATGGCTTGAAGCGTAATGAAGCGATTAATGAGTTTATCGAAAAAGCCTTAGAAGATAATAATGAATTGCTGGTAGCTGAAGCAACAGCTATTTAAACAAAAAATATTACTCGTCATTCTTCTTATTGTTCGAACTTTTCATCGCCTCACCAATTTGGTTACTAGCCGTGAAACTAGCTACCATATCATTAAGCATATTACTTCCTGCTTGAGGTGAATTAGGTAATAAAATCAAGTTACTATTGGTTTCACCACCAATTGCTTGAAGGGTGTCGTAATGTTGTGTAACCACAATTAAAGCAGAGGCTTCCTGTGAGTTAATACCAACCTTATTTAAAACCTCTACAGACTCTTCCAAACCACGAGCAATTTCACGACGTTGGTCCGCAATTCCCTGACCTTGCAAACGCTTACTTTCAGCTTCAGCTTTAGCTTTCTCAACAATAAGAATACGTGCCGCATCACCCTCAAATTGAGCAGCAATTTTTTCTCGCTCAGAGGCATTAATTCTATTCATAGCTTGTTTTACTTGTGCGTCTGGATCAATATCTGTCACCAATGTTTTAATAATATCAAACCCATAACCAGACATTGCGTCGTTTAATTCGGCTTTAACCGCTAAAGCAATATCGTCTTTTTTAACAAACACGTCATCAAGCTTCATTTTAGGTACTTCGGCACGAACCACATCAAATACATAAGACGTAATTTGATCGTGAGGATAATCTAGCTTATAAAATGCATCATATACCTTATCTTTAATCACCTTGTATTGCACAGATACTTTTAAACGAACAAATACATCATCTAAAGTTTTGGTTTCAATAATAACATCCAGTTGTTGAATTTTTAAACTCAATCGCCCAGAAATCCTATCCACTAAAGGAATTTTTAGATGTAAACCTGATTGGCGTATGCTATGAAATTTCCCAAATCGCTCTATAATTACAGCGGTTTGTTGTTTTACTATAAAAAAAGCAGAAATTAAAATTATTAGTCCTAAAAAGGCAATAGGTATAAAAATAAACTGTTCCATAACAAGAATATTAAATGATTAGAAAATAAATGAATACTAAATTAAGCTATATTTGTTTTAGAACGTTAAAAAATCACATGAAAAACAAACAGCTTATCTTATTAGTAGCATTAAGTACCTTTTTTGTTACAATCATAAACGCGCAGCATAAAAGTTATAATATTAAGAATGGTTTTAGTATTGGTGGAGGCATAAGTATGTATAACATTAAAACAGATAATTTTATTACCACCAAAGGCAATGGATTTGTGGTTTCTTTAGCTGCAGGTGTCGATATTCCTAATAGATGGTACACAGTGAGCTATGGTATGCAAATTTCAGAAAACACATTAGAAATATCTGGAAGAATCACCGATGATGTCGCTGGTAACGAGCAAATAAAATACAAGCAAATGGCAGCGCAGTTAGGCTTTTTATTTCACGCAAAAGTATTAGGAAATAATGTTACTATAGACGCTGGCCCACAACTACAGTACAATGGGGATTTAGAATTTAAAAACAGTGAACAAGAAGGGTATTATATTAACGGTTATGGTGATTTATTAGCATCAGACATAACACAAATGTCTAAGTTTAATATAAATGGAGCTGTTGGAGCCACTGCAGGCTTTGGGCCATTAAGGGTGAGCGCACAATACATTTATGGTTTTTTAAATATGTTTGATAAACTAAATAAAAACCTAAATCAAAACACGGATTTTAAAGGTAATCCAGAAACAATAATGTTAATTGCATTATTTACATTTTAATTAAAAAAACTTAAGAAAAAAAAGCATGAAGCAAATTAATTAATTTGTGCAATAGCTAATTCTATTCTTCTTACAGCAGCATCTCGACCAATTAAAAACATAATCTGGAAAAGATCAGGACCCTTAAGATCTCCTACCAAAGCCAAACGAAGTGGCTGCATAACTTTTCCAAACCCAATTTCTTTTTTTACAATCCACTCTTTAATTTCTGTTTGAAGTTGCTTAGCAGACTCTACTTCAATATTACTTATCACAGAAGCCAATTCTTTCATGATAGAATCCGTATCATCTTTCCAAGCTTTTTTAGCTGATTTTTCGACATAAAATTTTGGTGTTTCAAAAAAGAAATTACTTAGTTCCCAAAAGTCACTTACAAAAGTCGCCCTTTCTTTAACCAACCCAATAACCAAGGCAATATAATCTTTATCAATAGTTGATAATTCTTCTCGAGACGCCTTAAACGATGCTGCCAAATTATCATTCGACTGCTCTTGCATATAATGGTGGTTAAACCATTTGATTTTTTCAGGATCAAAACGAGCTCCAGATTTATTGACGCGATTTAAATCAAAAGCAATCATTAGCTCGTCCAAACTAAAAATTTCTTGTTCTGTTCCAGGATTCCAACCTAAAAATGCCAAAAAATTCACCATAGCCTCAGGGAAATAACCATCTTCCTTATAGCCTCTTGAAATCTCTCCAGAATTAGGATCTTTCCATTCTAACGGAAATACAGGAAATCCTAGTTTATCACCATCACGTTTACTCAATTTGCCTTTTCCAGTTGGTTTTAGTATTAATGGTAAGTGTGCAAATTCAGGAGCTTTCCACTCAAAAGCATCGTATAATTGCTGATGCAAAGCTAAAGAAGGCAGCCATTCTTCGCCGCGGATTACATGGGATATTTCCATTAAATGGTCATCTACAATATTTGCTAAGTGATAGGTTGGCATACCATCACTTTTAAAAAGAACCTTATCATCTAAAATATTGGTATCAATTTTTATATCACCACGAATAATATCTTTTAGATGGAGCGTTTCGTCTTGAGGCGATTTAAAACGAATTACATAATCGTCTCCTGCATCTAATTTCGCTTTTACTTCTTCAGCTGAAAGCGATAAGGAATTACTTAGTTTTAATCGGTTATGCCAATTATAGATAAAGGTTTTTCCTTGTGACTCGTGTTCTTTTCTGTGATTATTTAATGTTTCAGCAGCATCAAAAGCATAGTAAGCATTTCCGGAAGCAATCAACTTATTAGCATATTCTTTGTATAAGTGTTTGCGCTCGCTTTGTCTGTAAGGACCAAAATTCTCATTTTTTCCAGGACCTTCATCAAAAGGAATTCCGCACCAATTTAATGACTCTATAATGTAATCTTCAGCACTTTCAACATATCTATTTTGGTCTGTATCCTCAATACGAAGCACAAATGTGCCGTTGTGTTTTTTTGCAAATAAGTAATTGAAAAGAGCAGTTCTTACTCCACCAATGTGTAATGGGCCTGTTGGACTTGGCGCAAAGCGAACGCGAACATTTTTGGTCATGAATATTGTTTAAGACCGCAAAGATAACTTGATAAGGTAAGAGAACAAAGAAAAAAAGAATAATGAGGATACATCTATTATATATAAGTGACGCGGCCTATTATTTAATCTTTATAACAAAACCATTTCACGAGGAACACGCTTATTCATTATTGAAAACCATAAAGGTGGAAACAGGGCTAAAACCATGGATGTTGGATAGCCATATGGCAACTGAGGGCTGTTGTCGTGACACTCTAGGACCTGATATTTTTTTGAAGATCTAAAGTGATGGTCGCTGTGACGCGTTAGTTCGTAAAGCATAATTCTACCAATAACATGGTTGGAGTTCCATGAGTGCATTTCTTTAACGCGCTCGTATCTTCCAGAATCCTTTTTCTTTCTAAGCAAACCATAGTGTTCTATATAATTAACGGTTTCCAACAACAAGAACCCAGTAACAGCTGCAAGAACTGCAAAAAACAAAACGGTTTTACCAAAAACAAGAAACACAGTAGTTAGGTATAACCCTTGCAAAATCAAATACCAAAACATGTCGTTACGCATCGAGAAAAAAACCAGCTTTTGGTTTCTAAGCAATTGCTTTTGAATACGCCAAGCGCTAAAGTATTGTCGTACTGTTGAAGTGATCCAAAAAGAATAAAGCGTTTGTTTATACCTAGCAGTAGCAGGATCCTCTTTGGTGGCAGCGTGTAAATGATGCCCAAAATTGTGCTCAATATAAAAGTGCATGTATAGCGAAGGCAACAACAACACCTTACCAATAAAGCGTTCTTTAGAGACTTGTCTGTGTCCTAATTCATGTGCCACATTAATACCGTTAGCACCCAAAACCATACCAACAGAAATGGTCAACCCAAAAAACTCATAAGCTTCTAAAGTCTCACCTGACACTTCAAACATAGCCCAAATGAGCAGCCCATAAACAATGGGAAGGTTTAAGTATAGTAGCCAATCGAAAACAGGGTTAATAGCTTTTGAAGCCGTTTCGGATTTAGAATAATTACTGTTTTCTTCTTTTAAAAGCAATTCTAAAATTGGTATAAAAACAAAGAGGTAAACAGGTGTTAAGAATAACCAATATCCTTTAAAATAAAGCCCAACAATAACACTTAATGGGACGCTTAAAGCAGATAGATATTTTAGGTCTTGAGGTTTCATGTAAATTCAAAATACCGATGAAGCATGGCTAATCATCGACTTTAACACAATGTTATGCAATTTAAGAGCAACAAGTTAATAATAAAATTGTAGATTTATTAGTTGAAACTATTAAATATAGGCTATTGGGCAACTTTAAGAACATACAAGATAAGCTTGAAGCGTTTATAAAAAAATATTATACAAACGAACTTATTAAAGGCATTATTTTATTTTTTGCTATTGGTTTGCTGTATTTTTTGGTAACGCTTTTAATTGAGTATGCCTTATGGTTAAATACTACGGCAAGAACGGTATTGTTTTGGGTATTTGTTTTGGTAGAAGCTGCACTGTTTATAAAGTTTATTCTAAAACCCATAGCTAAGCTTTTTAAATTCCAAAAAGGTATTGATTTTTTAGAGGCATCTAGAATTATTGGAAATTATTTCCCTGAGGTTAATGATAAATTGCTAAACGTACTTCAACTGAAAGAGTATTCAAAAGAATCGGAGCTTTTACTAGCAAGTATTGAGCAAAAATCTTTAGAACTGAATCCAATTCCTTTTAAGTTGGCGATTAACTTTAAGAGCAACTTGAAATATTTAAAGTATGCAGCAATTCCTCTTTTAATTATCTTATTTTCTTTTATATCTGGCAAGTACAATTGGTTTAGTAATAGCTACGAGCGTGTTGTAAATTACAAAACAGCTTTTGAACCACCCGCACCATTTCAATTTTTTATTGTAAACGATAGTTTAAAAGCATTAGAAAGTAAAGATTTTAACCTAATCGTTCAAACAGAAGGAGAGGTTATTCCGGACAATGTTCAAATAACGTATAATGATGAAACGTATTATTTAAAACAAATTAGCTCAGGTGTTTTCGAGTATGTATTTACTCAGCCAAAGCAAAATGTTCAGTTTCATCTATTTGCAAATAATGTAAGCTCTAGAGACTATAATTTGGAAGTTATAAATACTCCTAGGTTATTGAGTTTTGATTTAGTTTTAGATTATCCAGCGTACACCAAAAAACAAGACGAAACCTTAAAAAGCAATGGTAACGCTATTGTACCTCAAGGCACTAAGGTTACATGGAATTTAAAAACAACATCCACTAACCATGTGGTTTTAAGCACACAAGACTCTTTGGAGAAATTTAATGGCAAAAACAATGAATTTAATTTAACAAAGCGTTTGTTTAAGTCGTTAGATTATAGTTTACAAACTAGTAATAAACACTTGAAGGACTATGAAAACCTATCTTTTTCAATACATGTAATTAGGGACGAATATCCAGAGCTAAATGTGAAGATGGAACAAGATTCTTTGGATAGCCAAACACTTTATTTTTATGGGCAAGTTAGCGATGATTATGGTTTAAGCAAACTTCAACTAGTTTACTACCCGAGTGATTCCGATAAAGACAAAAAGACTGAACGCTTAAATATATCTAAATCAAATTTTGATGAATTTGTAAACGTATTTCCCAATCAATTAAATTTGGAAGAGGGTATTAGTTACGATTTGTATTTTGAGGTGTTTGATAATGACGCTTTAAGTAATTACAAAAGCACCAAGAGCAGCACATTTTCGTACAGAAAGCTAACAAAGGATGAGGTTGAGCATGAACAATTAAAAGAGCAAAACGAGACCATAGACAACCTTAACAACTCACTTGAGAAATTAGAAGAACAAGATGAAGATCTGAAAGAGTTTTCAAAGACGCAAAAAGAAAAATCGGAGCTAAATTTTAACGACAAAAAGAAACTGGAAAATTTCATTAAGCGTCAAAAGCAGCAAGATGAAATGATGAAAAACTTCAATAAGCAGCTTAAAGAGAACTTAGAGGATTTTCAAAAAGAGAACAAGGAAGACCCTTTTAAGGAAAATCTAAAACAACGTTTAGAGGAAAACCAAGAGCAACTTAAAAAAGATGAAGAATTGCTAAAAGAGCTTGAGAAACTATCTGAAAAAATCCAAAAAGAACAACTGTCACAAAAGCTTGAGGAATTGGCAAAACAAAGCAAAAACAAAAAGCGAAGCCTTCAACAGTTACTCGAATTAACAAAACGTTATTATGTAACCATGAAATCTGAAAAGATTCGCTTAGAGCTTGAAGAATTAGCCGAAGAGCAAGAGAAATTATCAGAAGAATCAGGAGAAAACAACACCAAAGAGAAGCAAGACGAGTTAAATAAAAAATTCGAAGAAATACAAAAAGAGTTAGAAGAATTACGAAAAGAAAATGACAAGCTAACTGAGCCACTTGATGTGCCAAATGATAAAAAGAAGGAAGAGGACATAAAAAAAGAGCAGCAAGAAGCTAGTGAGAATTTAGAAAAAAAAGAACAAAACCCCAATCAAGAGGTAAAGGAACAACAGCAAAACAACGCTAAGAAGAACCAAAAAAAGGCAGCACAAAAGATGCTGCAAATGAGCGAACAAATGCAGCAATCCATGATGAGCGGAAGTGCCGAACAAATGTCTGAAGACATTGATATGCTTCGCCAAGTTCTGGATAATTTGGTTCTGTATTCATTTGATCAGGAAGACGTCATGAATAAGTTTAAATCCATTCAGGTTAATCACAACGAGTATGCTAAATATTTAATAAAACAACAAAATTTAAAACAACATTTTGAACATGTTGACGACAGCCTCTTTGCTTTGTCATTAAGGCAGCCAACTCTTTCTGAAAGCATTAACAAAGAGATTACCGAGGTTTTTTTTAATATAGATAAATCTCTGGAACAACTAGCAGAAAACCGATTGTACCAAGGTGTAGCAGCACAACAATATGCTGTTACTTCGGCTAATTCTCTAGCAAGTTTACTGAGTGATATTCTTGATAATATGGAGAACCAAATGAATCCATCACCAGGCCAAGGGGAAGGCGATATGCAATTACCAGACATTATTATGAGCCAAGAAGAGCTTAATAAGCAGATGGAGGAAGGATTAAAAAAGAGCGAAGAAGGAAAAAAGAAAGATGGAGAAGATGGGAAACAAGGTGATAAAAAAGATGGAGAAGGCGATCAACAAGAAGGGGATGGACAAAATAACGAGGAATTAAACGGAGAGCTGTTTCAAATTTATCAACAACAACAACAATTACGTCAAGCACTTGAAGATAAAATTGGTAAAGAAGGAAAAAATGGCGCTGGAGAAAACCTGTTGCGCGAAATGGAATCTATAGAAAAAGATCTCTTAAATAAAGGCTTTACCAATCGTACTTTGCAACGCATGATGAATCTTCAACACCAATTATTAAAGCTTGAAAACGCCACTTTTCAGCAAGGAGAAGACAATAAACGCAAGTCTAAAACCAACCAATTACAATTTAATAATCTTACAAACACACAACTTCAAAACGCCAAAGAATATTTCAATACTACAGAAATATTAAATAGACAAGCTCTACCTTTGCAGCAAATATATAAGAAGAAAGTGCGAGAGTATTTTAAGAAAAGCAATGATTAGTATAAATTACGAAACTGATTTTCATTTAAAAGAAACCGAGCGTATTTGTAATTGGGTTGGCAATGCTATAAAGGAAGAATCGTGTAATGAAGGCGATATTAATTATGTGTTTTGTGATGACAATTACCTTCATAAATTAAATGTTGATTTTCTACAACACGACACACTTACAGATATCATTAGCTTCGATTATTCAGTAGGAAAAGAACTACACGGTGATATTTTTATTTCTATTGAAAGAGTTAAAGACAATGCACAAGACCTTGGTGTTGATTTTGAAACAGAGCTTCATAGGGTGATGATACATGGCATTCTTCATTATTGTGGTTATAAAGACAAGAGTAAAGAGGATAAAATGGTGATGCGGCAAAAAGAAGATTTCTATCTTTCAAAGCTTACTTAATTCTTATGTTTTGATGTATATTTGCACACTTTTATTTTAACAATGTTTCACGTGGAACACTCATGAGTTTATTTTTAGATACATACGATGTGATTGTGGTTGGAGGCGGTCATGCAGGAAGTGAAGCTGCTGCTGCTGCTGCTAATATGGGCTGCAAGACATTATTGATTACTATGAATCTTCAAAACATTGCCCAAATGTCTTGCAACCCTGCAATGGGTGGTATTGCAAAGGGTCAAATTGTGCGTGAAATTGATGCTTTAGGAGGTTATAGCGGCATTGTAAGTGATACATCTGCTATACAATTTAAAATGCTCAACAAGTCTAAAGGACCAGCAATGTGGAGTCCTAGAGTGCAAAGTGATAGAATGCGATTTGCAGAAGACTGGAGGCTAATGCTTGAAAAAACACCTAACCTAGACTTTTATCAAGAAATGGTTTCGGGCTTAATGGTAGCAAAAGGTAAAGTTATAGGTGTAAAAACATCTCTAGGGATTGAGGTTAAGGCTAAATCTGTTGTGCTTACTAATGGCACTTTTCTAAATGGCCTAATACATATTGGAGACAAAAGCTTTGGAGGTGGAAGAGCAGGAGAAAGAGCCGCAACAGGAATAACAGAACAGTTAGTTGATATAGGTTTCGATTCTGGTAGAATGAAAACCGGAACACCGCCACGCGTAGATGGTCGCTCACTTGATTTTTCTAAAATGGTTGAACAACCTGGAGATGATAACCCAGAAAAATTTTCTTATTTAGATATCACACAACCATTAAAAGAGCAACGTTCTTGCCACATGACCTACACAAGCCCAGAAGTTCATGATTTACTTCGTGAAGGTTTTAATCGTTCACCTATGTTTAATGGAAGGATTAAAAGTTTAGGACCACGATATTGCCCTTCAATTGAAGATAAAATAAACCGTTTTGCCAACAAGGATAGGCACCAATTATTTGTCGAACCTGAGGGATGGAATACAGTTGAGTATTATGTAAACGGGTTTTCTACGTCACTACCAGAAGATGTTCAGTTTAATGCATTACGCTCTGTAATGGGCTTTAAAAACGTAAAATTCTTTAGACCAGGATATGCTATTGAGTATGATTATTTTCCACCAACTCAATTAAAACATACTTTAGAAACCAAGTTGGTCGAAGGCCTGTATTTTGCTGGACAAATAAATGGCACAACTGGATATGAAGAAGCAGCATCGCAAGGCCTTATGGCGGGATTAAATGCTAGTTTAAAAGTGCAAGAAAAAGAAGCTTTTACTCTACAAAGAGACGAAGCTTATATTGGTGTTTTAATTGATGATTTAATCACAAAAGGCACAGAAGAGCCTTATAGAATGTTTACATCACGTGCCGAATATAGAACACTCTTAAGGCAGGATAACGCAGATTTAAGGTTAACACCCAAGGGTTTTGCTCTGGGAATTGCATCTGAAAAGCGTATGAGGCGTATGGAAAAAAAACATGAACAAGCTAAAAATTTCGTTCAGTTTTTTAGAGATACCAGTATAACTCCCAAAGAAGCAAATCCAGTTTTAGAGGCTAAGAATTCTGCACCAGTTAAGCAGCAAGACAAGATGTTTAAATTATTTGCTAGACCCAATATTACTATTGATGATGTAAGGCAATTTGAGGCTGTGGAGGCATATATTCAAAAAAACAATTTAGATGCTGAGGTTATAGAGCAAACAGAAATCCAAGTGAAGTATTCTGGTTATATAACTAAGGAAAAAAACAATGCAGACAAGTTAAATCGATTGGAGTATGTTAAAATCCCTGAAAATTTTGACTATTCTAAAATCAAATCCATGAGTATGGAAGCTCGTGAAAAACTTAAAACCATACAACCAGTATCTATTGCACAAGCATCACGAATTAGTGGTGTATCACCAAACGACATCTCTGTATTATTGGTTTATATGGGCAGATAAATTACTTTAAAAACAGGAGTGTTATGATGGTATTTTATATGTTCCACGTGGAACGTTAGTTTTAAATGAAAAAAACAAAAGCATACTTAAAAGTAAAAGATCACTCTGTTTCAAGAGAATCATTCCAGTTGATTAAAAACTCAACCTATGGTTATTTAGAAACGTTTCCCCAGCCAAAAGCCGACAAACTCCCTAATTATTATAAAACCAAAGACTATATTTCGCATACCGATGCTAAACGAAATTTGTTCGAAAAAATTTACCATTTTGTTAGAAGCATTTCTTTAAGGAAGAAATTAAAACTTATTAATTCCTTTAATTATAAAGTGAAAACACTTTTGGATATTGGCTGTGGCACAGGAGATTTTTTAAAAACCGCACAAAAAAATGACTGGAATATTGTTGGTATTGAACCAAACGAGAGTGCTAGACAAATTGCCAACTCCAAAACGAATAATACAGTTTTAGACAGTCATAATATTTATGGATTAAAAGAGCATAGTTTTAATGTAATTACACTTTGGCATGTACTGGAGCATTTACCAAATCTTAATGAGCATATAAGCTTGTTTAAAAAATTATTAAAACCAGATGGGACTTTAATAATTGCGGTTCCAAATTACAAGAGCTTTGACGCTAAACATTATAAATCATTTTGGGCAGCCTATGATGTGCCAAGACATCTTTGGCATTTTTCACACTCATCAATTAGTAAATTATTTAGTGATGTAAACATGCAGGTTGTTAAAACACTTCCTATGAAATTTGATTCGTATTACGTGAGTCTTCTTTCTGAAAAATATCAAACAGGACGCATGAATATATTTAGGGCTTTTAGAGTTGGATTACTTTCTAATTTAAAAGCAAAACACTCTAATGAGTATTCTTCCATGATATATATTATTAAAAACAAATAATATTTATTTTAAGCTTTATTTTGGGAGTTTTTCAAGTAAAGACTCATTATGACCTTTCAGCTTTTTTTTAGTGCGTTTAAATAGCTTTATTTAACCTTATTTTTAATAGTTAAAACATATTGGATAGACCAAAAACAATAGATATTGTTTATTGTAAAATAAAATAGCAAATTCCAATCCATTCATAAGAATTACTTTTTTATTTTTGCGGAATTGAAAAAAGATAAAAATGAAAAAATTAATATTAATTGTTATAGTGGTTTTGAGCGTTGGGTCGTGTCAACAATCTCAAAAAATAGGATTTGTTGATAATTCGGTTTTAATTAATGACTATCAAGAGAAAAAAGAGATTGAAGCTAAATTAAAATCTAAAATTCAAGCTTATGAAAAAAGAAGAGATAGTTTGGGTCAAGCATTTCAATTAGATGTAAAAGCAGCTGAAGTAAAAGCGAGGAGTATGTCGCAAGCCAATCTTCAGAAATTACAGCAAGAATTTCAACAAAAAGAACAAATTATTTCTCAACAGTTACAATTTGAACAACAGCAAATTGCTCAAGAAAGCCAGTCAAAAAACGATTCACTTATTAAAAAAGTAAGGGATTTTGTTAAAAACTATGGAAAAGCAAATGGTTACAATTTCATACTTGGAAGCAATGAGGCAGGAAGCGTTATGTATGGAACCGATGAAGTGGATTTAACGCAAACTATATTGGATGCTTTAAACGAAGCATATAAAAATAAAAAATAGAAAAAACCTTAATATTATCTACAAGAGACTGTCTAAAAAGTAATCTTATTGTCATTTTGAGCTTTGTCGAAAAATCTTAATAATCAATAAATCAACATTTTAATTTTTATGAGATTCTTCATTTTCATTCAGAATGACACTTTTTACACAGCCTCTTTTTATTTGGTGTAAAAAGAAAATGCTTTTGGGACAATACTTGCTTTAATATCTCCTGTTCCAATCAACTCACCATCAGCTTGAATAAAAGGAATGTTCGACTTGCTTTTGCATGAAATAGTAACGGTATTTGTTTTGAGTGTTTCAACCTTTTTTAGTTTTACGATACTTCCATTGAAAAGCTTCACTAAATTTTTAAGGATATCTAGCTTGCTAAAGTTTTTGGCAATACTTATATCAAACAAGCCATCAGTAGCGTTTGTGAATTTGGTTAATTGCATACCACCACCAGAATATTTACAAAGCCCAATTAAAACCATTAAACTTTTAGTTGTAATCCTTTGTGAATTCGCGATAACGTCAACTTTAAAATTTTTAAACGAAAACAATCCTAAAACAGCTCCTATAAGGTAAGCCAAAGCACCAAAATGCTTATATTTTCCAACCTTACTCACCACGTAGCCATCAAACCCAACACCAGCCAAATTATTAAAAAATACAGGCGGTTTTTGAGAATCTAAAAACTCAATTTTACCTATATCTTGACTGATGATTTTTCCGTTTTTAATGATACTAATAGCTTTTTTTATATGTTTTGGAATAGCATGGGTTTTTACCCAATCATTTCCGGTTCCAATAGGAATAATACCAATATTTATACTTGAAGAAGCAACTGTTTTTTGCGATGCAATACCATTAACCGTATTATGAATGGTACCATCGCCACCAACACAAATAATATTTCTAAAACCCTGATTTACAGCAATATGAATTAATTCAATATTATGGTTTCCGCTTTTGGTAAATTGAAATTCAAAATTGAAACCATTACTTATTAGTAAGCGTTGTATTTTTGGCCAATACTTTTTAGCCTTTCCGTTTCCTGAAGTTGGATTTATTATGACGAACCATTTTATAGAGCTCGACATTTTAAGCAGATTTTTTATGAAGTAACCTAGTCAATTTGATTGACAAATCGGTCAATATAATTTTTGAATTACCATTACGCTCTATGTGGTAAATAGCGTCTTGAAGCTCATTATTTATATCCATAATGTTGTTTCCATGAACAAAAGGAGCAAAATTTTCAAGCTTAAAATCTTCAGAATTGGGCTCAATAAACACCAAGTCTTTTGCTTGATAATTATAGAGCAATGCTTGCCTAAAAAAGTCTAAGCAAAAATGCAAGAATTGTTTTTGGGTTTCTCTCCCAGTTTTGGCAATTTCCTCGCTCCAAGACATTAAATCGTGAATGGCAGTTTTATTGCCTTTTGCTTTAAAAGCACTACGAATCCATAAGATAAACCATTTTTCAAATTGAATATCTTCACTATCATGATACATTAAGTCGCAAGCTTTATTAAAATTACCGTTGGCTTGGTGTGCAATTTTAATGGCAACCGTTTCATCGATATTATATTTTTCAATAAGGGCAATTTTAATATCACTTTCAGCTAGAGGTGGAAAATGCAATATTTGGCAGCGAGATTTTATGGTGGAAATTATTTGTTCTTCATCTTCGGCAATTAAAACAAAAACGGTTTTACTCGGTGGCTCTTCAATTAGTTTCAGTAACTTATTGGCACAAGCAATATTCATTTTCTCTGCCATCCAAATGAGCATTACTTTATAGCCACCTTCATAAGACTTTAAAGTAAGGGACTTTACAATATCATGAGCTTCATCCACACCAATTTGTCCTTGTTTATTATCGATACCCAATTGTTTGTACCAATCAAATAAATTACAATAGGGTTGTTCGTTTATTAGTTTGCGCCAATCCTCCAAAAAGAGTTTTGAAACAGGGTGTTTTTTTACAGTATCATTAGCTGCAACTGGAAAAGCAAAATGTAAATCGGGATGTGATAAGTTGTTAAACTTTAAATTGCAAGCATCATTACCAGAAGTGTTTTCACCACCTGTATTGTGGCATAAAACATATTGAGCATAAGCTATTGCCATTGGTAAAGCACCAGTTCCTTCTCTTCCAACAAATAATTGCGCATGAGGAACCCTTCCATTATCTACACTATGTGTGAGGTGTTTTTTTAGGTGTTCTTGACCAATAATTTCACTAAAAAGCATAGCACAAATATAACTTATGTTTTTAATATTTTAGACTTAAATAAAATGATAAAGAAGATATGTGTTATTGCACAGAACAATCCTAAACCATATAAAAATATATGATATAAACCTTTAAAGAATTAATATTACTAACTAAATTTGAAATCATATTAAAAACACAACCAGTTAACTATGGAAACGATTAATGATATTAACTTTAAAAATAAGAAAGCACTAATTCGAGTAGATTTTAATGTGCCGTTAAATGATAATTTTGAAGTTACTGATGCTACACGAATTATTTCGGCTAAACCAACTATAATAAAAATATTAGAAGATGGCGGAAGCTGTATATTAATGTCACATTTAGGGCGACCAAAAGGCACTCAGCATGAGTTTTCGTTGCAACATATAGTTAATAAAGTTGAAGAGATTATAGGAGTTGAAGTGATATTTGTAAATAATTGTGTTGGCGAAGTAGCAGAATCTGCTGCCTCAAAACTTGAACCTGGTCAAATCTTGCTTTTAGAAAATTTACGTTTTCATAACGAAGAAGAACAAGGCGACCAAGCATTTGCAAAACAACTATCTAAATTAGGAGACGTATATGTAAATGATGCCTTTGGTACTGCACATAGAGCGCACGCTTCAACGACTGTTGTGGCTAAGTTTTTCCCAGAAAACAAATATTTTGGGAAACTATTGGCTAAAGAAATTGAGAGTATAGAAAAAGTAATGACATCTGGTGAAAAGCCTGTTTTAGCAGTATTAGGAGGCGCTAAAGTATCTTCCAAAATTACAATTATAAAAAACATATTAAACAAGGTTGATCACTTGATTATAGGAGGAGGAATGACTTTTACATTTACAAAAGCCCAAGGTGGAAAAATAGGGAATTCTATTTGTGAAGATGATAAAATAGATTTAGCCTTAGATATTTTAAAACAAGCTAAAGAAAAAAATGTGCAAATACACCTTCCTGTCGATGTCGTAGCTGCAGACGCTTTTAATAATGACGCCAATACTCAAATAGTCGATGTAAACAACATTCCAAACGGATGGCAAGGGTTGGACTGCGGCCCTAAATCTATAGTATTATTTGATAACGTTGTTAACCAGTGCAAAACTATTTTATGGAATGGACCACTAGGAGTTTTTGAAATGAAAAATTTTGCAAACGGTACAATAGCTTTAGGAAATTCTATAGCCCAAGCTACCAAAAATGGGACATTTTCGTTAGTGGGTGGAGGAGACTCTGTGGCTGCAGTAAAACAATTTGGCTTTCAAGATAAAGTAAGTTATGTAAGTACAGGTGGAGGCGCCATGTTAGAAAGCCTTGAAGGAAAGACACTCCCAGGAATAGCAGCTATTATCAACTAGAGACATTTAAATTTTCAATTCTAATCAAAAAATACGATTTTAGCAATTCGAGCGTTTTGTTATATCACAACTCCTAGGCATGGTTTTTAGAGTATTAATAGCATTTTTAGTCATTCAGTTTTCCTTCAGTCAATCTAAAGATAGTACTGTGGTAACATCGTCAACAAAGACGATTATAGTGGACACTATTATTGATGGAAAATCTCAGGTTATAAAAGAAATAAAACCCGTTCACGACTCACTTATTAAAAAGGCATTTAAAGATCATGACATAGCAGCGGAGTTTGATAAAAAATGGATGGAAGAGCTATTTGGCTCCGGACTTTATGATACCATATACAAATCTGTTTCAGAATTAGAATATAACGAGGTGTATTATCCAGAACTCCCTACAGATACTTTAAAAAAACGACTTGCCATACTTGATGCAAAAACCCCATTTAATATTGAATACAACCCTTCTTTAGAAAGCGTAATTAAAAGTTATTTAAAAAACAGGCGAAACCATTTAGAGCGTTTAATGGCGCTAAGTGAGTATTATTTCCCAATGTTTGAAAAAGAACTTGATAATTACGACATTCCGTTAGAGGTAAAATATTTAGCCATTGTTGAATCTGCTTTAAAACCAAGAGCAAAATCAAGAGTAGGCGCCACAGGTTTATGGCAATTTATGTTTGCTACTGGAAAGCAATTTGGATTGGATGTAAGCAGTTATGTTGATGAACGAAGCGACCCAATTATGTCAACCGAAGCAGCGGCAAAATATCTAGCTAGTTTATATAGAATATTTGGCGACTGGGATTTGGCACTAGCTGCATATAATTCTGGGCCAGGAAATGTTACAAAAGCTATAAGACGCTCTGGAGGATATAAAAACTATTGGAATATTAGACCTCATTTACCTCGAGAAACAGCTGGGTATTTACCAGCATTTTTAGCAACAATGTATATTTTTGAATATGCTGAAGAACATGGCTTCCAGCCACAAAAACCTGAGATTACCTATATAGAGACTGATACTATTAAGGTAAAGCAAATGATTACTTTAGATCAAATAGCAGAATTAACAAACATCCCTATGGAGATGCTTCAGTTTTTAAATCCTTCTTATAAATTGGACATTATTCCATTTATTGAAGATGAAGATTATGTGTTGAGGTTGCCTAGAAAATATGTAGGCCCTTTCGTGTCAAACGAAGTATCTATTTATGCTTTTGCAAAGGCCGAATTTAACAAAAGAGAAAAACCTTTGCCTCAATTTTTCGATACAAATTCTCGAATTAGGTATCGTGTAAAATCTGGCGACTATCTAGGAAAAATTGCAAGGATATATGGTGTAAGAGTAAGCCAGATAAAGCAATGGAATGGATTAAGAAGCAACAATTTACGTGTTGGTCAGCGTTTAACCATTTACCCAAGAAAACCAGCCTTTCAAACACATAACAAAGCTACATCCAATACTAAAAGTTCAATACAACACAACCCAAATGCAAAAACATATAAAGTAAAAAATGGAGACTCTTTATGGAGCATCGCTCAAAAACTCCCAGGAGTTTCTGTTGATAACATTAAAAATTGGAACAATATTAGTGGTTCAAAATTAAAAGTAGGAACGGTTCTTGTAGTGAGCAAGAAATAGTTTAATAAAAACAACACCAACAAATGAAAAAACTTTTATTAGTAATGTTAAGTATATCGCTTTTAACTTCATGTAGCAATGGCACTAAAAGCAAGCGGGTTTTATCATCATCATCAGGAAACATAAACAGTCTTTCTGTTGTTGCAGATAATAATTTGTGGGCAAGCAGAATTGGCGATGAAATTAGAGATGTCTTTTCAGCTGAAGTTATTGGTCTTCCACAACAAGAACCATTGTTTACAATGCGCCAAATACCACCAATGGTATTTACAGACTTTGCCACAAAAAACAGAACCGTTCTAAAAATAGAAAGAGATAGTTTTGCTGACACAAAAATACTTAAAAATGTGTATGCAACACCTCAAACAGTAGTGGTCATTTCAGGAAATTCCGCAAAAGAAATCGTTGATGAAATCAAAAAAAATGCAGAAAGAATCATTTCAACATTTAAATCTACAGAAATAAAGGAACAACAACGCAGAATGGGCAAATCATTATTCGAAGATAAAAGCATTGAAGACGCATTAGGATTAACAATCAATATGCCCTCAGCCTATAGAATTGCAAAGCAGGATGAGAACTTTTTTTGGTTGCGTCGTGATATTAAAAACGGTGATGCAAATTTAATGATATATCAAACGTCACTTGACGCTGTTTCAGATGGTGAAAATGCCATTAACGACATTATTAAAATGAGAGATTCCATAGGTAAAACCTATATCCCTGGACCAATTGAAGGCTCCTACATGATTACCGAAGAAGCTTATACGCCTTTTTTAAACACCACAATAATCGATAACAAACCAGCTTTTGAAACGAAAAGTACTTGGGAAGTGAAAGACGCTTTTATGGCAGGTCCTTTTGTTAACTATGCTGTTAAGGATGAAGTAAATAATAGGTTAATTGTTCTTGAAGGATTTGTGTTTGCGCCATCTACCGCAAAGCGCGATTATATTTTTGAACTCGAAGCCATTATAAGATCATTAAAAATCAAGTAATCTAAGTGATATAAAAAAGAGGCTGTGTAAAAAGTGCTTTTGTTGTCATTTTGAGCTTAGTCGAAAAATCTCAATAATCTATAAATCAACATTTTAATTTTTATGAGACTCTTCATTTTCATTCAGAATGACACTTTTTACACAGCCCCTTAATAATACTCAATAATTTAAAACAATGCTTATTCTTTTTTAGGTTCTTTCTCCTTTTCATCTTCTTTACTGGCATCTTTAAACTCTTTAATGCCACTTCCAAGACCTCTCATAAGTTCTGGGATTTTCTTACCACCGAACAATAATAGCACGATAACAACAATTAAAGCAATTTGAGCTGGACCAATGGCTAAGATATATAAACTCATAATATTTATATTTAGATTGGCAAAGTTAATAATTAAACTTTAAAAAATGCGTTTAAAAGCAAACTTTAGCATATTGTAAAATGTAATGGATGTACGTATAGCCCATTGTGTATTTTGACTAAATTTTAAAAATGGATCAGAAATTTTCAGTTTTTGCCTCAATCCTAAAGGAAGAACCGAAAATTTCATCGAGATTACCTTTAGGGCTAGGGCAAAAATCGATGAAATACATCAAAATGCACAATGGGTACGTATAATTTTAATTAATTTAGCACAAGAATGTCAAACAAGAAAACAAAACAAAAAAAGCTAGCTACAAAACTACTGCACAAGTACCGATTGGTCATACTTAACGAGGATACTTTTGAGGAACGGTTTGCTATTAAACTAACGCGGTTAAATGTGTTTGTAATCATGTCGCTATCTGCTATTGTTCTAATAGCTTTAACTACAGTTTTAATTGCTTTTACACCTTTACGAGAGTATATTCCTGGTTATTCATCAACAGCATTAAAAAAAGAAGCAACCAATCTTAATTTTAAAACAGATTCTTTACAACAGGTTATTAATGTCAACGAACAGTATTTGGAATCCATTAAGCGTGTTTTAAAAGGTGATGTAGCAACAGTCGAATTTAACAAAGATTCTATTATCAAAGCTGCCGAACTCGACACAGAAGAATATAATTTAAACCCATCTAGAGAAGATTCTATACTAAGGGAAAAAGTAAACAAAGAAGATAAATACAACCTTTTTGAGTCGGCAACATCAAAAGTGAGTTTTGTTTTATTTCCACCTGTAACAGGAACTATTAGTGAAGGCTATAATGTTGAAGAAAGACATTTTGCAGTAGATATTGTTGTTGCCAAGGGCACACCAGTTAAGGCGGCAGACGATGGCACTGTTGTATTGGCAGAGTGGACTACCCAAACAGGTTATGTGGTAATAATAGATCATGGAAATGGGCTTATTTCGGCATATAAGCATAATGCCTCCTTAACCAAAGAGCAAGGAGATTTAGTAAAAGCAGGTGAGGTAATTGCAATTTCTGGTGATGCAGGCGAATTAACCACAGGACCACACTTGCACTTTGAACTTTGGACAGATGGCTACCCAATAGACCCAACGACTTTTATCGATTTTGAATAAATGAATATAGCAAAAATCACATCACTTAAAACATTGTTAGCAAAGCCTTTTGCGAAACGAATTCACAGAAAAGTAAATAAATGGGCAAACAACCCAATTAAAACCCAACAGCGGGTTTTTGAAAAACTAATCTCATCTGCTGCCACAACCGCATTTGGAAAGGATCATGATTTTATTAGCATCAATTCGCATGAAGATTTTATAAAAAAAGTTCCAATAAGAGATTATGAGGCTCTAAAACCCTATGTAGATCGTGTTGTTCAAGGAGAAGAAAATGTACTTTGGAAAGGAAAACCTATATATTTCGCAAAAACATCAGGGACAACTTCGGGATCAAAATATATCCCAATTACAAAAGAGAGCATGCCGTCACATACCGAAGCAGCTAGAAATGCCATTTTAATGTATATCGCCGAAACAGGAAAAACAAGTTTTGTTAACGGTAAAATGATTTTTTTACAAGGGAGTCCAATTCTCGAAGAAAAAAATAGCATAAAGCTTGGGCGACTTTCTGGTATTGTAGCACACTATGTCCCTAAATACCTACAAAAAAACAGAATGCCAAGTTGGGAAACCAATTGTATTGAAGATTGGGAAACCAAAATTGAAGCGATTGTAGATGAGACTTTAAATGAGGACATGACCATTATTAGTGGCATTCCGTCGTGGGTTCAAATGTATTTTGAACGCCTTGAGCAGAGAACCAATAAAAAAATCGGTGATATTTTCAAGAATTTTAATTTATTCATTTTTGGAGGCGTTAACTACGAACCTTACAGGGCAAAATTTGAAAAATTAATTGGAAGAAAAGTTGATAGCATAGAGCTATATCCTGCAAGCGAAGGCTTTTTTGCTTTTCAGGATAAGCAAAACGAAAAAGGCATGTTGTTGCAATTAAATTCTGGAATTTTTTATGAGTTTGTAAAAGCCGATGAGTTCTTTTCTAACAACCCTAAACGAATCACTTTAAAAAATGTAGAATTGGGCGTAAATTATGTGATGATTATTTCCACGAACGCAGGTCTTTGGGCCTATAACATTGGCGATACAGTAGAATTCACGTCTTTAAAACCTTTTAGGCTTATAGTATCTGGACGAATCAAGCATTACATCTCTGCTTTCGGAGAACATGTTATTAGCAAAGAAGTTGAACAAGCCATACAAGAAGCCACTATTAATGAAAATGTTATAGTATCGGAGTTTACCGTAGCACCACAAATAAACCCAGATAAAGGATTACCTTATCATGAATGGTTTATAGAGT
Source organism: uncultured Flavobacteriaceae bacterium (assembly GCA_963975205.1). GTDB lineage: Bacteria > Bacteroidota > Bacteroidia > Flavobacteriales > Flavobacteriaceae > Pontimicrobium. Next base: position 104,708 of record CAXBFU010000007.1, on the reverse strand, counting down.
TTGAAAATAATGTTGAGGGCTTAGAAGAATTGGCAAAAAAAATAGATAGGTCTTTACAAAGTCAAAATTCGTATTATAAAGATTTAATTCAAGGAAAAGTGCTTCAGCCATTAAAAATAACAGCAGTAAAAAAACAAGGATTTAAGGACTATATGAAGTCGATTGGAAAATTGGGAGGTCAAAATAAAATCCCTAGGTTGTCCAACGATAGAAATATAGCAGACATTCTTTATAAGAACAATTTGGTTAAATAATTAATCTTGTCCGACAAAAAATAGTTCATTTAAAGAAAACCTCTGTGAACACAGGGCTTTCAAGACTTGTAAAAGTTTGGCTCCATGCTTTTTATAATTACTGAAAATTTAATTTTTCGGAATCATATAAATTTAAAAATTATTGCTTATCAATTAGTTACAATCAAGTCTTTGTTCTTTGTTCTAAAAGCGAAGCGATCATGATTCTTTAATCGGACATTAATGTTAAATAGTGTATCTTTGTAGGTTAAATAAACCATATGAGTAAAAAACACCAAGGAAGAACAAGAGCACAAGAAAGCTCAAGCGCCATAGAGCGAATGTACATTACAATGCGCCATTTATTTAATCGTGGCTTTTATAAACCTATGGGAGTTTCGGGAGAAACCCTTAGAGAAGCACTTTTGCTTTTAAGACCAGAGATTTATGGGTCGATTGCTGAAGAAAAAGCAGAATTAAATGGGTTGTTGTATGTTATCGATAGGCTTCCTAGTGGTATTGAAGAATGTAGGTTTATCAATCTAACCAGTGACGAAGGTTATGGTAATTCACATTTTGAAGCTATTATTCCACCCAAAAGACGACGTAATTGTTATCGTATTGATGAAGAACAAATGAATATAGAGATTACACGTGGTCGCTCAGAAATCTATGACATCTTAACGCATTTAACCTTTTTGTTTGTTGAATCACATAAAATTAGCAAGCGAGTAATAATTAACGAAAAAGGCGATACAATTCGCGATTGGGTAAAGTTGGAAAAAGCAGTTTTATCAACAAAAAAACTCACACAAAACGAGCGTGAAGTTGCCATTACACATACAGCAAACATTTTAGGCAGGACTTTTGAAGAGCTCACGCAGTCGTATGCTTTATTTGCAACAAAAAACCAACCAGAACGATTCCTTCAAATAGTCTATTGGTTAGGTAAACTTGCTATAGAAGAGGTTATTAAGGGCACCAAACGAACTGTTACTTTTAGCCCAGTTTTAAGAGAGCGATTGGGACACCATATTCATGGGGAAATTTGGGCAAACAACATTAAAGAAGCACTTAAAAAAAACAACCTATTGGATCGCCCAATTCACATTATTAGTGCCAATTTACATAGTGTCATGAACACGCTTCACGCACCAAAAGCATTAAAAACAGAGGTTTCAAAAAAAGACATTTTTCAGGTTTATGAAGCTTTAAGCCAAAATAATAGTGAAGCACTAAGAAATAAAGTAAGCCAGCAAGCATCTAAATACGGAATGACCTATATTAAGGATACTTCGGGAACCAATATTGATGTTCAAATTTTTGACATCGCAAAAATTAATTTAGATTTTTTGGATTTAAAAATTAATAAAGACAATTCAAACCCAGAAAAACCTGTTATATTCGTTATGGACTATGCGTTTGGTGAACAAGCATTTGAGACTATTGATGAATTTTTAAAACCTTACGAAAACAGAAGCACCAAAAAGCACATGAATATTGAATCGATATCTATTATGGGTAAAGCAGGTATTTTAGAAGGTGGTAAAGGAGATATAATGATTCCTTCGGCACATATTTTTGAAGGCACTGCAGACAATTATCCATTTAGAAATGAGTTAAGTAAAGAAGACATTGAGGGGCAAGGTGTTGATGTTTACGAAGGCGCAATGATAACGGTTTTAGGAACCTCGCTTCAAAATAAGGAAATATTGAAATTTTTTCACGATTCAACCTGGGACGTAATAGGCTTGGAGATGGAAGGCGCTCACTACCAAAAAGCCATTCAATCGGCAGCAAAAATTAGAAAAAGCATAAACCCTAATGTTAAGGTGAGATATGCCTATTATGCAAGCGATAATCCTCTAGAAACCGGTAGCACTTTAGCCTCAGGAGGTTTAGGAACAAGTGGTGTAAGACCAACATATTTAATAACACGAAAAATTTTAGAACAAATATTTAATTCATAGATTATGAGTACAAATCTACCAGAACAACAACCATCCGAAGAAATAGATTTAGGACAATTATTTAAGCTCATTGGCAGTGCCTTCGATAGGTTTTTTAGGTTTATTGGAAACATCCTAAATAAGATTTTTTTAACGTTTGTATGGCTAGTATTTTTCACTAAAAAACACTTTATAAAAATAATTATTGCTGGGGTTATTGGAGCAGGATTAGGGTTTGTTAAGAATAAAACAGAAAAAAAAGTATATCACTCAACAGCTATTATAAAGCAAAATTATGATACAGGAGAGCACCTGTTTAACACTATAAACTATTACAACTCCCTTTTTCAACAAAAAGACTCTATAGAAACTTCAAAAATATTAAATATCACAACATCCAAATCTAATGAAATTTCAGGATTAGAAATGGCATCCAATCTTACTGAAAATCAAAAACTGCAATTGTTTAATGAGTATGTTAAAAGCTTGGATTCTGTATTGGCAAGTACAGTTGAATACAAAGATTTTTTAGAAAACTCAAAAGACTATAATTACAATATTCAAAAAATAACCTTAAAATCATTTACGAAAGATAACTTTAATAATGTACTTAGAAATATTATTGAAAATATTGAAAAAAGCGAATTTTTTCTTAACCAAAAATTAAAAAAAATAACCAATTTAAACAATGAGGACATGGTTATTGAACAATCTCTAGAAGAATCTAAAACACTTCAAGCGGTTTATACACAAGTTTTAAAACAACAACAGGAAGAATTACCATTAGGAGGCTCAACCAATATAGTCGTAGGTGGGGCAAATGACAAAAATGTTACAAAAGAATTTGAGCTTTTTAGTAAAGATTTAGATTTAAGGCGAGAACTTGTTAAAAATGAGTCAGACAGAAAGAATTTAGAAGAAATAATTGAGATAATGTCTATACAAGATGGCGACGGAACCCTTCATAATGAAGCTAAGATTTTTGGCATTGCAACAAGTTGGGCTATTTCAATTGGAATAAAATTAGCATTATTAACTTTTTTGGTGTTAGTATTAATAGAATTTATTAGATTTCTTGAACGTTATAAAGATAAAATTTAATCATGAATATTTTAATTACAGGAGGCGCAGGATTTATTGGATCGCATGTTGTTAGGTTGTTTGTAAATAAGTACCCAAATCACCACATCTATAATTTAGATGCTTTAACATACGCAGGGAATTTAGAAAATTTGGAGGATATTGAAAACGCGCCAAATTACACATTTATTAAAGCTAATATTACTGATGCGGATACCATAGAGTCGCTTTTTTCTTTATACAAGTTTGACAGTGTTATTCATTTAGCCGCAGAATCCCACGTAGATAGATCAATAACAGACCCATTAGCTTTTGTAAACACCAATGTACTGGGAACTATAAATTTACTTAATGCATTTAGGTTACTATGGGAAAGTGATTTTAAGGGTAAATTATTTTATAATGTTAGCACCGATGAGGTTTATGGCTCATTAGGAAAAACAGGATTGTTTACGGAAACAACATCCTATAATCCTAATTCACCCTATTCAGCTTCAAAAGCAAGCTCAGACCATTTTGTTAGATCCTACGGAGAAACTTATGGACTGCCTTATATTATTACAAATTGCTCAAATAATTATGGACCAAATCAATTTCCAGAAAAACTAATCCCACTTTTCATTAATAATATATTGAATAATAAACCATTACCTGTTTATGGGGACGGTAATTATACAAGAGATTGGTTATATGTTATTGACCATGCTATAGCCATTGATTTGGTTTTTCATCAAGGAAAAATTAAAGAAACGTATAATATTGGAGGTTTTAATGAATGGACGAATATTGATTTAGTAAAACTACTTTGTGTTCAGATGGACAAAAAACTACAAAAAACCCCAGGAACATCTGAAAAGTTGATTACTTATGTTAAAGACCGTCCAGGACATGATTTACGATATGCTATAGATGCATCAAAGATAAGCAAAGAACTCGGGTGGAAACCCTCAGTTACTTTTGAAGAGGGTTTAAAACTTACAATAGATTGGTACTTAAATAATGACACCTGGTTAAATAATGTTACTTCAGGAGACTATCAATCGTATTACCAAAAACAATATATTAATAGTTAATTAAAATTAATGAAAGGGATTATTTTAGCAGGGGGATCAGGCACAAGACTTCACCCATTAACCTTATCTGTAAGCAAACAGTTGATGCCAATTTATGACAAGCCGATGATTTACTATCCGCTTTCTACTCTAATGTATTCAGGAATTAATGAAGTATTAATTATCTCAACTCCAAAAGATTTACCATTATTTAAAGATCTTTTGGGTGATGGGAAAAAGTATGGATGTAAATTTGAATATGCAATACAAGAAGCCCCTAATGGTTTGGCCGAAGCTTTCATTATTGGGGAAGAATTCATCGGTAATGATAAAGTTGCTTTAATATTGGGAGACAATATTTTTTACGGAACAGGTTTAGCGATATTATTGCAAAGCAACAATGACCCTGATGGAGGAGTTATATATGCTTACAGAGTTCATGACCCAGAACGTTATGGTGTGGTAGAATTTAATGATAAAGGACAAGCAATTTCTATTGAAGAAAAGCCATCCGAACCTAAGTCAAATTATGCGGTTCCTGGAATTTATTTTTATGATAATTCAGTTGTTCAAATAGCCAAAAACATAAAGCCAAGTCATAGAGGAGAGTTAGAAATAACGGACGTTAATAAAGAGTATTTAAACCAAGGCAAATTAAGCGTAAGCATATTAGATCGAGGAACCGCTTGGTTAGACACAGGAACGTTTCAGTCATTAATGCAAGCTTCACAATTTGTTGAAGTTATTGAAGAGAGACAGGGCTTGAAAATAGGATCAATAGAGGCTGCTGCTTTTGAAATGGGATATATTAATAGAGAACAATTTGTTGACCTTGCAACCCCACTACTTAAAAGTGGTTATGGAAAGAATTTATTGGGTTTATTAAAAAACAAGTAATGATTTCAAAAGAAACGAAACTAAAAGGGTGTTTTATTTTAGAACCAAAAGTATTTAATGATAAAAGAGGTTATTTTTTAGAAAGTTATAATCAAGAAGTTTTCAATGAAATAATTGGAAAAAACATAAATTTTGTTCAAGACAACGAATCTCTATCATCAAAAGGAGTATTAAGAGGGCTTCACTATCAAGCTGGAAAGTTTGCACAAGCAAAACTAGTAAGGGTTATTAAAGGGCGTATTTTAGATATTGCTGTTGATATAACAGAAAACTCAAATACGTTTGGTCAATATGTTGCCATTGAATTATCTGAAGAGAATAAAAAACAATTGTTTATCCCTCGAGGTTTTGCACATGGATTTGTAGTACTAAGCCACACAGCTGTGTTTTCTTACAAATGCGACAATTTTTATAATAAAGAGTCTGAGCACGGAATAATATTTTCCGACCCTACTTTAAATATTGATTGGAAACTCCCTAAAAATCAACTCATTATATCTGAAAAGGATATAAAATTGCCTAAATTTGAAGACATTAGATTATGATTAATGTATTGGTCACAGGCTCCAATGGACAATTAGGCAGATGCTTACGGGATATTGCAAATACTAATGAAAAGATTAAGTGGCGTTTTAAGAGCTCTAAAGAGTTAGATATTACAAACAAGAATACTGTCAATAGTTTATTTGGAAACACTAAGTTTGATTATTTAGTAAATTGTGCTGCATATACAGCTGTTGACAAAGCTGAAAAAGAAAAAGAAAAAGCTTTTTTGGTTAATGCTGAGGCAGTTAAATATTTAGCTCAATCTTGTAAAAAAAATGATATAACATTTATACACATTTCCACCGACTTTGTATTTGATGGGAATACAAAAACTCCATACAAAGAAAACGATTTACCAAACCCAATTAATGTTTACGGGGCTTCAAAATTAAAAGGAGAATCATATATTTGCAATATATTAGAAAAATATTTTATAATTAGAACCTCTTGGTTATATTCAGAACACGGCAATAATTTTTTTAAAACCATGTTGGAATTATCAATGGAAAAGGAAGAGCTAAATATTGTTTACGACCAATGGGGATCTCCAACTTATGCAAAAGACTTAGCAATTATAATATTAAAAATAATAATAAGCAACTGTAAAGCTTATGGCATTTATCATTATAGTAATGAAGGCGTTACAAATTGGAATGAATTTGCAAAAACAATTTTTGATTTGTCCAATAAAAAAGTTAAAGCAATACCAATAAAAACAGCTTATTATCCAACGCCAGCAAAACGCCCAAATTATAGTGTTTTAGATACAACTAAGATAAAAAAAACATTTAGTATTGAAATACCTGCATGGATTGACAGCTTGAAATTAGCACTTATCAATTTGTATTGAACGAAAACTTTATATAACTTTTATTAATTAAATTTTAATTCTATGAAAAAAAGTATTTTTATTCTAACGGCAAGCCTTTTTTTAGTGTTATTCTCCTGCAGAGAAAACAAAGATGAATCAAAAGAAAAAATTGAAGAAGAGGCAACAACAGAAGAACCGACTTTAAAAGTAAAAATCAATGCTAAAGTTTTGGTAGATGATGTTTTTGAAGTTTATTATTACGAAACAGGACAGCAAACATTTCATCATGAGGATTTTGTGTTCACAAAAGTCGATGGGGACAGCTTGTTCCAAGATATAGTATTTGAATTACCTGAAATAACCTATCCTGAAAGGCTAAGATTAGATCTAGGAAAAAATACAAATCAGAAAGAAATTGAATTAAGAGCAATAACCCTTTCCTATGGAGAAAAGGAATATAATTTTAGTAAAGAAGAAATAGAAAACGAATTCAAACCAAGTAAGTTTATCGATTTTAATAAAGAAACACGAATTATAAAAATGAAGGAAATTAATGGTAAATATGACCCCTATTTTTACTCACCAAAAGTATCAAACATTGTTAACTACTTATTAGAAGATTAATTTAGTGAAGAAAAAAAAGTTAATAATAATTCCAGCGAGAGGAGGCTCAAAGGGAATTCCACGAAAGAATTTAAGAGCCTTGAACGGCAAACCCTTGATTTATTACAGTATAATTAACGCGCTTTCTATTGACAATGCTGACTGTTATGTATCTAGTAATGATGATGAAATCCTTCTAATTGCCTCAAAGTTTGGTTCAAAGACACTTAAACGAAGTAACTCTATTTCAGGAGACAAGACGACCTTAGACCCAGTTGTTTTTAATGCTTATAATGAAATATGTAAAATTGAAGGTGTTAATTATGATTTAGTAATTACTCTTCAACCTACCTCACCTTTATTAAAGAGTATATCAATAATAAAAGCTATTCAGCTTTTCAATCAAAGTAAATTAGACACAATAATTTCTGGAGTATATGATAGTCACTTAACTTGGATTAAAGAAGAAGAGAATTTTAGGCCAAATTATAAGAAGAGAGTAAATCGTCAAGGTTTGCCTCAGGTTTATAAGGAAACAGGTGGTTTTGTTATAACCAAGTCAAATTTTGTTCAGGAAAACTCTAGATTTGGGGAGCATATCGGAATATTCCCCTTAAGTAAAAAAGAAGCTATCGACATAGATGATTTTGATGATTGGAATTTGTGTGAGTATTATCTAAAGAGAAAAACAATACTTTTTGTTGTAGCTGGAGATAATATTATTGGAATGGGTCATGTTTATAATACCTTAAGCATTGCAAATGAAATTTTAGAACACAGAATAATATTTCTTGCAACCAAGGGTAGTGAATTAGCATTAGATAAAATTATGGAGTCAAATTATGAAGCTCATTTACAAAAAGAACCCTTAATAATTGATGACATAATAAAGCTAAATCCAGATATTGTTATTAATGATATTTTAGACACAAACGAAGAATATGTAAACACACTAAAGACCAAACAGTATAAGATTATAAACTTTGAAGACCTTGGTTCCGGTGCTAAAAAAGCTGACCTTGTAGTAAATGCAATGTATCCTGAAAACAAAACTGCTTTAAACCATTATTATGGAGCAAAATATTTTATATTAAGGGATGAGTTTCTATATACAAAACAAAAAACCATAAGTAAAGAGGTAAAAACTATTTTAATTTCTTTTGGAGGTGTTGATCCAAATAACTTTACCTATAGAGTTTTAAGTCTAATATCTGAGTATTGTAATTCTAACAAAATAAGACTTACAGTGATAATGGGTTTGGGTTATACAAATAAAAATTCTTTAGAAGAAAAATTCCAAAACATTGAAATTAAAAGTAATATTAGCAATATCTCTGATGAAATGTACAAAGCAGACCTAGTTTTTACTTCTGCAGGAAGAACAACATTTGAAGTTGCCTCAATTGGAACTCCTTGCATCGTTTTATGCCAAAACAAAAGAGAAACAACACATTTTTTTGCATCAGAAAAAAATGGTTTTTATAATTTAGGTCTAGCTGAAAACCTTTCCGATAATTTAATATTAAAAGCCTTTAAAGAATGTTTAGATGTAGATTTAAGAAAACGTATGCATGAAAAAATGGTTAAAAATCAACTTAAAAAAGGCAAATCAAGAGTAATTAAATTAATTAAATCGACAATATAACTTATGAAGTTATTCAATCTACTTAAAGAATATAATTATAATAATGCAAAACTGACTAGGCCATATGTTATTGCCGAGGCAGGAGTAAATCATGAGGGCTCTATGGATTTAGCAAAAAGACTAATTGAAGAGGCTCAAGAAGGTGGCGCACATGCAATTAAGTTTCAAACTTATAAAGCGAGTACAATTGCTTCAAAAAACAGCCCTTCATATTGGGATACAACGAAAGAATCAACTAAAAGTCAATTTGAATTATTTCAAAAATATGACAAATTTTGGAAGTCAGAATATGAAGAACTAAAAAAACATTGTGATAAAACAGGGATAGAATTTTTATCAACCCCTTTTGATGTTTCTTCTGCTAAATTTTTAAATGATTTAATGGATGTGTTCAAAATATCTTCATCAGATATTACTAATCTTCCATTTATTGAATATTTGTGTTCATTTGATAAACCAATAATTCTTTCAACAGGCGCTTCTTATCTATGGGAGACTCATCAAGCAATAGAAACAATTAGCAAATATAGCGTTCCAGTTTGTTTAATGCATTGTATTTTAAATTATCCTACTCTAGACGAAAATGCCAATCTTGGGATGATACTAGATTTAATAAATAAATTCCCTCAAACTATTCCCGGATATTCTGATCATACATTGCCAAATGATATGGAAGTTTTAAAAATCGCCAATCTTTTGGGTGCAATTGTTCTTGAGAAGCATTTCACACATGATAAAAAACTACCTGGGAACGATCATTATCACGCAATGGATAAAGATGATTTAAAACTATTTTTTAATAAAATGGAAGAAACATATAACTTAATAGGAATGCAGAAAAAAACTCCATTACTTACCGAGGAAAAATCGAGAAGAAACGCTAGGCGAAGTTTAGTAGCTCTAAAAGACATAAAAAAAGGAAAAAAAATAACTAAGAGCCACTTAACTTGGAAGAGACCAGCAACTGGAATTTCACCAAAAGAAATAAATGCCTTGGTTGGAAAAACAACATTACACAATATAAAAGAGGACGATGTTTTACAATGGAACATGTTTGATTAATTAAAAATAAAGAAATGATAGTACTCCTTTCAGGACAAATAAAAAATATTGGAGATTTCTTAATTACAGATAGAGCAAAAAAATTGTTTGAAGAATTTGTAGATAAGGACATTGTAGTTTTAGATAGAACCAAAAAATTAGATGGACACATAGATACTATTAATAAAGCAAGATTTGTTGTTTTATGTGGTGGGCCAGCATACGCACCTGATATATATAAAGGAATTTACCCTTTAGTTGATGATTTAAGTTTAATAAAAGTCCCAATTATTCCATTTGGCTTAGGGTGGTGTGGAAGACCATCAGGTGCTCCCTTATCTTTTGCATTTAATGACGAATCAAAAAACTTTTTAATAGAAGCTCATAAAAAAATACACAGTTCTAGCTGTAGATGTAACGTAACAAAGAAAGTTCTAATTAATAATGGAATTAAAAACGTAACGATGACAGGTTGTCCTGTTTGGTATGATTTGCCGTCTATTGGCAAGAATTTTAAAGAGTTGGATGAAGTAAAAAAGATTGTTTTTACAACAGCAGCAGACCCCAAGCTAATTAAACAAACTGTATCATTAATTAGGCTTTTAACAAAACAATTTCCAAAGGCACAGATAACAATGACTTATCATCGAGGAATTTTGCCAGACAAGCATACAACCGTAAGAGCCACCATAGGTTATTTATCAATGGCTTTAGGAGCAAAACTAGTTAATTCTAGAATTAAAGTAATGGATGTGGCGTATGACTTAAAGAAGTTAGATTTTTATGATAACTGTGATTTTCATATAGGGTATAGGGTTCACGCACATTTATACTTTTTAAGCAAAAGACTTCCTTCGTTATTAATAAATGAAGATGGAAGAGGAAAGGGCATGGTAGAGACAATGAATTTGCCTGTATTTAATATTGAGGACAAACGACTTTTAAGTAAAGTAAACATGACGCTTGGCGAGTATAAAACCACTAACTTTAATACTTTTAAAGAGGTTGGAAATTATATTGATAATCATTTTGAAGTCATGAAAGAATTTCTTCTTAAATTATAAATGTTTAAAGCTAGCTCCAAATATCTGTCTTACATATTAGGTGAAGGGATTTCTAAAGGAGTAATTTTTCTTTTATTTAGTTTTTTCACCGACTACTTTGAAAAAAAAGAGTTTGGGAAACTAGCGCTTTTTTGGGCCATTATTCCAGTGCTGTCTGTTTTTCTCGATTTTTCACAAAGAAGCTATGTTAAAAACAGGGCTTTATATGGCAGTATTCTAGCTCAAAAATCTATTGTAAGATCCATTGTTTTCTCTACTATAATTGCTCTCGTCTTTTATTTTATTTGGTTGTTGTTAAAGCTGTATGGAATTGCAATAATTGACAATAGATTTGATTTCTATATTTTAATCTGCGCATATTTTTTCTCTGTTATAGAAGTAATGCTTTCCTATTACCAAATTAGAGGCAAATTAATTTTGTATAACATTCTTTATGCATCAAGAAATTCATTGCCATACGTTTTGACTTTTCTGGTTATTATTCTAGGCGGTAAAACAGATAAATACTCTCCCATTATTTTTGCGATTGTTCAATCATTTGTATTTGGAGCCATAGCACTGATACTCTTAATTAATTTAATAAAATCAGGCAAAAATATATTTGACACAACTATTAAAAGACTAATAAAAAAGACAACGATTGCCTTAAGTTTCAGCTCTCCTATCATTCCAGGGGTTTTATCAGCACTTGTACTTTCTTTCGCTGACAGGTTTATTATTAATTATTATTATTCTGAAGTTGAAGTTGCCGAATATACAGTAGCCTATACAGTAGGCTCTATTTTTATGGCCTTTTTTTTAGCAACTAATAAAATGTGGCAGAAGTTTATCCTTCAACACTTAAAATTAGGGGAAGTAAATAGAATTTCCAAGGCAGCAAAAATTTACTTTTTTTGTGTTTTAACAGTATGCTTGACGGTCTTTGTATTTAAAACTCATTTACTTAAACTATTATCTAATGATTCTTATTTAGTAGCATTAGATTTAATACCTATTATTTTAATTGGAATGCTGTTTTATTTTTTATATACCGTACTTTCTAACATACCATTCTTTTATAAAGACACTTTCTTAATGGCTTTTCCGGCTATTATTGCTGCCGTCTTAAATATTATACTTAACTTTTTACTGCTACCTCAATATGGTTACAAGGTCGCTGCGTATACTACCACAATAAGTTATTTTTGTGAATTTTTAATTATATATTTTATATGTTTGAAAAAATATAAAATAGATTTACTTTTCTATGCAGCCACAAAGAAATTTATACGATAAAGTTCAGAAACTACAGTCATATTGTATAAACTTTAAAGGGATTAATCTAATAACGTTGTCTCAGATTTATGTTTTTGAGCTAAGCTTGAACAGGTATAAAAAAAATAAAATTTTAGACCTTATAAAAATACTTAGCTTAGATACATATTTAAAATCAATATTAGCTTTTAATCTTAATGCAAAAAAACTCAACAGAAATGTTAAATATATGTTTGTCAATGACATATATAATCGAAGTATGATAAAAAACATTAGGCAAGTTGAAGATTCATTTAAACACCCATTTGTTGAGATAGTCTGTGATAAAAGAGTAAGAGCTAGTCAAAGCATTACGTTGTTTAGGTTTTTCAACGGGTTTAAATATTTAAAAAGCATTTTAGAGGTAATAAACCTCTGTATAGTTAATTTTACAGTTATTAGAGAAGTTTCAAAAGAATTTGGGATTAATAAATATCTATTGTTTCTTAATATAATTGAGTCAGTTTATATTATAAATTGTGTTGAGGGTCTTTTTTTGAAGCTACCTAACCTAAAAAGGATTCTTTTAAACACAGATATTCATAAAACATCTAAAACTATTAATTTGATTGCGCAGAAAAGAAACATAAAAACACACGTTATTCAGCACGGATCTACAGTATTAGAGTATGGGTATTTACCCGTTAGTGCTAATGTTTTATTTACTTGGGGAGAATTATCTAACAAATGGTTTATTGAAAGAGGAACAAATCCAGAAAAATTGCAAATTACAGGAACACCTAAAACAGATTTTTTAAACACTTACCCAAAATTAAATATTAAATCAGAGAAAATCAATAGTGTTTTGATTGTCATGAATCCCATTGGAGATGAAAACATTAATAATTTTTTAAAAATAATATTCGAATCGAATCTTCATTCGAAATACAGGATTAATATTAAATTGCATCCAGGATCAATAGACAATAAGGATTTAATATATAAGCACTTTGCTCAAAATGACATTTCTATCTTTAAACACGAAAACATACATGATTTAATATATGGGAGTGACGTTGTAATATCAACTACATCTACTGTGGGCAATGAGGCTATTGCATTATATAAGCCTTTAATCAAGGTTGATATAGAAGGAGTTGACACGGTATTAGAGTATGAACATTTTGATTGCTGTAATATTATTTCTAGTTCTGATGAGTTGGCAGAAACAATAGCAAACACCCAAATGTTATATGATAAACATAAAAATTACGATATGTTTATAAATAAGTACTTTTACAAATTAGACGGGAAGTCAATAGATCGAATAATAAATCATTTAGTTCTATAATATGAATTGGGAAATTGTTTTTATTGCAATTTTTATGTTAATTGTAGTTAATAAATTCTTTGACTTAAGAAATTTATTAAATCCATTTGTTTTTTTTTATTTATATCAAACAGCATTTTGTTTTATTGCATTAGCATACAGTGATAGCTGGTATCCAAGGATACCAATTTCCCCTGATTTGAAGTTTTATATAATCCTTGCTTATTTCTTGACATTTCTTGGGGCTTTTTTATCTAGATCTTTATTTGCGGCATCAGGAATAAAGTATGTGAAAATAAACAACATAGAAATTGAAAACAAACCTTCAAAATCATTTCAAATTAGTGGTATCCTAGTCTTTGTAACAGGTATTGTTGTTTTTTTGCTTTTTACCTATAAGACAGGTGGAATTATATTGTTTGCTGAAGATGTTGAAAACGATAGAATCACAAGAAAGGCTGGGGCTGGTTTATACAACTTGATATTTGTTTCATTTCTCTTATATGGTTATATGATTATTTTATTGCTAAAAGATAAAACAAAAGTGTTTAAAACAGTTCTTTTTGTCTTTACAGCTTTTGCCCTATTGTCTTATGGTAGTAGAGCCCCCCTTTTAAAGTTATTATTAGCTTGTTTTATAATGATAACAATTTTAAACTCTAAAAAATTATCTTTAAAAAAGTATCTCAAAATCGGATTGGTTTTATTTCTAATTTTAATAGTTGTCGGTGCAATAAGGTCTAACTTTCAAGACGATAGAGTTAGTTTTTTAACATTATTAAAATTCAGAGCAGGATGGAGACCTTTTGTTAATATTCAAAATTTACAAAAAATATATGATTTTTTTCCTAGAGAGCATTCTTATTTATATGGTCAAAGTTACTTAATAGATTTAAAATTATTTTTACCAGGATCAAACCCTAATTTTGGTACTTATCTAAAAGGCCTTATGGGCTGGGACTTTGATGGAGGAAGTGTTACTACTACATTTATTGGTCTTGGCTACTTGAATTTTGGTAAAATAGCTTTTATAATTTATCCACTGTTTTATGGTTTTATATTAAACAGTATATATCAAATAATAGCTTTTAAAGGTAAAATAAAAAACACAAGCCTTTTATTTTTATTATTTTTTTCAATAGGTGTGTCAGGGTCTGTGAGCACAGGTCTATTTGGAACACTCATTAACAATATTTTATTTTTAATTCTAGCTCTAGTATTTCATTTATTATTAAAGCAAATACTATTAAAAAAACCATTCAAATTTCGGTTTGAATAAGACGTTTTATGTTAAAAAAGCGATATTACTTTTTTTTAATAGGTGTATTAATAACAATTTATGCCTTTATATTTTCACTGTTTTTTTTAAATAAAAACAGTGCGGATTTTATTTTATTTTCAAAACTAAGCCTGATTGATAATGTTTCTATTATATTTTATATTATAACTCTTTACGTATGTCTAAAATCTTTAAAGCATTATGCTTTTTTATTAATATTCATTCTATTGGCATTTCCTTCAAACGTAAACAATTACTTACCAAGCATATTGTTTAGTTCATCAATAGATAAAAACCGAGTTTTTTACCCAATGATAACACATGTTGATATTTTTCTAATTGTGGGATTATTAAAATATAAATCTAAAGCAATTAAGACGAAAGTGCTGCAGGGAATAAATAAGTTTAAGCTTTTTTTGATTTTATTTGTTATTGTATCAACACTGTTGTCTATATCATATAATGTTTTAAAATCTAATAATTTAAACGATGTTAGCTTAATAATGGCAAACTCTTTTCACTTAAGGTATTTTTTACTACTAGCGCTCTTGTTTTTTAACACAGATATTATAAAGCATAGAAAACCTATTTTTTGTGGGTTATCGTTTGCTGTAGGGTTTTTAGTAATTGAATCAGTATTATATTCTTATGTTTTTAATACCCCATCAAGGCTAATGAGTGGGACACTAAGAGTTAATACGTTTGCTAATATTTTTGCAGCAATAGCCTGTTATTTTACATTTTTGATAATTAGAGACAAAATAAATTTTAAATTTTCATTAATAGTGTTTTTCATGGTTTTAGTCATTTTTTTAACAACAACTAGAAGCGCCTTGTTTTTATTTGGTCTTTATATTGTTTTAGAATGGCTTATTTATATTAAAGCTCAAGTAAAATCAAAAAACAAAAAAGCAACAGCTTTGTTGATTGGATTAACAATTTTGGGGATTTTTTTAGGAACAATTTTGGCGCAAAAAAATGATAGGCTCTCTTTAAAGAATTTTAAGATAGAAAGAATTGATTTCAATCAGAATGAAATAAACAAAATAATTTTACTTGAAAAGAACAAATTTACCGAATCATTAATATTACGTTTAAATCACTACCAAACTTCTTTCAACATGATAAAAGAAAACCCAATTTTTGGGATTGGCCCAGGAAAATGGAACAAGCATAAGGCTGATTTTGGATCTAAAGAAAACAACGTGATGGACTCACATAACGATTTATTATCAGCTATGTCGCAGTATGGGATTTTACAAGGAATGACACTCTTTTTTTTAGTTTACCTAATTCCTTTAGTTTTTTTCAAAAAAAATAGAGCAATGGAAAAAGATGATCCATTAATATATTTGTTTATAATCAACTTTATCATGATGTTTGCAGGAATAACTAATTCAGGAATTTTTAAACACCAAGTATATGGGTTTCTTGTCCTTATTATTATGATTTCAATTTTTGAATTTAACACATCAAGTAAAAACTTAACTAAATAAAATGAAAATAGCTATATTGGGAACTCGTGGAATACCAAATAACCATGGAGGTTTTGAGCAGTTTTCAGAATCTCTCTCAGAGTATTTGGTTAACAAAGAACATCAGGTTTATGTTTACAACTCTCATAATCATCCTTACCAAGAAAAGAAATGGAAAGGAGTTAACATAATTCATAAATATGACCCAGAAGATAAAATAGGGACAGTTGGTCAATTTATCTACGATTTAAACTGTATATCTCATAGTAGAAAACAGGGTTTTGATGCAATATTACAATTAGGCTATACGAGTAGTTCTATTTGGGGTTGGTTGTTGCCAAAGGACAGTAAGATTATCACAAACATGGATGGATTGGAGTGGAAAAGATCAAAATATAAGAAACTAGTTCGAAAGTTTTTAAAACATGCTGAAAAGCTTGCGGTTAAATCTAGTGATTATCTTATTTCAGATTCTATTGGAATTAAATTATACCTAAAGGAGGAGTACAATATCCACTCTGAATATATAGCCTATGGTGCTAAAGTTTTTGATAAACCCACAAAAGAAGTATTAGGAATTTACAATGTAATTGCCAATGAATATAACATGCTAATTGCACGTCTTGAACCCGAAAATAATATTGAAACAATTTTAGAGGGAGTTTCTAAGAGTAGCATTAACTATCCTTTTTTAGTTATTGGAAAACATCGGACAAAATATGGAGAATATTTAAAGAAGAAGTTTAAAGAAGATAAAAGGATAAATTTTTTAGGAGGAATTTACAATCAAAATCATCTTAACAACTTGAGATATTTCTCTAACTTATATTTCCATGGTCATTCAGTTGGAGGAACTAACCCTTCTTTATTAGAAGCTATGGCATCAAATGCATTAATAATTGCAGACAATAATATTTTTAATAAAAGTATTCTTGAGGAAGATGCGTTCTTTTTTGAAAACGAAAAAGACATTATCAATTTAATTACAAAAAACAAGAACAATTATATAGACATATTGAGAAATAATAAAGAAAAAATTATCAATAAATATGATTGGAATAGAATAAATAACCAATATGAACAATACTTATTTAAATGTTTAGAATAGTGGTAAAAAATATCCAAAGCAACTATTTTGAGTATGCACTATATCTATTAACTGTGTCTCTGTTTTTTGGAAATGCTTTTGTATCCATTGCAACAGTTGTTTTTTATTTTACGCTTTTACCAAATATGTTTAATTATAAAGCAATTAAGTTTAAAAATCTATTTTTTATAAAACCATTCTTATTAATGGTTTCACATTTTTTGGTTAGCTTTTTGGTTTTGTGTGCAACTTCCTCGAGCCTTAATGAAGTGTTAGTTATTGAAAAGTATTTACCGTTTCTTTTATTTCCAATAATTATCTTAAACAACAGAGATATTTTAATTAATAAACAAATAGCATTTAATGTTCGGTTAATATTTATAGTTACTGCATTATTTTCTTTTGCAATGAGCTTTTTATATGGACTATGGAGGATGTTTTTTCTAGAAGAAAACATAAATCACATATTTATTACTTATAACTTTTTAACAGATTTATTTGGAGTTCATCACATTTATTTATCTTCTTTTTATGCGCTTGCCTTAATATTTTGTTTGGATAATTATTTTGACCATGCTATTGATACTAGAAAGAAATACTTGCTCTTTAGCATAATTTTATTTTTAGCAATTATTTTATTATCATCCAGAACGGTCATTCTTGCTACTGTTGCTATAATTTTTATTAAGATAATGCTAAATAAGAAAAAAAAGTTAAAAAAAGTATTATCAATTTTCTTTTCGACCATACTTTTTGGTATAATTTTAACTATTAGTATTCCAACACTTAAAAATAGAATTGTTAACTTTAACACTAACATATCTTCCTATTCAGGTTCTTCATTTAGGCTTAAAGTTTGGTCAAATGTTTTCGAAATATCAAAAGATTCTCCTGTATTTGGTTATGGATTAAATAAATCACAGGATGTACTTTTAAATCAATATTATAAAGTCAATTTCCGGAGAGCTTTTTTGAGAAACTTCAATGCTCACAATCAGTACCTTCAAACCATAATAGATGAAGGATTAATTGGGTTTATTTTTTTACTTTTAATGTTGCTTTCGCCTCTTTTCTACAGCAAAAAAAGAGATAGTGTTTTTCTCTTTACAATACTTATGTTAATAGTGCTTATTTCAGAATCGTTTTTAATTCGACAATATGGAATTGTTTTTTATTGTTTATTTTTTTGTCTCTTATTAATAGAAAACAACAACTATTTGCCCAAGCTCAACCCCTATTAATAAACAATTCAATTATAAATGGGATTGTTTTAAACATACTTTCCTATTTTTGTCTCATAAAAGTTTGTGAATAAAAATAGCAGTTATAGGCAAAGGCTATGTAGGTTTAGTCACAGGAACCTGTTTGGCAGAACCAGGCAATGAGGTGCTTTGTATAGCTATTGATTAAAGCAAAGTATATGTAACTATGTGAAGCTCCATTTATGAACGATACCTAGACATTCTGTTTCAAAAAGAAAAGCATAATAAAAGATCTTAAATGCTCCTGTTTCCAATGTAATTTTAATATAACCTAAAAAAATCATAGTAATTTTCGATTACAATAGAAAAAAACATAGTATATTTACGATTATAGCAGATAAAATGTATTAAAATGATTGATAGGATTTTAGAAGAAAGCATAAAAAGTAAGCTTTTCAAAGGAAAAGCCATTGTGCTTCTAGGGCCTCGCCAAGTAGGGAAAACAACGTTATTAAAGAACATAGCAACAAATTTAAAAAATCCACTTTGGCTGAATGCCGATAACTTTGAAGTACAAACCTTATTTGAAACACCTTCTTCTTCGCGATTTAAAGCGATTATTAAAAACCACAATGTGGTTATTATTGATGAAGCTCAAAACATAAAGGATATTGGTTTAAAACTTAAAATAATTACAGACGAACTAAAGGACGTACAACTAATAGCAACAGGGTCTTCAGCTTTTGATTTATCAAACGATTTAAACGAACCATTAACCGGACGGAAATTTGAGTATCAAATGTATCCTATGTCATTTGAAGAAATGGTGGGTCACCACAATTTGTTAGACGAAATAAGCTTACTAAAGCACAGGATGGTTTATGGTTATTACCCTGATGTTGTTGTGAATCAAGGAGAGGAAAAAGATATTTTAAAATTATTGGCAGATAGCTACCTGTTTAAAGACATTCTAATTTGGAACAAAATTAAGAAATCGGATAAAATTATAAAATTACTACAAGCACTTGCTTTTCAAATGGGGAATCAGGTGTCTTATAATGAATTAGGGAAAATAGTAGGGTTAAATAGCGAAACAGTAGAAAGTTATATTCAATTATTAGAGAAATCATTTATTATTTATCGTTTAGGAACGTTTAGTAGAAATTTAAGAACTGAATTAAAGAAAACACGTAAAATATATTTTGTGGATAATGGCATTAGAAACGCAGTAATAGGAAATTATAATCCTCTGGAATTGAGAAATGATAAAGGAGCATTATGGGAAAATTTTATTATAGGAGAGCGTAAAAAATATTTGGCATATCACAACATATATGTAAATTCTTATTTCTGGAGAACAACAGCACAACAAGAAATAGATTATATTGAAGAACGCGATGGAAAAATTTACGCCTTTGAGTTTAAATGGAGCTCACATAAAAAAGCAAAAATATCTAAAACATTTCTAAAAGCATACCCTAATGCCATTACAAAAATAATTACCCCTGAAAATTTTGAAGAATTCATCTTAAAACAAAATTAAATGGTTTTGTTTTTTCTAATCGTCAACCTTATACAGTAATGACGGCTTAATACCAAACCATAAATCACATTTAACACTCAAAAATCATAGGTTGTTAAAGTTGAATCAATAAACTATTTTTACCAATTAAATACTATAAATGAAAATAGCAGTAATAGGCACAGGTTATGTAGGTCTAGTCACAGGAACCTGTTTGGCAGAAACAGGTAATGAGGTACTTTGCATAGACATTGATGCTAATAAAGTAAAACAAATGCAACAAGGTGAGGTGCCAATTTACGAACCTCATTTGGACATTTTGTTTGAAAGAAACATAAAAGCAGGACGTTTAAAATTCTCTACAAGTTTAGATGAAGGTTTAGATCATGGCGATATTATCTTTTTAGCACTACCAACACCTGAGGATGAAGACGGTTCCGCAGATTTATCGTATGTCTTAGGTGTGGCAAAAGAGATTGGACAAAAAATACAATCGTACAAAGTGATTGTGGATAAAAGCACGGTTCCAGTGGGAACAGCCGATAAAGTGGCTGCCGTTATTTCTAAAGAAACCAATGTAGATTTTGACGTGGTATCAAATCCAGAGTTTTTGCGAGAAGGCTTTGCTGTAGATGATTTTTTAAAACCCGAACGTATTGTTATTGGCTCTGAGTCCGAAAGAGCTATCGAGTTAATGAAAAAGTTATACAAGCCTTTTGTGCGTTCAGGAAATCCTATTATTGTGATGGATGAGCGCAGTGCTGAATTGACTAAATACGCAGCTAATTCGTTTTTAGCAACCAAAATCACCTTTATGAACGAGATTGCTAATTTTTGTGAAAAAGTTGGTGCCAATGTCGATAAAGTCCGTATTGGTATGGGAACAGATTCGCGTATTGGAAAGCGTTTTTTGTTTCCTGGTATTGGTTATGGTGGCTCTTGTTTTCCAAAAGACGTAAAAGCACTTTACAAGTCTGGAAAAGATGTAGGTCATCAATTTGATATTTTAAATGCAGTAATTAAAGTAAACGATGTTCAAAAGAAGATATTAATTCCAAAAATTGAATCACATTTTGAAAATAACCTAAAAGGCAAAACTTTTGCCATTTGGGGTTTAGCGTTCAAGCCTGAAACAGACGACATTAGAGAAGCTCCAGCTTTGTATATTATAGAAGAATTATTACAAAAAGGCGCTAAAATACAAGTGTTTGACCCCGAAGCCATGCCAAATGTAAAGCGAAAATTTGGAGACCAATTAACATACACGTTAAATAAGTATGAAGCCGCTAACGATGCAGACGCTTTGATAATTTGTACAGAATGGAGTATTTTTAGAACGCCAGATTTTAATAGATTAAAAAGTGTTTTAAAAACACCAACAATTTTTGACGGCCGAAATTTATATGATGTTGAAGACATGCAAAACGAAGGCTTTCAATACAATTCCATAGGAAGAAATTTTTAAAATATAGACAATTTAGGAATTCAATTCCTAAATTGTCTATATTTGTGTTATGATATTACGTAATGCTCAAAAAACATTAGTAAGTTTATCCAACCAATTCAAGGCGGTTGCTGTGATAGGACCACGGCAATCTGGAAAAACAACATTGGTTAGGTCAGTTTTTTCAAACAAAGAATACGTAAATTTAGAAAATCCAGATAGCAGACAATTTTTAATGGAAGACCCAAGGGGGTTTTTAGCTCAATATTCTGAGAAAGGGGCTATTTTTGATGAAGCTCAACGCGTACCCGAATTATTTTCCTACCTGCAACAAATATTAGACGAAAGCAATAAGCCTGGACAATATATATTAACGGGCTCTAATAATTTTTTACTTCAGCAAAATATAACACAAAGTTTGGCAGGAAGAATAGGATATTTAACATTACTCCCTTTTTCAATAGATGAAATTAAAAATCAACGACCAAAAACTATTGATGCGCTATTATTTAAGGGTTTTTACCCTCCTTTATACGACCATAAAGTGGAAACCAATTTTTGGTTTTCAAATTATATAAGAACCTACATAGAAAGAGACGTAAGGCAATTAAAAACAATAGAAAACATGTTTGTTTTTGAGAAATTTTTAAAATTGTGCGCAGGTAGAGTTGGACAATTACTGAATAAAAATGCATTAGCCTTAGCAGTTGGAGTAAACAATAAAACTATTGAAGCTTGGTTAGGCGTATTAGAGGCGAGTTTTATTGTTTTTAGATTACAACCACACCATAAAAATTATAATAAAAGAGTAGTAAAAATGCCCAAACTGTATTTCTATGATACTGGATTAGTTTGTGCACTATTGGGAGTACAGAATTTAAACCAGTTAGAATTTCACCCGTTTAAAGGCAGTCTCTTTGAAAACATGGTAGTTGTTGAGTTATTAAAAAAACAATTAAACCAAGGGAAGTCAAGCAACTTATATTTTTGGAGAAATAAAACGGGAAATGAAATAGATGTGCTAATAGATAATTTTAATGAATTAATTCCTATTGAAATTAAAGCAGGAAAAACGATTACAAATAATTATTTTAAAGGCTTAAAATATTGGAATAATTTAACAGGCTATAAAGGAGGTAAAGTAATTTATGGAGGCGAAGATTATCAGAAAAGAAGTAACAATTTTGAAGTAATTCCTTTAGATTTGATTGATGAAAAAATTAAGGATTAAAAACAGGTAAAGTTGAAAAAAACACTAATTACAGGAGCTGCCGGATTTTTAGGATCTCATTTGTGTGATCGCTTTATAAATGAAGGATTTTTTGTTATTGGCATGGACAACTTCATTACAGGAGACCCATCAAATATTTCGCATCTCTCCAGCAATCCTAATTTTGAGTTTATAGAACATGATATTACCGAGTTTATAGCGATTGAAGGTAAGCTGGATTATATTTTACATTTTGCTTCACCAGCAAGCCCTATCGATTATTTAAAAATCCCTATCCAAACCTTAAAAGTAGGCTCCTTAGGGACACATAATTTATTGGGATTAGCAAAAGCGAAACAAGCGAGAATTTTAATTGCTTCTACTTCTGAAGTGTATGGCGATCCATTAGTGCATCCACAATCGGAAGATTATTATGGCAATGTGAGTACGATAGGACCAAGAGGTGTTTATGACGAGGCAAAGCGTTTTCAAGAATCCATTACCATGGCCTATCATAGATTTCACGGATTGGAAACTAGAATTGCGCGTATTTTTAATACCTATGGTCCGAGAATGCGACTAAACGATGGACGCGTAATACCAGCCTTTATGGGACAAGCACTACGTGGAGAAGATTTAACAGTATTTGGAGATGGATTACAAACGCGATCATTTTGTTATGTCGATGATCAAGTAGAAGGTATTTATAGATTGTTATTTAGTGATTATGTTTTTCCTGTAAACATTGGAAATCCAGATGAGATTACTATTTTAGATTTTGCAAAGGAAATTATAGGATTAACACAAACCAATCAAAAGATAATTTTTAAAGAATTACCTGTTGATGATCCTTTACAACGACAACCAGACATTACTTTAGCAAAACAAATCTTAGATTGGGAGCCAAAAGTTGGGCGAAGTGAAGGCATGAAAAAGACTTTTGAATATTTTAAAGGATTATCAAGAGACAAACTCTATAAAAGAGAACATAAAGATTTTACGAATCATATAAAAAAGTAGTGTGGCATATAGACAAAGAAGATATTCTAATTTAATCACACCGTTATTTGGCTTAGTTGATTTAATCATTATTGTTAGTACCATAACCTTATTTAATATAAATATTACTAACATTTACGTTTTTGTCGCTTACATTTCTTTGTCTTGGATTATTATTTCTTTTAAAAATCATTACTATAATGTAAAAAGACACACAAGAGCAGTACAAATTTTTGTTCTTTTATTTAGGCAAATAATTCTGTATGCATTGGTGCTGTATGCCTTTATTGGTGTTTTTAAACAACCAAATATTAGTCGGTTAGCTCTTGGGCAATACTTAATATCTGTATTTTTTCTATTAATAACATTCAAATTTCTTTCCTTCTTCTTATTAAAGAAATATCGATCAAAACTAGGAGGAAATAGAAGAAATGTGATTGTTATTGGCGATAATGAAAAAGTAAGACAACTTATACATATATTTAAATCAAGACCTGAATTTGGGTATCGGTTTAAAAAGCAATTTAAGATTGAAAAGGGAATAGAAAGCTTAAGCACATGTTTTAATTACATAACAGATAACGATATTGATGAGATTTACTTTTCAGCATCAAAATTATCGAACGAACAAATTAATAAATTGGTTGATTTTGCAGATAATAATTTACGTGAAGTTAAGTTTATTCCAGACAATAAAGACATCTTTACAAAGAAATTAAAATATGAATACTACGATTATATTCCAATATTATCCATTAGAACCATACCGCTTCAAGAACCTATAAATATGATTACTAAAAGGTTATTTGATATAGTTTTTGCTTCAGCTATAATTTTGTTTCTATTATCTTGGCTAACACCTTTATTGGCTATTATTATAAAAATGGAGTCTAAAGGCCCAGTGTTTTTCAAGCAAACTAGAAATGGGTTTAATTATAAAGAGTTTGCTTGTTATAAATTTAGATCCATGACACCAAATAAAAATGCACATGTACATCAAGCCACAAAAGGAGACCAAAGAGTTACCAATGTTGGTAAATTTATTAGAAAAACAAGCATCGATGAACTCCCTCAATTCTATAATGTCTTATTTGGAGACATGTCTGTAGTAGGGCCTCGACCACACATGGTAAGCCACACAGATATGTATGCCGAGCGAATCGACAAATTTATGGTACGTCATTTTGTAAAACCAGGCATTACAGGTTTAGCACAAGTAAGTGGTTATAGAGGCGAGGTCGAAACCGATAAAGATATTATAGGCCGAGTAAAATATGATATTTTCTATATTGAAAACTGGTCCATATTCCTTGATTTAAAAATCATATTCCAAACGTTTATTAATGCTGTAAAAGGAGAAGAAAAAGCGTACTAGATGGTTTCAATTATTACACCATCCTATAATTCAGAACAGTTTATTGCTACCACTATTCAATCTGTTATTGACCAAACCCATAAAGATTGGGAGCTTATACTAGTTGATGACGCTTCTATGGATGACACTTACAGCATCATTTCAGGGTTCTTAAAAACAGATAATCGAATACAACTCCTTAAGCAAGAAAAGAACCTTGGAACAGGAGCCGCTAGAAACTTAGCCATTAAAGCCGCTCAAGGCAATTACATAGCTTTTTTAGACGCAGACGATGTATGGAAACCCACTAAATTGGAAACCCAACTCAAACACATGAAAAACAACAAAGCAAGCATTTGTTTTTCATCGTATGAATTAATTAACGAACAAGGAGAACCACTACATAAATTGGTTCAAGCCTTGCCAAAACTTTCGTATCAAAAGCAATTAAAATGCAATTATATTGGAAACTTAACAGGTATTTACAATGTTGATATATTGGGGAAAGCATATATGCCAGAAATAAGAAAACGACAAGATTGGGTGATGTGGCTGCATCTATTAAAAAAAGGAAGTGTTGCATTTGGGATAAAGGAATCCCTGGCTTATTACAGAGTTAGAAAGGACTCTGTGTCGTCCAATAAGCTTAATTTAATCGCCTATAATTTTGCTGTTTATAGAAAAGCCTTAGGTTTTAGTTTCACAAAATCAACCAAATATTTAGCGTTGTTTTTATACGAATACTTTTTTGTGAAATCCAAGCAAACCAAAAGTATTAATTAACGTGAGTTAGATATAACTAAAAGTATATGGTCAAAATATAATTACTTGATTGTTAGTGTTATATGTGTTTATTTATTATAAACACCCTCCTTACTCCTCCCTCAAGGGAGGAATTCCCAAAGATGACATTGTCCCCTTGAGGATTATCGAGATAAAAGCGACAGCTTTTGTTGAAGATACCGAGCGAAGCTCATTAGGGGTGTTTTTATTTCAATCAGCTTATAGTCAATGAATTTTATATCGAACTCACGTTAAGCTATGATTTAAGCAACGACGTAAACTGCTTTAACTTTCCCGTTTTAGTGCGTTGTAAATGAGACTTCTTACTGAATAAGACATTAATTCCTGGCTCTAAATATTTTTCCAGCGCAACTAGGATTTTTGTTTTTTGTGCTTCGGTTAATTCAATTTTAGCAACATATTCTATTTCAAGCTTATTTAAAGTATGTTGCAATACTTTAATTTCTTGGATAAATCCATCATCTTTCATAACAGATTTCGTGACATAATAAAAAGACAGTCCTGGAGCTTTTTTACCACTAGGAAGTTTTACATAATCTTCTTTTCTACCTGTAAGTGTTTTTAACACTCTTGTTTTTTTATTTATAGAACTAATGCTTCCCATATCTCCAATCTCGTATCTTATAAAAGGATGCGCTTTATTGTATAAATCGGTAATAACAATCCTTCCTTCTTCACCATTTGATAAGACTTTTCCAGCATCATCTAAAACTTCCACATAAAGATTTAAGTTATTTAACACCCAATGTTGGTCTCTCTCCAGTGCAATCAATCCAAATTCGGCAGATCCATATTCATTTACTACAGTAATATTAAAAGCTTCAGATAGTAGTTTTTTGTCTTCATCCAAAAGCATTTCCGAAGTCGGTAAACACGCTTTTAAAGTTGGACAAATTTCAGATAGTACAATATTATTTTTCAATAGGTATTTTGCGAATGCGACAATTACCGATGTATAGCCAGTAATAAAAACAAAACGTGTGTTTTTAAATTTTGTAAGCCAATCATTAAAAGCATTATCTGAAAGATCAAAAACATGAAACCGATAACGATTGGCAATCCAATCTTTAATGCGTTCTTTATAATATCCTTTTTTATCTAAAGGCATCCCATAAAATCGCGCTTGCTTTTTGTTAAATATAAAATACCATCCATACCATTCTTTAAAAACAGCCCAAGTCAAGGCATGGCAAAATGTATCTTTTGCAAATACAAATGGATCGCCAGAAGAACCAGATGTTTTATTTATGTAAACATTTTTTACCGAATAGTTTTCTGAAAGGCGATCTTTTAACGGTTGTTGCAAATCGCGTTTAGTCATCACAGGAATACTATTCCAATCTATGAGATTAACATTTTTAGCCAACGACCTATAAAAAGGTGTGTGCTTGAGGTGGTACGAAACAATAGCTTTCCTTTTTTGATCGATGTAAGTTTCAAAATCAGATTCACTTTTCTCTTGAATTTCTTTTAAAACACGTTCCGCTTTACCAATTGGAAAGCCATTAAAACGTAGTGACAGATTAAATAAATTCAAAAGATAAAATTGATAATATGTTTTTGTAAAATAATTGTTTTTTAAGCTCAAAAGCAATTATTTTTGCGCAAACAACACAACAATGAATATATTAATTCTTGGTTCTGGCGGAAGAGAGCACACTTTTGCATGGAAAATCGCTCAAAGTCCATTATGCAAATCGCTTTATGTGGCACCTGGAAATTCGGGAACAGAACAAATTGCTACCAATGTAAGCATTAGTGTTACAGATTTTGAAGCAATAAAATCCTTGGTTTTAGACAAAGCTATTGATATGGTAGTGGTTGGTCCAGAAGACCCTTTGGTACAAGGTGTTCACGACTTTTTTTTAAAAGACAATCAATTAAAAAATGTAGCAGTTATAGGCCCAGAAAAAGCTGCTGCCCAATTGGAAGGTAGTAAAGAATTTGCTAAGGAATTTATGTATCGCCACAACATTCCTACTGCAGCCTACAAAAGTTTTAACGCTTTAAATGTAGAAGAAGGCTACGCTTTTTTAGAGACCTTAAATCCTCCTTATGTTTTAAAAGCCGATGGATTGGCAGCTGGAAAAGGCGTTTTGATTCTTAATGATTTACATGAAGCTAAAACCGAATTAAAACACATGCTGGTTAACGCCAAATTTGGCAAAGCAAGTGCCAAAGTAGTTATTGAAGAATTTTTAGACGGAATAGAACTAAGCTGTTTTGTATTGACAGACGGAAAGCATTACAAAATGCTACCAACAGCAAAAGATTACAAACGCATTGGCGAAGGCGATACGGGATTAAATACTGGAGGCATGGGAGCAGTATCTCCAGTCCCTTTTGCAACACCAGAATTTTTAAATAAAATTGAGGAACGCATTGTAAAACCAACAATTTCTGGACTGCAAAAAGACAATTTACCTTACAAAGGCTTTGTGTTTATTGGGTTGATTAAAGTTGGAGACGACCCTAAAGTTATTGAGTATAACGTTAGAATGGGAGATCCAGAAACCGAAGTGGTGTTACCAAGGCTAAAAAATGATTTGGTTGAAATTTTTAAAACTATTGCCAATCAAACCTTAGATAAGATTTCTATTGAAATTGATGAACGCACAGCAACAACAGTCATGTTGGTTTCAGGTGGCTACCCAGAAGCTTATAAAAAAGGGAAGGAAATCAAAGGAATAGAAAACATTACAGACTCTATTCCATTTCATGCAGGAGCAAAAATTAAAAACAACCAAGTGGTAACTTCAGGTGGACGTGTTATGGCAATAACGTCTTTTGGTAATGATTATAATGAGGCACTAAAAAAATCTTATCAAAACATAGAAAAACTACATTTTGATAAGATGTATTATCGTAAAGACATAGGTTTCGATTTATAAATAAGAATGCGAAGTAATGCTTTTGTCTTCTTCGCCTCTATCGTTAAATCCTTTTAATTGCTTCATCCAATATACAAATGCAGTTAAGCCAATTAATGCAAATATCCATGACACTGAGTTTGCCGCCCACCAATTTTCGAGCTCTAATCTTCTTAAGGCATCAAAAGGAATGAACAATATATCTACAAATAAATCCTGTATGGCATAAAAAAAGTCTTTCATTGTAATAATATTATATTTACATGGCAAATATACAAACTCTTTAAATGATTACAAGATTTTTTAGCACTTCTAAACCAATTCATCTTGTGCTCATATCCTTTTTTGTATTAGGGTTGTTTTTAGTTGTGAGGTTGGGTTATTATTACGAAGGGATTAGCGCATTGCAAATAGGTAAAGAGGTATTGTTGTATGGTATTACATTGTTATCCATATTTGTGCTTTCTTTTTTTGTAAACAAGAACAATTTAACCAAACAAAACAGTTTTAAAATTTTATTATTTAGTTTGTTTTTGGCATGTATCCCGGCTACCATAGAGTATGGCTCCATTATCGTTTCAAATGTATTTGTACTATTTGCTGTAAGGCGCATAATAAGTTTAAGGTCAAATTTACATATAAAGAAAAAACTGTTTGATGCAGCCTTTTGGATTGCTTTGGCATCCCTATTTTATTTTTGGGCCATCCTGTTTTTAATTTTAGTCTTTGCAGCGTTAATGTTTTATTCTATTGGACAGTCTAATAATTGGATGATTCCTTTTACAGGAATTATAACAGTAGCACTAATAGTAGTGAGCTTTAATATTATTAGCCAAAACACCTTTGGCAACATGAATACCCTTATAGACACTGTTAGTTTTGATTTTTCAAACTATAACCAACTCAACTTAATGGTGTCGATAAGTGTGATATCCCTAGCGGGCCTTTGGGCATTATTTTTTTATGTAAAAAAACTACAAGATAAATCTAGAGCACTTCGCCCATCTTTTGTATTGATTTTAATCGCTTTAATTATTGGCATAGCCATAGTGATTTTATCACCAAATAAAAATGGAAGTGAATTTATTTTCCTATTTGCGCCACTTGCAATTATTATGACAAACTATATTGAGTCCATCAAAAAAGTTTGGCTTGCTGAGCTTTTTATATGGTTATTGATTTTTACACCAATTTTTCAATTAGTGTCTTAATTTGTTACCAAAAGCCAAATCTCCAGCATCACCCAAACCAGGAACAATATAACCCTTGTCGTTTAGGGTTTTATCAATGGTTGCAATCCATAAATGTGTATTCTCTGGAAATACATCTTTTACATAATCAATACCAGCTTCGGCACCAATAACACTTAAAATATGTATTTCTTTTGGGTTTCCATGAGATTTTAATGCTTCGTAAGTTAATGCTAGTGATTTTCCCGAAGCCAACATAGGATCTACTAAAAGCAGGGTTTTATCTTGCAAGTTAGGGCTTGCAATATATTCTACAACAATTTCAAAATCTTTATCATTTAAGTGATGTCTGTAAGCCGATATAAATGCGTTTTCAGCTTTATCAAAATAATTTAAAACCCCATTGTGAAGCGGTAACCCAGCTCTTAAAACAGAGCAAATAACAATAGCATCTTTTACCACATTTAATTTTGAATCACCTAAAGGGGTTTGAGCATTAATTGCCTTATAATGTAGTGTTTTGCTCATTTCGTAACTCAAAACCTCACCAATTCGCTCAATATTTCGCCTAAAGCGCATGCTATCGTTTTGAATGGAAACGTCTCTTATTTCGAAAATAAAATTGTTTATAATGGAGTTGATGTTTGAAAGATTATGGATGTGCATTTTACGTAATTAAGGTTGGGCAAAGTTAATTAAATAGAAGTATATTTGCATTTTATAAGCACAAAGATATGTTTTCAAACAAAGCAAATGCCATTTTTCAAGAGGTCATTAAAACCTACAAAGTTTTAAATACAGTTGCTCAGCCATTTATAAATAAGTACAACAAAGAGGAAGATTTAATAGCACATTTGTTATATCGAAAATGTTGGATCGACACGGTTCAATGGGCTTATGAAGACATTATTAGAGACCCAAACATCGAACCTGTTGCTGCTTTAAAATTAAAGCGCATGATTGATGCGTCTAATCAAGATAGAACAGATACTGTTGAATATATTGACAGTTATTTTCTAAATAAATATAAAGATGTTGTTGTAAAACCCAATGCAAAGATAAACTCCGAAAGTCCAGCTTGGGCAATTGATAGGTTGTCGATTTTGGCACTTAAAATTTACCACATGCACCTGGAAACCATTAGAAACGATGCGTCCCAAGAGCATAAAGACGCTTGCCAAAACAAATTGAATGTCTTGCTCGAGCAACGTGTCGATTTATCTACTGCTATCGATGATTTGCTTGAAGATATTTCTAGCGGCAACAAATATATGAAGGTATATAAGCAAATGAAAATGTATAATGATGATGAGCTTAACCCTGTTTTACGTTCAAAGAAATAATAATTTGTCATTCTGAACGAAGTGAAGAATCTCAATTAAAGGTGTTTTTGACTAAATTCAACATGACAAATTTTCGTTTATGTCAAAAAAAATTAAACACATCTTAGTAATTCGCCTCTCAGCAATGGGAGATGTTGCTATGACTGTTCCCATATTACGACAATTCACTAATCAATATCCACAAGTTAAACTTACGGTTTTAACTAAAGCATTTTTCAAACCTTTTTTTAGAGATTTGGAAAATGTAACCGTCTTTTCTGTGGATGTCAAAGGGAAACATAAAGGTATATTTGGTCTCTACAAACTATCAAAAGAACTTAAGAAATTAAAAATTGATGCTATTGCCGATTTACATAATGTCCTTAGAAGCAATATTCTAAAAACATTCTTAATAGGCAAAAAATGCATTCAAGTAGATAAAGGAAGAACAGAAAAAAAAGCCTTGACTACTGGTAAAAAATTCAAACAACTTAAATCCACACATCAACGTTATGCCGATGTTTTTGAGAAACTTGGATATCCAATAGACATGAGCTCACCTTTGTTTCCTAATCCAGCGATGTTAAATGACAAAATTAGAAATATTGTTGGCAGTAAAGACAAGCCTTGGATTGGCATTGCGCCATTTGCCGCATTTAAAAGTAAAGCTTATTCGATTGAGCTCATGAACGAGGTTATAAAAACGCTAAGTACCACTCATGCCATTTTGCTCTTTGGAGGAGGGGAAAACGAAATGGCGCAATTAAATAATATTTCCAGCATGTACGCTAATGTAATTAATCTTGCAGGCAAGCTTTCGCTAGATGAAGAATTACAGGTAATTTCCAACCTAGATCTTATGATATCTATGGATTCTGGCAATGCGCATTTAGCAGCAATGTTTGGGATAGAAGTAATAACTATTTGGGGAATAACACATCCCTATGCTGGGTTTTACCCATTTAACCAAAACCCAGAAAATGCGTTGTTGGCTAACAGAGACCAATACCCATTAATCCCTACGTCTATTTATGGCAATAAGTTTCCAAATGGCTACCAAGAAGCAATTAACACCATAGCACCTCAACAAATAGTTGCCAAAGTAAAGGCGATTTTACAAAAAAAGCCTCACGAAAAGTGAGGCCAGATTTTAAACGTTATAAATAGACATAGATAATCCTAAAAAAGATTAACGTTTAAATCTACTACTAATGTATTTGTTTTTGAAAGAGTTAGAAATTTTACGTAAGAAAATTTTTATTCAATTCGACGAAGTGATTAATAACAAGGATAAATAGCACATAAAATCAGTTGAATGACCTTTTTCAACAATTACAATACTTACACATCATCGTAATCGACCACAATGTTATTAGTGGTTGGATGCGCTTGACAGGTTAAAATAAGGCCTTCGGCTATTTCGCTATCTGTTAAAATGTTGTTTTGTCTCATAGTCGCTTTACCCTCTGTAAGTCGCGCAATACAACTACTACAAATGCCACCTTGACAAGAATAGGGAACATCTAAATCTTCATCAAGCGAAGCTTCAAGAATGGTGTTTTTTTGCGACATTTCAAAAGAAGTTTCTTCATCATCAACAATTATAGTAATTTGTGTATTATCGTTGGATATCGTATTGGAATCATCTGCACTAGGCGCAGCTGCTTTAAATAATTCATAATGGATATGGTCTTCAGCAATATCATGTTCTGTCAACACATCTTTTATAAGATGAATCATACCTTCGGGACCACATAAGTAAAACGCATCAATTGTGGTGTGTTTATACTCGTTTTTTACAATGAGGTTAACAGTACTTTTTTCTATGCGCCCAAAAAGAGCATTAGGTTCATTTGCTTGACTAAACACAAATTTGATAGTTAAACGATTACTATATTGATGTTGAAGTTCTAGTAATTCGTTTAAAAACATCGTGTCTTTAGTAGTTTTATTTCCATAAACCAAAACAACATTACTGTTTGTGTCTTCTTTTAAAGCACATGTAATAATACTTAAAATTGGTGTAATACCACTTCCTGCTGCAAAAGCAGCAATAGTTTTTGTTTTTGAAGTATCAGGTTCAAAAATAAAACGTCCTTTTGGTGGAGCCACTTCTAAAACATCTCCTGCTTTTAATTGGTTGTTTGCATACGATGAGAAAGTGCCATCTTCCACCTCTTTTACAGCAACTTTTAACTCATTACTCTTGGGCGGAACACACAAAGAATAATCACGCCTAATCTCATTTCCGTTTAAGTTTGCTTTTAAAGTTATATATTGACCAGCCTTAAATGAAAAAGTGTCTTTTAAGTTATTTGGTACCTCAAAAGCTATAGTGACAGCATTATCGGTTTCCTTTTTTATTTCTTTTACAGTAAGTTTATGAAATTGTGACATGAAAATAAATTTTGGCAAAAATAGTGAAGTATTAAGTTAATTTTTAATTTAAAGTGTAACAAAATTGTTATTATTGAAACAAATAGAACAAACACTACCAAAACATGATTAAAAAATTTATTTACCTTGAATGGAAACAGTTTGTACGTGCTTCATATTTTCAAAAAGGCATCGCCATAAAAATTCTTTTAATTCTTGGAGCGATATATTTTGGAGGCATTGCCATATTATTAGGAGGAAGTTCTTTTTTTATATTAAAAAAGAGCTTTCCAGATATAGACCCAATAGTTTCGGTTAATAATTTTTTAGTGTATTGGGTATTGTTTGAGCTAATGATACGATACTTTATGCAACAACTTCCTGTATTGAACATTAAACCATTAATGATTATTCCAATAAAGCGAAGTACAGTAATTCATTATCTTTTAGGGAAAACAACTATTTCATTTTTTAATTTCATTTCGCTGTTTTTGTTTCTTCCGTTTTCAATTGTACTCTTAGTAAAAGGTTACCCGATTCTTAATGTTATATTTTGGTTCTTATCTTTAATGTGCATCACGTTTATTTTAAATTTCCTTAATTTTTTAATAAATAAAAGCAATACAATTTTTTACATTTTAGTACCATTGTTTCTTGCTCTAATTGGCTTAGAGTATTACGAAATATTTAAAGTTTCAGAACCTATTGGAGTTGTTTTTAATGCGCTGTATAATAATCCTATTTTTATACTTGTTCCTGTATTGGCACTAATTGGAATTTATAAGGTTAATTTTAAATTTATTAGAAAAGGATTTTATTTAGATGATGCTGTTTCTAAAAAAGTTAAAGAAGTAAATGCTTCAGATTTATCATGGATGAATCGTTTTGGAAACATTGCACCATTCCTAAAAAATGACGTAAAAATGATTTCTAGAAACGCAAGACCAAAACAGGTTGTAATGATGTCTTTCTTTTTCTTGTTTTATGGGTTGTTTTTTTTCACGCAGAGTATGTATATTGAAAAAATGCCTTACATTTTAGCATTTGCCGCTATGTTTATTACTGGCGGATTTTTATTGAGTTTTGGGCAGTTGGTACCATCCTGGGATAGCGAATATTACAAGATGTTAATGAGTCAAAATATTCCATACCGTCAATATTTAGAATCTAAATGGTATTTAATGGTAGTGGCAGTAGCAGTTTCATTTATCCTTAGCACACCATATATTTATTTTGGATGGGATATTTATTTAATGATTGCAGCAGGAGCATTATTTAATATTGGTTTAAATACGTTCATCACCCTATTTGGTGGTGCATTAAATAGAGTACCTATTGAATTAAATACGAAAGCAAAGGCATTTAGCAATACAAACGGATTTAATCCTACCCAATTATTAATTGCATTACCCAAAATGCTACTACCAATATTGATATTTTTTATTCCTTATCAATTTATAAGCTTTAATGCAGGACTTATAGCATTGGCATTAACAGGCGCCTTAGGAATAGTGTTTAAAAACTTCTTTTTAAATAAAATAGAGCATATTTACCAAAAGGGGAAATATAAAACCATTGCAGCCTTTGGCGAAAAAAAATAATCAAGAAATCAAACGTATTAACTTATGATAACCACATCTAATCTTACAAAAGCGTATAACAATATTAAAGTTTTAAATATTGAAAATCTCGACATTCCAAAGGGGCAAAGTTTTGGTCTTGTTGGAAACAATGGCGCTGGAAAAACAACATTTTTTAGCTTGTTATTAGATTTAATTCAACCAACCTCTGGACATATTAAAAATAAAAACATTTTAGTTAATGAAAGTGAAGATTGGAAACCCTTTACATCGTCTTTTATAGATGAAAGCTTCTTAATAGGCTACTTAACAGCCGAAGAATACTTTTATTTTATAGGCGAATTACGTGGGCAAAACAAATCGGATGTGGACAGCTTGTTAGCACAATTTGAAGATTTTTTCCATGATGAAATTCTAGGAAAGAAAAAGTACCTTAGAGATTTGAGTAAAGGAAACCAGAAAAAAGCAGGTATTGTAGCTGCGCTTATAGGTAATCCCGAAGTGATTATATTAGACGAACCTTTTGCAAATCTAGACCCAACCACTCAAATTAGACTAAAACAGATTTTAAAAAACTTAGCCCAAAAACAAGGTGTTACAGTTTTAGTTTCCAGCCACGATCTAATGCACGTAACAGATGTGTGTGAGCGTATTGTTGTACTTGAGAAGGGAGAAATAGTGAAAGATATACAAACTAGCGAGGCGACCTTAAAAGAGCTTGAAGCACACTTCACGAACTAGTATTTTGGCCAAAAGTCGGCTATTTTTGCAGTTTAAAAGAAAAAAGATGATTATTTTTACGTTTTTGCATAATATTATGCACAGCATTTAGTTATGCAATTACTAAACATACCAATGTTGAAGATATCTTTTAAATCCAAATCTATACTTCTACTTTCTGCTATTATCATTGCAGGATGTTCTCGTAAAAAAGACAGTTTCGTTAGCAGGAACTTCCACGCTGTAACCACAGAGTACAATACACTATATAATGGCTATAATGCTTTAGAACAAGGTCGCACAGATTTAAACAGCAATTATAAAGATAACTATTGGGATATTTTGCCAATAGAACGCATGACCATTACCGATGAGATAGTATTACCTGGACAATCTACAAACGATAATTTTACCAAAGCCGAAGAAAAAGCTATTAAAGCCATTCAGAAACATGGAATGAACATTAAGGGCAAAGAAAAAAACCCTCAAATAGACGAGGCATATTTACTCTTGGGTAAAGCGCGCTATTTTGACCAACGTTTTGTGCCTTCCATGGAAGCCTTTAACTACATTTTGTATAAATATCCTGCCAGCGATAAAATAAACCAAGCTCGAATCTGGAGAGAAAAAACCAATTTACGCCTAGAAAACGATGAACTGGCAATCACAAATTTAAAACGCTTATTATTTCAAGAAGAATTAAAAGGGCAAGACCTTGCCGATGCAACTTCCACACTTGCCCAAGCATATATAAACACCCAATCACTGGATAGTGCGATAACACAATTGGAAATCGCATCAAACGCCACCAAAAGCAATGACGAACTAGGACGCTATAAATTTATTCAAGGGCAATTATACAATGCTTTAGAAAAAATAGACAGTGCTAATTATGCTTTTGATAAAGTAATTGAATTAAACAGAAAGACACCTCGAATCTATATGATTAGTGCACAAATGGAAAAGGCGAAAAACTTCGATTTTGAAAAAGGCAATAAACTTGAGTTTTTGGAACTGCTAACCAACATGGAAGAAAACAGAGAAAACAGACCTTTTCTGGATAAGATATACTATCAAATTGCCGAATATCATAAAGTAAACAAATCAGATACAATTGCTGCAAAATATTATAACAAATCACTTAAAACAGGCTCTCAAGACAAGTTTTTAAACGCTATGAGTTATCAAAATTTAGGCAACATGAATTTCGATGACACCAAATACAAAAACGCAGGAGCATATTACGATAGCACAATGCTCAATTTAAAAGAAAACAGTAAACTGTTTAGAGCCATTAAGCGCAAACGGGATAATTTAGACGAAGTTATTTTTTATGAAGATGTTGCCGTAAGAAACGATAGTATATTAAATTTGGTCAATATGACTGCCGAGGAACGATTAGCATATTTTTCAACATATACCACAAAACTAAAAGAAAAGGCCCAAGCGCTTAAAGAGCAAGCAGAATCTGCCGAACTAATAGCCCAGCAAACCTCAAAAAACAACAAAGCAAATACGAATCAACGAGAGAACACAAACAACACCTCTACTTTTTATTTCTACAACCCAGTAACGGTTGCTTTTGGTAAAAACGAATTCCTTCAAAACTGGGGAGAGCGTCAACTTCAAGACAATTGGAGATGGGCCAATAAAGGCAGCGGAAACACAACTCAAGCAAATATTCAAGATGCACTGGTTGAAGCAGAAGAAAACGAGCTATTTAATCCAGAATTTTACATCTCAAAAATCCCTATTGAACAAAAGGCAATTGATAGCTTAGTTAAGGATAGAAATTTTGCCTATTATCAATTAGGGCTAATTTATAAAGAAAAATTCCAAGAATACCATCTAGCCAAAGACAAGCTTTTGGCCTTATTGAAAAATAATCCAGAAGAGCGTTTAATACTCCCATCAAAATATAATTTGTATAAAATTTACGAATTATTAGGACTTAATGGAGAGGCAGACATAGCTAAAAAGGATATTATTGCAAAGTATCCAGATTCAAGATACGCTTCTATATTAATGAATCCCAATGCCGATCTTGGCGAGGACGAAAACAGTCCGGAAAACATTTACGCAACACTCTATAAAAAGTTTGAAAACCAAGAATACGCAAATGTAATAGAGCAGTGTGATACTTACATAACACAATTTGAAGGTGAGAAAATAGTACCTAAGTTTGAGTTTTTAAAAGCGGTGGCAAAAGCACGGTTATATGGCTTTGAAAGCTATAACGAATCCATAAATTACATTGCATTAAATTACCCAAATAGTCCCGAAGGGAAAAAGGCAGAAGATATGATGGAAAATGTTATGCCCTTGCTTTCCAAGAACGAATTTCAAAGTAATGATGTCTCTAAACAATTCAAGGCAATCTATCAATTTACAAATGCTCAAGATGAAGAAATTGAGGAGTTTATAAACAAACTAAACGAGGCCATTACTAAAATCGACTATTTTGAATTAAGTGCTTCTAAGGATATGTATAATGAAAATACTATCTTTATAGTGGTTCATGGTTTAAAAAGTATTCAAGCTGCAAATGGATTTGGAGAGTTTTTAAAGGAGAAAAAGCAAAATATCAATCGGGAACATTTTGGTATTTCATCTCAAAATTATCAAATAGTTCAAATACATAAAAACCTAGAGTCGTATTTAAAATCTCTATAGAGTAGAAACAATTAATAGCAAAAGATATGTTTTCAGATGGTAAAAGAGGAAGAGGAGACGCTACAGAATCTTCAACTCAACAAAACAGAATAGCTCAAGGCACGACAATCGTTGGCGATATAGTGAGCGAAGGAGGCTTTAGGATAGATGGAGCCATTCAAGGCACAATAAAAACACCAGGAAAAATAGTTGTTGGTAAATCTGGCATTGTTAATGGCACATTAGAAGGCACCAACGCCGATTTTGAAGGCCGTTTTTCGGGAAAAATGAAACTCACAGGTGTACTGTCTTTAAAATCTTCAGCATTTATTGAAGGCGAAGTTGAAATAGCCAAACTTGCAGTAGAACCAGGAGCAACATTCAATGCGGTTTGTAGCATGAAAGGCGCTGTAAAAGAACTTAACAAAGGTGAGCAACGAAAACCAGACCCAGAAACCGAAAGGTCAGCTTAATACTTACGCTCGATTTTCAGGACTAGCCATTCAAATGCTTACTATTATTGGTGTTGGAACTTTTATTGGTTATAAGCTAGATGAAATGTACACTAACAAACACAACCTCTACACAACGATAGGTTCATTATCGGCTGTAATCCTGTCTTTAGTTTACATAATAAGACGTATTATTGCAGCTTCAAAAGACGATTAATACATGAACGCCCTTTTTAAAAAGAGAGAAGTCAATTTTCTTATTCAACTAACTGCATTAAGTGCTTTATTATTTGGAATTAATAGCTACCTTATCTATCATTTTGCGAAAGAAATTGTTTTGTTTTTCCCATTATGGCAAATTTATGTGTTTCATATTATTACAGTCGTTATTGTTTACACCCTAATAAATTATAGAGATTCTATAGGTAAAACCGAAGTGTTCAATGCATTTATCTTGGGAATGCTTATTAAAATGATTTTGACCTTTGTGTTTTTACTACCTTGGATTTTGTCTAAACCAGAACAAAAAGGAGTTGACCTAGCCAACTTCTTTGTTCCTTATTTCATTTTTCTTGCTTTTGAAGTCTTAACAGTCGTTAAATTTCTTCAAAAAAAGTAAGGATTAAAAAAGCGTATTCTCTTGAAAAACCAACCAGTAAATAATCCTTAAATTATTGTTTGACAATTAATATAATGTATGTACATTTGCACCGAATTTATAGTAAGGTATTTTTAAGCGATACAGAATGACATTAAACACCTTTAAAAACGCATTATTTTCTGCACTATTTTTAGTAATATCATTTGCTGGACATGCAACAGAAGATACAGAGAACAAAGACGAAAAAGAGTTCAATGCCAAAGAAATGATTTTACATCATGTAAAAGATGCGTATGGTTTTGAAATAATCGAATGGAACGATGAGCCCATCTCAATTCCGTTACCAGTTATCTTGTGGACAGATAACGGTTTAACAACCTTTATGTCCAGCGCATTTCACCATGACGATTCTGGCAACACTATTGTTGAAAAAAACGGTGGCAAATTTGTGAAACTTCACGAAAAAATATACCAACTAAATAAAGGCGAAACAGCAATTATTTTTAACCAAGATCACTACCCAACCAATGCAACAAAACCCTTAAACTTCTCAATCACTAGAAACGTGTTTATGATGTGGGTTTCAGTAGCATTGATTTTGCTCATATTTTTAACCACAGCAAAGAGCTATAAAAAATCCAAAGATGGCGTTCCTAAAGGCATTGCAGGCTTTATTGAGCCTTTGGTTTTATTTGTAAGGGATGAAATAGCACGACCAATGATAGGAGATCATAAATACAAAAAATACATGC
This sequence comes from uncultured Flavobacteriaceae bacterium, assembly GCA_963975205.1. Classification (GTDB taxonomy): domain Bacteria; phylum Bacteroidota; class Bacteroidia; order Flavobacteriales; family Flavobacteriaceae; genus Pontimicrobium. The sequence goes on along the minus strand of CAXBFU010000007.1, from coordinate 64,333 downwards.
CTTATTTGTTAACGGTATTTTTCTTTATTTGGATTAACAATATATTTGGGCTAATTCCCATTTTTAATGGCGCAAACGTTAGTGGTAACATTGCCTTTACAATGACGCTTGCATTGGTTACCTTTATCATAACAACAATAAAAGGAAACAAAAACTATTGGAAACATATTTTCTGGATGCCAGGAGTTCCTGTGCCAATGAAACTATTTTTAGCACCAATTGAAATTATCGGCATGTTTGTAAAACCATTGTCTTTAATGATTCGATTGTTCGCAAACATAACAGCTGGCCACATAATAATATTGGCATTAATGTCTTTGATTTTTATTTTTGAAACGGTTTGGATATCACCGGTTTCAGTACTATTTTCATTATTTATCCTAATTATTGAAATAATAGTAACAGCAATACAAGCATATATATTTACGGTATTGTCAGCCCTTTATTTTGGGATGGCAACAGAAGAAGCACATCATTAATTAATTTAATTTTTATAACTATGACTATTACTGGAATTGCAGCTCTTGGAGCAGGTTTAGCAGCTATTGGAGCTGGTATTGGTATTGGTAAAATTGGTGGATCAGCTATGGAAGCTATGGCGCGTCAACCAGAAATGCACGGAAAGATTCAATCTTCAGCATTAATTTTAGCAGCCTTAGTAGAAGCGGTAGCACTTTTTGGTGTTGTTGTTGCTTTATTACAAGGGTAAAAACCAATAATGTAAAACTAAATACAGAAGCAACGGTTGGTTGCTTCTGTATTTAAAATTAATTGATAAACAATAAAGAAATGGATTTAGTAACACCTGGTTTTGGATTGGTCTTTTGGACTATAATAACCTTTATCTTTTTAGTAGTCATCTTAAAAAAGTTTGCATGGAAACCTATTCTTGGTGCAGTTAGCGATAGAGAAGAAGGTATTAAAGAAGCTTTGGCGTCTGCCGAAAAAGCACGCTTAGAAATGCAAAACCTTAATGCGGATAACGAGCGTATCTTAAAAGAAGCTCGTGCAGAGCGCGAAGCATTGCTTAAAGAAGCGCGTGATATCAAATCAAAATTAATTGAAGACGCTAAAGGAGAGGCTCAAGTACAAGCTAACAAAATGATAGAACAAGCTCAATTAGCAATTGAAAGTGAAAAAAAATCGGCGATGGCTGAACTTAAAAATCATGTAGCAGGTTTATCATTAGACATTGCAGAAAAAGTAGTGCGTCAAGAATTATCTAATAAAGACAAACAATTAGAATTAGTAGAGTCTATGTTAGATGAAGCAAAATTAAACTAATAAATAATGGCAGGAGCAAGAGCAGCAATACGTTACGCAAAGGCGATTTTAAGTTTAGCATCAGATAAAAATATAGCTGAGGTTATAAGTAATGACATGAAGCTAATCACCAAAACTATTGCGAATAATAAAGACTTAAACAATATGCTTCAAAGCCCTGTAATTAAATCATCAAATAAAAAAGCTGTGTTGCTTGATGTTTTTAAGGGCTCAAACGCAATGACAACTAATATTATTGACACACTTATTACAAACAGAAGACTAGCGCTTTTAAACGATGTAGCGACTAGCTATAACCGTTTGTATGATGAGTTAAAAGGTGTACAAATAGCACAAGTCACAACCGCTATTCCTTTAACAGATGACTTAAAAGTAAAGGTTTTAGCAAAAACTAAAGAGCTTACGGGGAAAGACGTTGAGGTTAAAAACATTGTAGATGAAAGCATTTTAGGTGGTTTCATTTTACGTGTTGGGGACAAGCAATATAACGCAAGTGTGGCTAACAAATTAAATAAGTTAAAAAGAGAATTTACATTAAACTAAAAATAAGTTAGAATATAGATGTCTATCATCTAATATCTAACGTCTAATATCTAAATAAAGATGGCAGAAGTAAAACCAGCTGAAGTATCAGCAATCTTAAAACAACAACTAGCAGGATTTGAAGCTACGGCGTCATTAGACGAAGTGGGAACAGTATTAACTGTTGGTGATGGTATTGTACGTGCATATGGACTTTCAAACGCTCAATATGGTGAGCTAGTAGAATTTGAAGGAGGTTTAGAAGGAATTGTACTTAACCTTGAAGAAGACAACGTAGGTATTGTATTATTAGGACACTCTAAAGCAGTTGCCGAAGGTTCTACAGTAAAGCGTACTGGTCGTATTGCATCTATTAATGTAGGGGAAGGTATTGTTGGTCGTGTTGTGGATACATTAGGAGCGCCAATTGATGGCAAAGGACCTATTTCTGGAGAAACTTTTGAAATGCCATTAGAGCGTAAAGCACCTGGTGTTATTTATCGTGAGCCTGTAACCGAGCCTTTACAAACTGGAGTTAAAGCAATTGATGCGATGATTCCTGTTGGACGTGGACAACGTGAGCTGGTTATTGGAGATAGACAAACCGGTAAAACAGCCGTTTGTATTGATACCATCATAAATCAAAAAGAATTTTACGATGCAGGAGAACCTGTTTATTGTATTTATGTTGCTATTGGGCAAAAAGCATCAACAGTGGCATTAATTGCTAAAACATTAGAAGAAAAAGGCGCATTAGCTTATACTACTATTGTTGCAGCAAACGCATCAGATCCTGCACCTATGCAAGTATATGCACCAATGGCAGGTGCTGCAATTGGCGAGTATTTTAGAGATACTGGTCGTCCAGCCTTAATTGTTTATGATGATTTATCTAAACAAGCCGTTGCGTATCGTGAAGTATCATTATTATTACGTCGCCCACCAGGACGTGAAGCGTATCCTGGAGATGTATTCTATTTACACTCTCGTTTATTAGAGCGTTCTGCAAAAGTAATTAATGATGATGCTATCGCTAAAGAAATGAACGATTTACCAGACAGCTTAAAACCAATGGTAAAAGGTGGTGGATCTTTAACAGCATTACCAATAATCGAAACTCAAGCAGGTGATGTATCGGCATATATTCCAACAAACGTAATCTCTATTACAGATGGGCAAATCTTTTTAGATGGAGATTTATTTAATTCTGGTGTACGTCCAGCAATTAACGTAGGTATTTCGGTATCTCGTGTTGGAGGTAATGCACAGATTAAATCCATGAAAAAGGTAGCAGGAACACTAAAGCTGGATCAAGCACAGTATCGTGAATTAGAAGCCTTTGCAAAATTTGGATCAGATTTAGATGCGGTTACTTTAAATGTAATTGAGAAAGGAAAACGTAATGTTGAAATCTTAAAACAGGCACAAAACGATCCGTTTACAGTCGAAGATCAAATTGCAATTATTTACGCTGGATCTAAAAACTTACTTAGAGATGTTCCTGTTGAAAAAGTAAAAGAATTTGAACGCGATTTTATTGAATTCTTAAAAGCGAAACACGGAGATGTTTTAAGTACATTGAAAGCAGGAAAATTAACTGATGAAGTTACAGATACATTAACAAGTGTAGCAAAAGATTTATCAGGAAAATATAGATAGCCCCTCTTAATCTCCACAAAGCGGAGAAACCAAAACAGGGCTTTAATTTTAACGAATCAATCCCTCTCCTTTGGAGAGGTAAGGAGAGGAAAAAATGGCAAACTTAAAAGAAATACGTAACAGAATTTCATCGGTATCTTCAACGATGCAGATTACCAGTGCCATGAAAATGGTATCTGCTGCAAAGTTAAAAAAGGCACAAGATGCTATAACTGCAATGCGTCCTTATGCTAACAAGTTAACTGAGCTATTACAAAATCTTAGTGCGACTTTAGATGCAGACTCCGGAAGTAAATATGCTGCACAGCGAGAAGTAAACAATGTGTTAATTGTTACAATTACTTCAAATAGAGGTTTATGCGGAGCTTTTAACTCTAACATTATTAAGCAAACACAAAACTTAATTGGTAATGTGTATGCTGATAAAAAAGTATCGGTACTTGCAATTGGCAAAAAAGGAAATGATGCTTTTACTAAACAAAGTATGGTTATCGCTAATAAAAGTGAGGTTTTTGATGACTTAACTTTTGATAATGTTGCCAATATAGCTGAAATATTAATGGATAAATTTGTAACAGGTGAGTTCGATAAAATCGAAATTGTTTATAACAAGTTTAAAAATGCAGCAACGCAAATTGTGATGACCGAACAATTTTTACCAATTGTTCCAATCGAAGGAAATTCAAATAGCAATCAAGATTATATTTTTGAGCCATCAAAAGTAGAAATTGTTGAAACTTTAATTCCTAAATCATTAAAAACTCAGCTATATAAAAGTATTAGAGATTCTTTTGCTAGCGAACATGGCGCACGTATGACAGCAATGCATAAAGCAACAGACAACGCAACCGAGTTAAGAGATCAATTAAAGTTAACGTACAATAAAGCTCGTCAGGCAGCCATTACCAACGAAATATTAGAAATTGTTGGTGGTGCTGAGGCACTAAATAATTAGGCGCTAGCCAAATTATTTACCAGAGCTGAGGCACTAAATAATTAGGCGTTAGTCAAATTATTTACTAGAGCTGAGGCACTAAATAATTAGGCACTAGCCAATTTATTCACTAGAGCTGAAGCGTTAAATAACTAGAATGTCATTCTGAGCGGAAGCGAAGAATCTATATAATAAGATGAAGCCTTACTTTTTAGTAAGGCTTTTTTATGGCACAGCTCTTGATTTTAGTATCTTTATAATAAATAACGTGAGTTCGATATAACTAAAAGCATATAATGAAAGTATAATTACTAGATTGTTAGTGGGATACGTGTTTTATTTATTGTAAACACCCTCCTTGCTCCTCCCTCAAGGGAGGGATTCTAAAAGATGACATTGTCCCCTTGAGGATTATCGAGATAAAAGCGACAGCTTTTGTTGAAGATACCGAGCGAAGCTCATTAGGGGTGTTTTTTATTTCAATCAGCTTATAGTCAATGATTTTTATTTCGAACTCACATTAAATGGCAAAGTAAATGAAGACTCTTAAACAAATATTCAAATTATTAACCTTAACTGTTGTTATGTCTAGCTTTTCTCAATGCTCAAGTGCGCAAAAACTTCAAAAGGAAGCACCAACAACATTTGGTGACATATACTTTGAAAAACGAGTTTCTGGCATAGAAGAAGGGCCACATGGCATAGCTATTTATATTGAAGTAAAAGACCCAAAATTTCAATTGGATAGTGTTTATTTTAGAGGGAAAGCAGCAAAACTAAAGAAAAACCCTCAAAACAATATGCAATACGTAGGAAGTTTCATAACAACATCCAAACACAAAAAAGACCTTATAATAAGCAGTGACCCAAAGCAGGAATATGGAAATAAAATACCAGAAAAGCCTATAAAAATCCCATTTGAGTTAGCCTATAATGAGAGTGTAGTTAGTTATAAAGTAAAAGGAAAGACCAAATATTACAAACTCACCAATGTTACCGAAATACATTCGATAGATGTGCCTATGTCACCAGCACCAAATAATAACTAATGTTGCAAAACGTTTACTAATAACGTACTTTTAGCGACGTTAAAACCTAACTTTTGAGCGCATTCCAAAAACTATTTAAGCAAACATTTATTTATGGTTTAGCAACTGTTTTGCCAAGGATGCTCAGCTTTTTATTGGTACCATTATATACCACCGAAGGGGTATTGTCTTCAGTTTCACAGTATGGAGAAATTTCAGTGATATTCACTTACTTTGTAATCTTTAACGTCGTTTTGGCTTATGGCATGGAAACGGCATTTTTTAGATTCTTCAATAAAGAAGAAGATAAAAACCAAGTAATTGGCACCTCAGCAATTTCGATAATTGTTTCTTCTTTTGGATTTTTTGTTTTAGCATTAATTTTTCAAAACCAGATTTCATCATTTATAGATATTGATGTTAAATATATCAATTTGGTTATTTGGATTTTACTTCTGGATGCCTTGGTCATTATTCCATTTGCGTGGTTAAGAGCCAATGAGAAACCAGAACGATATGCTATAATTAAAATTTTAAATGTTGCCATTAATCTTGGACTTAATTTGTTTTTTTTACTAGCATTAAAAGACTTGGCTTCACAATCTCCAATGTTTGAAACTATTTACAAACCAAATTTTCAAATTAGTTATATTTTTATTGCCAATCTTATTGCGAGCGCAGTAACATTGTTATTAATGCTGTCATTTTACAGCAAAATCAAGTATGTTTTTAATTCGCAATTATGGAAAACCATGCTTTGTTATGCTTTTCCAGTATTTATAGCTGGAGTGGCTTTTTCGATTAACGAAACATTCGATAGAATACTTCTAAAAGAATTGTTACCTGCAGATGTTGCCGAAACCGATATTGGTATGTATTCGGCAAGCTACAAATTAGCTTTATTTATGACCCTGTTCGCTGCTGCTTATAGATTAGGAATTGAGCCATACTTTTTTAGCCATTTTAACAGTAAAAACCCTCAAAAAAATTATGCAAAAATTTTAGAGTTTTTTGTTGCTTTAGGCTCTGTAATTTTATTGAGTGTAGTGGTTTTTGCAGATTTGCTAAAACCTTATATTGTAAGAAGTGAAGCCTATTGGGAAGCCATGTGGATAGTACCAATTATTTTGCTTGCTCATTTCTGTTTAGGTATTTATCATAATCTTTCAGTTTGGTATAAAATAACCGACAGAACTAAATTTGGTGCTTACATTTCAGTTTTTGGAGCAATAACTACCTTAGCAATTAACATATTTTTCATTAAAACATACAGTTATAAAGCATCAGCAGTCGCTACTTTGGTGGCTTATAGCTCAATGATGTTTTTATCATATTATTTTGGGAGAAAGTATTATCCAATTCCATATAATATAAAAAAAATAGGATTGTACTTATCAGTTTCAGTCCTGTTTTCAATAATTTCATTTTATTATTTTAGAGAAAATTATTTGGTAGGAATTCCATTACTGTTAGTATTTTTAGGAATTATATATACTTCTGAAAAAAATCAAATCAATCAATTACTAAAAAGAAAAACGCAGTAATTATGATAAAGTTTTTCAATAAAATAAGAAAACAGCTTTTGGACGAAAACAAAACTGGACGTTATTTTAAATACGCTATTGGCGAGATCATATTGGTAATGATTGGTATTTTGTTGGCATTACAAGTTAATAATTGGAATCAAAATCGTCAATTACAAAAAGAGGAAGTTATGGTTCTTAAAAATTTTTATCAAGAATTTAGTGAAAACAGCTATATGAAAGACATTTTTATAGAAGACCCAGCTTTAAGAAAAGAAATGGTTTTTATAATTAATTTATTAGAATCAGAAATTAAAAAACATAATCAAAACCTTGTCATGCTGAGCGTAGTCAAAGCATCACAAACAAAACAAAGTATAACTTAAAAAGTTTTTTCCCTTTGGGAAGGCGAAAGATAAGAACATGAAAATAAACATAATCAATAAATCCAACCATGATTTACCACACTACGAAACCATAGCTTCTGCTGGAATGGATTTACGTGCTAATTTATCAGAAGCACGAACCTTAAAACCTTTAGAAAGAAGCATTGTAGGCACAGGTCTCTTTATCGAACTTCCTATTGGCATTGAGGCTCAAGTAAGACCAAGAAGTGGTCTTGCTGCAAAAAAAGGAATCACTGTTTTAAATGCTCCTGGTACCATTGATGCCGATTACAGAGGCGAAATTGGCGTGATTCTTGTGAATCTCTCTAACGAAGATTTTATTATCCAAAATGGCGAACGTATTGCACAATTGGTTATTGCAAAACACGAACGAGTTGAGTGGCAAGAAGTACAGCAACTATCAGAGACCAAAAGAGGCGAAGGCGGTTTTGGTAGCACTGGAACAAAATGATTTAAGAATCACGACTAATCTTTTTTAATTTGAATGTCTTATCGAGCGCAGTCGATACCTCATTTATGTTAAAAAGGCATTAATGTTTATAGAGTTGCTATAGAAAACCATTAAATTAGTGATTATTTAAAAATGAATTTCAAACACAAAATAATGCAAGTTGCAATAGGGATATGTTTTATTCCTAGCCTTGTATTTGCTCAAGTAGATTTTAATAAAACACCTGACGACGATTTAGGAAACTTTGAAGACAAGTTTCAAGAATACTTTTATGAAGCCTTAAAACAAAAAGGCATAGAAAACTATGATCGTGCAGTTAAATCATTACTAAAAGCCTTAGAAATGGACGACTCAAAGGCAGTGATCTATTTTGAATTGGGTAAAAACTATGCAAAACTCAAAAACTTTGGTGCTGCCGAAGAAGCCCTAAAAAAGGCCATTGATAAAGCACCTGAAAACGAATGGTTTTTAGATGCACTTTATGATGTGTATTACCAACAGGATGATTTTAATAAAGCACTAAAAACAGTAAAAAAATTAGTCAAGTTCCACCCAGATTACAAAGAAGACCTAGTGGCACTTTATATTAAAAACAAAAAGTATAAAGATGCTCTAAAAACATTGGATGAGTTGGATAAAGACTACGGTGTTTCGGAGTCACGCGATTTTATGCGTAATCAAATTTATAATGCTACAGGAGGAGATAAAGAAAGAATAGAAAACCTTGAAGAGCGTGTAGCCAGTAATCCTAATAACGAGGCGTTGTACCTTAGATTAATTTACAGATATAGCGAGTTGGGTAACAAACAAAAGGCTTTTAATACCGCAAAAGAGCTTTTAAACAAAAAGCCAAATTCCCACATAGTACATTTGGCATTGTACAAATTTTATTTGGATGATAATAACCCAAAAGAGGCTATTAACTCAATGAAAATTATACTTACAAGCCTTAAAATAAAACCAGATGCTAAAACAAAAGTTTTAAACGATTTTGTGTCATTTGTAAAAAACAATCCTGAATATGAAAGCGACCTATTGGAAGTAACCACAATAGTTGCCGATGATAATAGTGGAAAATCAAATATTGAATTGGCGCAATATTATTTACAACAAGGGAATAAAGAAATGGCATTGAAACATTATGAAATGGCCTTAAACAAAGATTCTGAAAACTTTGAAGTCGTTAAAAATGTTATTTTACTTTATATAGACAGCAAACAACACCAAAAAGTGGTTGATTTAGCTAAAAAAACCTTAGATGCCTTTCCTTCGCAACCCATAATTTATTTAGCCAATGGTGTAGCATTTAATCACTTAAATCGTCCTAAAGATGCTATAGAGACACTAGAAATTGGTGTTGATTATGTAATTGATAACGCTCAAATGGAAATAGATTTCTACAAACAACTTAGTACAGCATACCGAATGATTAATAATATTACCAAAGCTAATGCGTTTGCTAAGAAGGCAGAGAGCATTTTAATTAAACAATGAAAAAATTTAATAAAATACTATTATTTGTATTGCTTATACTAAGTTTTGGTTGTAAGTCGGTAAAAAATGTAGCAACCAATGGCGAGCTAGATAAGAAAATAACCTCGCGCCAATTAATAAAAGAGCACACCCAAACCTTTACTAAATTCAAGACCCTTCAATCTCGTGTCAAAGTAGAATATACACAAGGAGATATTGGGCAAACCCACAGTATTAATCTAAGGATGGAAAAAAATAAAACCATATGGCTAAGTGCCACTTTGGGTATTGTTCGCGCAAAAATAACACCAACTAAAGTGAGCTTTTATAACAAATTGGACAATACCTATTTTGATGGTGATTTCTCGTTAATTAATGACCTTTTAGGAACAGATTTAGATTTTAATAAAGTACAAAACTTGTTGCTTGGAGAAGCTCTTTTTGACTTAAATGCAAATAATTACAAAGCAGATATTCATGAAAAATCATACTTACTTCAACCAAAAAGACAAAGCGAACTGCTCGAAATATTTATGCTTTTAAACCCAACACATTTTAAAATGGACTCACAGCAAATCACACAAAGTCGTAAACAGAGACTGTTGCAAATAGATTATAAAAATTATCAAAAAGTTGGGAAACAAATTTTACCAAAAAATGTAAATATTATAGCTTTGGAAGGTAATTTTGAAACCCAAATTAATATGGAGTTTAAGTCAGTTTCATTAGATAGTGATTTAAGATTTCCTTTTCGTATTCCAACAGGATTCAAAGAAATTGTTGTTAAATGATAAAGCGATTTTTTCCCTTATATAAAACATATCTCTTTTTAATTCTATTCGTTTGTGGTGCATTTGTAAATGCTCAAAATACTAAACAAAAACAACTAGAAGCGCAACGTCGTGAGTTTATGCGGCAAATTAACCAGTTTGAACGCCTAATGTCTCAAGGGAAGAAAGAACAAAAAACAATTCTCTCTAATCTTGACAACATTAATTATAAAATTTCGGTAAGGCAAAATTTAATTAGAATTACCAATCAACAAGCAAATAATTTAACTAGAGAAATTAATAACAATCAAAAAGAAATCACCAATCTTAGAAATCGATTACAGATTTTAAAAGAAGAATACGCTGCCATGATTGTTAAGTCTTACAAAAGCAGGTCGGAAGAAAGTAAAATTATGTTCTTGCTATCTTCCAGTAATTTTCAGCAGGCATATAAGCGGTTGCAGTACATAAAGCAATATGCAAATTATCAAAAAAAGCAAAGTGAAGAAATTAAACTTCAAACCCTAAAGCTTCAAGAATTAAACAAAAACCTCCAAGCACAAAAGCAAGCAAAACAAAAATTAATTGAATCTAATAGAATAGCCAAAAAGGAATTAGACAACGAGCTTAAAGAGCATAAGAGCTTAATGGCTTCGGTGAGTAAAAATATTAGTAAGTATAGAACTCAAATTAGAACAAACCAAAAAGAAGTTGATAAAATAGATAAGGAAATAGAAAAAATAATTAGAGCAGCTATAACAGCTTCTAATAAAAAAGCTGGTAAATCGTCCACTTCGAAAACATTTTCTTTAACACCTGAAGAAAAAGTACTAGCTTCAAATTTTGTTGCGAATAAAGGAAAATTACCTTGGCCAGTTAACGAAGGGTTTATTAAAGTACCTTTTGGAACAAAGCCTTCACCTATAGATAGAACAGTAAAAATAAAAAGCAATGGTGTAAGGATAGAGACCAATAAAGGCGAAAAAGTGCGAGCTGTGTTTAAAGGCACTGTCTTAAACATTATGACCCCAAAAAACGGAAATAACACTATTCTTATTAAACATGGTAATTACTTAACCATCTACAAAAATTTATCGAAAATCTATATTAAAAAAGGCGATGAGGTAGCAACAAAACAAGAAATAGGCGAGGTTCGTACTAACAAAGCTTCTGGCGAAGCTATATTGAGCTTTGGTGTATGGAAAGGTTTAGAAAAGCAGAATCCCGCATATTGGATTAAGCGCTAAGTTACATTCTCACAACAATATATCCTTTTTTGGTTTTCCTATAATGTTTACCGTTCCAAAAGTAATAGCGTTTCCCTTTTACAGTCACAATTTTATGGTGTTTGGGTGCAACTTTCACAACATTAGTATGTGCTGGTCGCACAGCAGCTCGCGATACGCAAGATGTTGTAGAAAATATAAGAGTAATTCCGAAAATTATTATAAGTAATTTCATAGTATTTGGGGTTTACTATAAGACTTATCAAGCAAAAAAAGGTTTAATTTAGGTTAATTAAAAAAGAGTGCCTTTAACTCGGTAGCATCATGAGGTTTCATTTTTCCAGCAAGGACTAAACTTAATTGTTTACGTCTAAGAGCACCATCAAAACGGATTTGCTCTTCTTTAGTTTCAGGAATAATTTCAGGAATTTTTACCGGACGACCAGTTTCATCCACAGCAACAAAGGTATAAATAGCTTCGTTGGCTTTGGTACATTCACCAGACTCCCTATCGTCTATCCAAACATCTAAATACACTTCCATAGACGATTTAAATGCTCTTGAGACCTTTGCCTCGACTGTTACCACACTACCCAATGGTACAGGATGTTTAAATGCAACATGATTAACTGAAGCTGTGACAACAATTCTTCTAGAATGACGTCTAGCAGCAATACTTGCAGCACGATCCATTCGAGCTAATAGCTCACCTCCAAATAAGTTGTTTAAAGGATTGGTTTCGCTAGGTAAAACCAAGTCTGTCATTATTGTTTTAGAGTCGTTAGGATGTTTAGCTTCCATTAAAGATTAATTAATTTATATTTCCACGAAAGCGGAAACCCATATTAAAAATACAAAGGTAAGCTGCTTTTAACAACTAAAGAAGTAAAAATTAATTAAGTTTTTTTACTAATAACCAAGCATCAGGATTGTGCGTTTTTTTAATTTTATAAAGCTCACGCTTGGCTTCAGCTCTTGTTTCGTAGCTAGAATACACTACTTGGTGTAAGCCATATTTATTGGCGCCAATTTTTCTTGCGCTAAAGCCTTCGGCTTGTAGTTGCTTTAGCTTTTTTTCGCTATTATCTTCTACACGAAAAGCACCTGCAACAATATGAAAATTACCGCTTTGTTTTGCAACATTTAGAGTAACAGTTGGTAAAGGATTTTCAATTATAAACGTTGCTTGTTGAATTTTGTTTTCTATTTCTTGAGTGGCTTCTTTTTGAGCTAATTGATTGTGCGTTTCAATTTGGTTAACGTAATAGTTAGACGCCACAAAGCCGCCTAAAGCTAACGCTATAACAGCAATAGCTACATATTTTAAGTAATTTCGAGATTTGCGTTTTTCTTGAGTAATTGTAAGGGGTACAGCTTTTTCAATGTTTTCAACGTGCCCTTTATAAGCTTCTCTTGTAATGTTTGGAGATACGAATTGTGCTAAGCCAAAAGCATCAGTTAAATAGTTTAAATGGTATGAAGGCTGGAATGTAATGTTACCTTCGTTATTTAAACTAATATCGCCAATATTTTTAAAAGACAAGGTTTCACCTTGTGCTAAATAAGATTTAAGAGATTTTGTTTTTTTTGCAATCTTTTTTACCGCAACTTCATAAGGCGTTTTTTCAACATCAGCTATATAATTTGCCAACAAGCCATCATTGTTCTTAAGCTGTTCATTAAATGACAATACTTTTTTAGGAGGGTAAAAAGTATTGCTTGAAGTATTGAGTTTTGCAGATACAGGCTGTGTTAAAAATGCACCAAAATCTGGAATAATAACACATTCATATCTGTATAACAAATCGCTTATATAGGTTTCCAATTGCATAGAAACAAAGTTAAAAATTTTTCAATCCGTAAAAAAGTTCCTCTAACTATTTATTAACAATGTAATTTTTAGTTTCTTGTACGCTGTAATTCAATTATATGCATGTCCAATACTAATTTATTATTTGCTTTAGCCCTACAAAATGCACCTAATATTGGTGACATTACAGCCAAAAAATTAATAGCGCATTGTGGTTCGCCAGAAGCCGTGTTAAACGAAAAGAAGCAAAATTTGCTTAAAATTGGAGGTATTGGTAGATATGCACTAAGTGATTTGCATAAAGACATATTACTGCAAAACGCCGAAAAAGAATTGGAGTTTATAAAGGAGCATAATATTGTTAGTCATTATTTTATGGAGAGCAGTTACCCAGAGCGATTAAAGCATTGCGTTGATGGGCCTATGTTATTATTTCAGAAAGGAAATATTACTATTCAAAACCAGCACATAATTAGCATTGTAGGCGCAAGAAAAATTACAACACAAGGCATTGCCAATTGTGAAGCGATTATAGAACGATTAGCACCTTATAACCCAATTATAGTTTCCGGATTTGCTTACGGAACAGATATTACTGCTCAAAAAACAGCCTTAAAACATAATTTGCAAACAATTGGATGTTTGGCTCATGGTTTAAATCAAATTTACCCCAAGGCTCATAAAAAATATGTTTTTGATATTGAACAACATGGAGGTTTTTTTACCGATTTTTGGAGTACAGATGAGTTTGATAGAAATAACTTTTTAAAGCGAAATAGGATTATTGCTGGATTAAGTGAAGCAACCATAGTAATAGAATCTGCCGAAAAAGGCGGAAGCTTGGTGACTGCCGATATTGCAAACTCATACAACCGTGAAGTATTTGCAGTTCCTGGTCGTGTTACAGACTCACAGAGCGTTGGGTGCAATAACTTAATTAAACTACAACGTGCGCATTTACTTTCAAAACCTGAAGATATACCCTATATTCTAAACTGGAAACTTGCTGAAGAAAAAAAACCAGTGCAAAAACAATTGTTTGTAGAACTTGATACTGACGAAAAGTTGATTTATAATTTTTTAAAAGACAATGGCAAAGAATTACTCGATATTATTGCTTTAAAATGCAATATGCCAACGTTTAGAGTGGCTTCTATTTTATTAAATATGGAGTTAAAAGGTGTCGTGAGACCATTGCCTGGGAAACAGTTTGAAATAATCTAATACCCAACCTTAACCCTCACACGTTTTAAAACATCATCAGCCACCACTTTGGCTTTTTCAGCACCAAAAGCCAAAGCTTTATCAATTTCGTTGAGGTTATCCATGTAGTAATTATACCGTTCTCTTTCAGTTGAGAATTTATCAATTAACAATTCAAACAAAGCCTGTTTGGCATGGCCATAACCATAACCACCCTGTTCGTAGTTGGTTTTCATGTCTTCAATTTGATTTTCAGTTGCTACTAACTTATAAATTGCAAAGCAGTTACAAGTTTTCCAATCTTTAGGTTCTTCCAAGGGCGTACTGTCTGTAGCAATACTCATTATTTGTTTGCGTAGTTGTTTGTCTGGTAAAAACAAATTGATAATGTTGTTTTGGCTTTTGCTCATTTTTCCACCATCAGTTCCCGGAACATACATGGTATTTTTTTGCACATCAGCTTCAGGCATTACAAAGGTGTCTCCAACTTTTGCATGAAAACGCGACGCTACATCACGTGTCATTTCAATATGTTGTAATTGATCTTTTCCAACAGGAATAATATTGGCATCATATAAAAGTATATCGGCAGCCATAAGCATTGGATAGGTAAATAAACCTGCGTTTACATCTTCTAGTCTATCTGCTTTATCTTTAAAACTATGTGCTAAAGTGAGTCGTTGATATGGGAAGAAACAACTTAAATACCAAGATAATTCAGTAACCTGTGGCACATCGCTCTGGCGATAGAAAACGGTTTTATCAATATCTAATCCAAATGCCAACCAAGCAGCAGCTGTAGAATAGGTATTGTGCTTTAACAGTTCGGCATCTTTTATTTGAGTTAATGAGTGCATATCAGCAATAAAAAGGAACGATTCGTTGCCTTGATCGTTACTCATTTGTATTGCAGGGATAATTGCCCCTAAAAGATTTCCCAAATGTGGCGTTCCTGTACTTTGTACACCCGTTAGTATTCTTGCCATATTTATTTTCCGCAAAAGCGAAAATCTTATTTTAGTTAAACATGAAGCAAAGGTAATTTTTTTGATAGAATAGCTCAATTATTTTAGTAGTTTTGATGTAGATGAAATTTCTAAAATATCCTTTCTGGATTTTATATCGTATTTGGTTCTATGTATTGGTTGCGGTTCCAATCATTATTTTATTTCCTTTTTTAGTATTCTCAATTTCTAATGAAAGGTGGTATCCATTCTTTTTTAAACTAGCGCGTATTTGGGCTAAGTTTATTTTAATTGGAATGGGTTTGCCATGGAAAATTACACATGAACAGGAGATTGAAAAAGGCAAAAGCTATATGTTAATTGCCAATCATACTTCTATGATAGATATTATGCTCATGCTTATTACAGTTAAAAACAACCCATTTGTATTTGTTGGTAAAAAGGAATTAGCAAAAATTCCGCTTTTTGGATTTTTCTATAAAAAAACCTGCATTTTAGTAGATAGAAGTAGCGCCAAAAGTAGGCAAGCAGTTTTTTTAAGAGCACAAAGAAGATTACAACAAGGCACTAGTATATGTATTTTTCCAGAAGGGTTAGTCCCTGAAGAGGGTGTAATATTGGACGATTTTAAAGATGGTGCTTTTAGGCTAGCTATTAATCATAAAATTTCAATTGTCCCTATAACTTTTTATGATAACAAAAAACGGTTTTCATATAATTTATTTAGTGGAGGCCCAGGGGTGTTACGAGTTAAAGTTCATAAATTTTTTAAAACAGAACATTTAAAAATAGAAGACACAAAACAACTTAATAGTGTTTCTAGAGGTGTTATTTTACGAGAATTGCAATCATAAAAAAACCACTCCAAACAGAGTGGTTTTTAAAATTATTGACACTTCTAAGCAGAAGTACAATAACCAACCTAACCAACTAAAATTCTTAAAACTTAAAGCTTAAACCGGAATATACTCCTATAAAATAAGGCTTAAAATTGCCAGAAGTATTTCTAAAAGTGTTTAATTGATATTTAAACATAGGTTCAAGATTTAAATTTAATTTATTAGATAACTTGTAGTTAAAACCAAATCCAAGGTTAGCACTATAACTCAAATTATTAATATTTGTTGCCTTACCAATTAAAGTGCTATTGCCATCTACCGTTGAATAAATTTCGTTTGAATTTAAAAATAACGCACTAAAACCTCCAATAGCGTTAATTCCTAATTTGGTATTTGTGATTTTGTATTGAATTTCTAAAGGAATTTCTAATAGATCTAGCTCTTGACTAATAGAAGTAGTTGGGCTGTCCAATAAAAATCGTGACATAGATGTTGTTTCCATTTGGCTAACACTTAAAAAAGAAACATCGTTAGAGGTATTGTTAAATTTAATGTTACCGTAAGAATTATTTCCCGATCTAGCCTGAATATTGTTGAATGCAATAACCTCGTTAGTACGATATCCTAAAGTTACTTTGTGAATTCCTGCACGAATTTGAAGCTTATTGTTAACGGCATAACTTGTGGATATACCATAACTAATATTTATATTGCCTGTTTTTGTATTACTAACAAATTGGTTGTGAATAGAAGAACCCTCTCCAAGAGTATTGAAATAGACAGGAGCAATATTTGGCGCAACGCTCCAACGGTTAGTAACTTCATCGCCTACATCCAAATCATCTTCTGCTTCTTTTGCTTTGTTGTTTTTAGCAATTGCATCTTCAATAGAAGTCTTTTTAATGTTGCTTATTTCATTTTTTTTTGCAACTGCTGTATTAATGTCTGTTGCTTTTAATAATTCCTCCCTAATACTGTTTTTTTGAGACTCATCGGTATTATTCTTTTTAGAATTGGATGTAACTGTATTATTG
Organism: uncultured Flavobacteriaceae bacterium; assembly: GCA_963975205.1. Classification (GTDB taxonomy): domain Bacteria; phylum Bacteroidota; class Bacteroidia; order Flavobacteriales; family Flavobacteriaceae; genus Pontimicrobium. The sequence goes on along the minus strand of CAXBFU010000007.1, from coordinate 47,205 downwards.
GGTTCTTGTTTAGTTAACTCGTCTGTTAATTCCTTTTTAATTGATGTATTAAGTTTACTATCATTTAAAGTTGACTTCGAATTGTTTTTAGCAACAATAGGCTCATTTTTATTGATATTAGTATTTTTTGAACCTATTCTCACACCTTTTGATGAGTCATTGGCTTCTTTTAATTTAGAATCTTCATTAGCTAAATTCTCTTTGTTCGTGTTGTTATTAGAATCAATAGTATTTGAACCTAAAGAGTTGTCCAACTCATTGGCATCTTGCTTGTTTTGTGGTTCAGTATCAACAATGGTTTCATTTACCTTTTGAGTTGAGTTGTTATCCTGAAAAAAAAGATTGTTGCCCAAAGTAAATAATAAAAGTAAACCTGCGGCAATTGCCGAAAATTTTATCCATAAAGGGATTACTTTACGTTGTTTTTTGTTGGTAAGTAATTGTTCCGAAATATTTTCCCAAACATAAGGGTTAGGGGTTGCTTCAAAGTTTTTTAATCCTTCTTGGAACAATCTATCAATATGCTTTTTTTCATTTTTCATAATGATTGCGAATTAAAATTCGCCATGTAATTTTCTATTTTATCTTTTAAAACTTTTCTCGCCCTTGCAAGATTGGATTTTGTGGTTCCTGTAGTTATGTCTAACATCTCACTAATCTCTTTGTGGGAATATCCATCTAATACATAGAGGTTAAACACTAATCTGTATCTGTCAGGAAGCTCTTGTATTGATTTCAATAAAAAATCAAGATCTACAGTTTCCGTTTCTACTTCAATATGAACATCTTCTATTTGATCTTCATTAACTATGTCAAAAACCTTTTGGGTTCTATAACGTTGTAAAGCAGTATTAATAGTGATTCGTTTTAACCAACCCTCCAAAGATCCTTTACCACTATATTGTGATATTTTTTTAAAAATTGTCACAAAAGCGTCTTGCAGATTATCTTCGGCCTCTGCATAATCCCTTGAATACTTTAAACAAAGTGTAAATAATTTACTCGAAAAGAGCTTATATAAATCACTTTGAGCCTCAGTATCATTATTTTTACATTTTTGTATGAGCTGTTCTAAACTCAACTATTACATTGTTAATTAATTTAAATTTTATTGTACTCTTATTTCATAAGTTACAAATATATCTTCACCATCTTCATCTTCTCCTTGCCAAAATTTAAAAAAATAGGTTGACCCTGTCTGCTCATTAACTTTAAAATCAAATGAGCGTTCTATATTTTCATCAACTAAAGGCTCACAATTATCACTTATCAAAACATGTGCAATAACTGCAATAGTTCTTGTGTTATCCTCTTTTAAATAATATAAATCCCTAAAACTATAACAAGTACTTGGTCTTAAATAATTATAGGTAATTTGGTATATTTGACCAAATTCAAAATAATCTGGAAAACTGGCACTTTGAATTGGCACAAATTCGGAGTAGACATTTAGTTCATTGTCGTTATCTAAACTACAGGAAAACGTCAACATAAAAATAAAACTAAATAGGAGTGTTTTTTTCATCACATATTTTGGGTTATTTATTAACTAGATGTGAAAAGTTGAAAAAGGTTGCGTTGTACAATAAAAAATCCCGACTTAGCGGGATTTTTTATTTTTATTTATTTTTCTAAATTATGCCTTTATTTTTTCTTCAAGTTCATCCATTAAATCCGGATTGTCTTTTAGCATATTTTTTACAGCGTCCCTACCTTGGCCAAGTTTAGCCTCTTGATAACTAAACCAAGACCCACTCTTCTTTACAATTTCATTATCTACAGCGATATCTAGAACCTCACCAACTTTGGAAATTCCTTCACCATACATAATATCAAACTCTGCCATTCTAAATGGTGGAGCGACTTTATTTTTCACAACTTTAACTCGTGTTTTGTTTCCAAGAACGCTTCCATTACTATCTTTTATTTGAGTTGAACGACGAATATCTAATCTAACTGAAGCATAAAATTTAAGAGCATTACCACCAGTGGTTGTTTCTGGGTTGCCAAACATAACACCAATTTTTTCACGTAGTTGGTTAATAAATATTACAGTACAATGTGTTTTGCTAATAGATGCAGTTAGTTTACGTAGTGCTTGAGACATCAAACGCGCATGTAGCCCCATTTTTGAATCTCCCATCTCACCTTCAATTTCACTTTTTGGGGTTAATGCAGCAACAGAATCTATGACTACAATATCAATAGCGCCCGAACGGATTAAATTATCGGCAATTTCAAGTGCTTGTTCACCATTATCAGGCTGTGAAATAATCAAGTTATCGATATCTACACCTAAGTTTTCAGCATAAAACCTATCAAAAGCATGCTCTGCATCAATAAAAGCGGCAATACCTCCAGCTTTTTGTGCTTCGGCAATTGCATGAAGCGTTAAGGTTGTTTTCCCTGAAGATTCCGGACCATATATTTCTATAACCCTACCACGAGGATAACCGCCAACTCCTAAAGCAATATCCAAACCTAACGAACCAGAAGAAATAGAATCAATGTCCTCAATTGCTTGATCGCTCATTTTCATTACGGTTCCTTTTCCGTAGGCTTTATCCAACTTATCCAATGTAAGTTTTAATGCTTTTAATTTTGCTTCTTTTTCCTTGCTCATTTCTTTTAAATTTCGTTTCTAATTGATGCTAAAATAATACATCTTTTAGACAATACAATTGTGTGACGCAACCTTTTTCAACTTTTCACATCTACTATTTAGTAACTGGGAAAGTTTGCTATGAAATTTTTTAAAAAAACCTTAACAACAACCAGATTTGGTCTTTTTATTTCCATTTGTATAAATGGTAGTTTTAAGGCCGATGGTGGTTAGCTCGATTCAATGATTTAATTTATAAGAAGAGTTAAAAATATTGTATAACGAGTTAGTCTAAAAAAAACACTTTAAATTGAAATTTAAAGTGTTTTTTTATGCAAACCATTGCCTTTTAATCAAAAGCAGTACCTTTGCCAAAATATTCTTTAACCTTAAATTAGTATAGCATGCAACTGTACAATAAATTAAGTGCAAAAGAAAGGACAGAATTAATCGAAAAAGCTAATAAAGATCGATTAACACTTTCTTTTTATCAATATGCCAAAATAGGCAATCCTCAAGAATTTAGAGATCAATTATTTGTTGCTTGGAATCAACTAGATGTTTTAGGAAGAATTTATGTTGCTAACGAAGGTATAAATGCACAACTTTCACTTCCAGCAGATCGTTTCAACGAATTTAAAACACACCTCGATACAATAAGTTTTTTGAAAGGAATTAGACTAAACATTGCTATAGAGCAAGACAACATGTCCTTTTTAAAACTTAAAGTAAAAGTGCGTCGTAAAATTGTTGCAGATGGTTTAAATGATGATACGTTTGATGTTACTAATAAAGGAATTCATGTTGGAGCCAAAGCGTTTAACGAACTAATTGAGGATAAAAATACCGTCTTGGTTGATATGCGTAATCATTACGAAAGTGAAATTGGACATTTTAAAAACGCTATGACATCAGATGTTGATACCTTTAGAGAATCTTTAGATATTATTGAAGAAGATTTAAAAAACCACAAAGAAGACAAAAAACTTGTTATGTATTGCACAGGAGGAATTCGTTGCGAAAAAGCGAGTGCGTATTTTAAGCATAAAGGGTTTAAAAATGTATATCAATTGGAAGGTGGCATCATTGAATACACACGACAGGTAAATGACAAGGGATTGGAAAATAAATTTATTGGAAAAAACTTTGTGTTTGATGACCGTCGCGCCGAAAAAATAAGTGATGCTGTTATAGCACAATGCCACCAATGTGGTAATCCCTTTGATGTACACACCAATTGTGCTAATGACGCTTGCCACTTGTTGTTTATTCAGTGTCATGCTTGTAAGAAGGAGATGAACAACTGCTGTTCAACCAATTGTAAAGACATACACGCATTACCTTACGAAGAACAAAAAGCTCTTAGAAAAGGTCAAGGCAATAGCAATGACATATTCAAAAAAGGAAGAGCAAATCATTTACTTTTTAAAAAAGATTTAAGAAATATTTTTGAGACTTTAAAAGTCGATAAAAAATAACATATCTATAATGCAGAAAATAGAGTTAATGGCACCAGCCGGAAATTTTGAATCGCTTCAAGCCGCACTGGATAATGGAGCAGATTCGGTTTATTTTGGTGTGGAACAATTAAACATGAGAGCAAGAGCCTCCATTAATTTCACCTTAAATGACTTGACAGAAATTTCAAGACGCTGTAAAGAAAAAAATACTCGAACCTATCTTACATTAAACACCATTATTTACGATCATGATCTTTCTATTGTAAAAACACTCATCAAAAAAGCAAAAGAAGCTGATATTACAGCAGTCATTGCTATGGACCAAGCAGTTATTGCTTCAGCAAGGGAAATAGGGATGGAAGTTCATATATCTACACAAATTAATATCACAAACATTGAAACGGTAAAGTTCTATGCAATGTTTGCCGATACGATGGTGTTAAGTAGGGAGCTTAGTTTACGCCAAGTTAAAAAGATTACCGAGCAAATTGAAAAAGAACAAATAAAAGGGCCTTCAGGGAAACTTGTTGAAATTGAAATTTTTGGTCATGGTGCTCTTTGTATGGCAGTTTCTGGAAAATGTTATATTAGCTTACATTCGCACAATTCTTCTGCAAACAGAGGTGCTTGTAAACAAAATTGCCGAAAAAAATATACGGTCATCGATCAAGAAACAGGTTTTGAGATGGAGTTGGACAACGAGTATATCATGTCGCCAAAAGACCTATGTACCATCGATTTTCTTGACCAAATAGCTGATGCAGGAATAAAAGTTTTAAAAATTGAAGGGCGAGGTAGAGCTCCAGAGTACGTTGCAAAGGTTATTAAGTGTTACCGAGAAGCAATCGATAGTATAGAAAATGGAAAATATAATAAAGAAGAAGTGATAAATTGGATGCAAGAACTTGAAAAAGTTTATAATCGTGGGTTTTGGAACGGCTATTATTTGGGTCAAAAACTAGGTGAATGGAGCAAAGGTTCAGGATCGCATGCCACACAAAAAAAGGTGTACATCGGGAAAGGGGTTCACTTTTTTACAAAAGCAAATATTGGTGAATTTAAAATTGAAGCCTTCGATATAGCTATTGGCGACACCATTTTAGTTACTGGACCGACCACAGGAGCTAAAGAAATAGAAGTTAAGGAAATGTTAGTGAATGACGAGAAATTAGACAAAGGCTCAAAAGGCGATTCGGTAACTATTCCGTTAGATTTTAGAATTAGACCTTCAGACAAATTATACAAAATCGTAGAAAATAAATTGGAGGCTTAATGGTTGTTATTACACTTCAACGAAACAAATGTATTGGTTGTAATTATTGTGTGGAATTGGCTCCAAATCAATTTAGAATGTCTAAAAGAGATGGTAAATCAGTATTGTTGCATTCAAAAGATAAAAAAGGCTTTTTTACATTAAAATCCAACGATCATGTTATATTTAGCAATTGTGAAAAAGCAGCAAAAGCCTGTCCAGTAAACATTATTAGCGTAAAGAACATCTAAATTCAATAAGCTTCTTTAAAAGTCTGTATAATAATCTTATCTTTACCTTTTTAAAGGATTTATGAACTTTCTTCAGGGAATAATTAGTATTCATCTGAATCAATATATAAAAATATATGGCTTGTAACAGTTGCTCAACTGGTAAAAACGGTCAGCCCAAAGGATGCAAGAACAATGGCACTTGCGGTACAGATAGTTGTAATAAACTAACTGTTTTTGATTGGCTTTCAAACATGTCGCTTCCTAACGGAGAAAAACCCTTTGATTGGGTTGAGGTGCGTTTTAAAAACGGAAGGAAACACTACTATAAAAACACCGAAAATTTATCGTTAACCATTGGAGATGTTGTGGCTACTCAAGCTCAATCAGGACATGATATTGGCATGGTAACGCTTGTAGGCGAATTGGTTCGCGTGCAAATGAAGCGAAAAAACATAAGCGAAACACCCGAAGAAGTTTTTAAAATATATAGAAAAGCATCACAAAGAGATATAGATATATGGTCTGCTGCAAGAGATAAAGAAGAAGCCATGAAAGTTAAGGCACGCCAATTTGCTATAGACCTTAAGTTGCAAATGAAAATTTCCGATATCGAATACCAAGGCGACGCAAGTAAAGCAACATTCTATTATACCGCCGAAGAACGTGTTGATTTTAGAGAACTCATTAAGGTATTTGCTAGAGAATTTAGAACTAGAATCGAAATGAAACAAGTAGGGTTTCGTCAAGAAGCAGCGAGACTAGGCGGTATTGGATCCTGCGGAAGGGAACTTTGTTGCTCTACGTGGTTAACAGATTTTCGTTCGGTGAGCACCTCATCTGCACGCTACCAGCAATTATCATTAAACCCTCAAAAACTGGCAGGACAATGTGGAAAATTAAAATGCTGTTTAAATTACGAATTAGACACCTATTTAGATGCATTGAAAAGTTTCCCTAAGACCGAAATTAAACTTCAAACAGAAAAAGGTGTTGGTGTCTGCCAAAAAACCGATATTTTTAAAGGGTACATGTGGTATGCTTATGAAGGCGAATGGATGAATTGGCACAAACTCACAACCAATCAAGCCAACGAAATAATAGAAATTAATTCTAAGAAGAAAAAAGTGACTAGTCTTGAAGAATACGCCCTAGATCTTATAGAAGACACTAAAACAGATTTTGAAAACGTTGTAGGTCAAGATAGTTTAACACGCTTTGATAGTCCAAAACGCTCAAAAAAACGTAGAAATAATAGAAGCAGAAACAAAAGAAGATCTAAAAACAATGCGAAATAATTTTTTTTGGTTTTTAGTAATCCTTTGCATTGGGATTACAGCTTGTGATTCCAATCGTATTTTTGACGAATATCAATCAGTTCCCAATCAATGGCATAAGGACTCTATCGTCGAGTTTTATATTACACCACCAGATTCGTTAAAACCCTACGATTTATATGTAAATCTTAGAAATACAAGCGATTACAAATACAGTAATTTGTTTTTAATTGTCGAGATAAATTTTCCTAATGGGAAAAAGGTAAGAGACACTCTGGAGTATGAAATGACGAAACCAAATGGTGAGTTTTTAGGCTCAGGATTTTCTGATGTTAAAGAGAATAAACTTTGGTATAAAGAAGGTGTTGTGTTTTCTGAAGCTGGCGATTACCTAGTTAAAATTCAACACGCAATGCGAGAAAACGGACAAATTAAAGGCGTTGAAAATCTCGAAGGTATAACAGATATTGGTTTTAGAATAGAAACACCCCAAAACAGTAATTAATACATGGCTACAAAAAAGAAAAAAGAAAGCATAAACAATTTTTCAAAATATATTCGTTGGTTCTGGATACTATTTGGAGCAGGAATTGTCGGATTCTTTTTGATTTTCCAACTAGCAGCTTGGGGAGCTTTTGGCGAAATGCCAGATCATACGCAATTGGAAAATCCAAACACTAATTTAGCGGGCGAAATCATTTCACATGATGGAGAAACATTAGGAAAATTTTATCTAAACGATAATAGAACACCAGTTGGTTACGATGAGTTACCGCAACACCTAGTTGATGCATTAATCGCTACAGAAGACGCTCGTTTTCATAGGCATGCAGGAATAGATGCTCGAGGCACATTGAGAGCCTTTGCATATTTAGGAAAAAAAGGAGGAGCAAGTACCATTTCCCAGCAATTAGCGCGACAGTTATTTGTTGGAGTGCGGTCAAAAAACAAATTAGAAACAGCAACCCAAAAAATAAAAGAATGGGTTATTGCAACACGTTTGGAGCGCCAATACACCAAAGAGGAAATAATCGCTCAATATTTTAATATTTATGATTTTGGGAATAATGCCGATGGTATTCGGTCGGCTGCGAGTATATATTTCGATAAAGAACCTCAAGATTTAGATTTAAAAGAAGCTGCCATGTTGGTAGGCATGTTTAAAAACTCATCACTTTATAACCCTAGAGATCACCGAAATCCAGAAGGTACCAAAAACAGGCGGAACGTTGTTTTGGCACAAATGGCAAAGTATGGCTATATAACTCAAGAAGTCAAAGATTCACTTCAACAAACAGAGTTGGGTTTAAAATACACACCCCAATCGCATAATCATGGAATAGCTACATATTTTCGAGCTTATTTGCAGGAAGAACTTAAAAAATGGGCAAACGACCCTAATAATACAAAACCAGATGGCACTAAATACAGCATTTATAAAGATGGTTTAAAGTTTTATACCACTATCGATTCCAGAATGCAAAAATATGCCGAAGATGCTGTTGCACAACATATGCCAAGGTTACAAGCAGAGTTTTTTAATCAAAACACTAAAAGACGCAACCCAACAGCACCATTCCTAGACCTTACCTATGGAGCTATAGATACTTTATTGCGAGTTTCAATTAAACGATCAGAGCGTTGGAGACACATGAAATACGACCTCAATAAGCCAGAAGAAGAAATTTACAAGTCTTTTAACGAACCTACAGAAATGAGCATTTTTTCTTGGAAAGAAGGAAAATATGCCGAAATAGATACGGTTATGACTCCAATGGATTCCATGCGTTATTACAAACATTTTTTACGCCCAGGCATGATGTCCATGGAACCACAAACAGGACATGTTAGAGCTTGGGTTGGAGGCATGAACTATCGTCATTTTAAATACGACATGGTAAAACAAGGAAAGCGTCAAATTGGCTCAACCTTTAAGCCTTTTGTATATGCAGCAGCTATAGACCAATTGCGTTTATCTCCCTGCGATACCTTACCAAGATCACAAATTACTATTGAAGCCAACAAGTATGGAAACCCAGAACCTTGGACACCTAGAAATGATAATGGTGACTATTCGGGGTATTTAAACCTTAAACAAGCCTTAGCAAATTCTGTAAATACAGTTACTGCTAGATTAATGAACGATATTGGCCCTCAGCCAGTTGTGGATTTAGCCAAAAAATTAGGGATTGAACAAGATATCCCTCCTGTACCTTCTATTGCATTAGGAACACCAGATATAAGCGTATATGAAATGGTTGGAGCATACTCCACCTTTGCAAATAAAGGCGTCTATACTACACCAGTAGTGTTGACCAGAATTGAAGATAAAAATGGAACGGTTTTATTTCAGTTTACTCCAGAAACAAAAGATGTTTTAAGTGAAGAAGTAGCTTATGTAACGGTGAATTTACTCGAAGGTGTAACTCAAGGAGGCTCAGGAACAAGACTTCGCCATACTTATGGATCTGATCCAGTCTATAAAGAAATCATCACAGGCTATCCTTATGAATTTGATAACCCAATAGCAGGAAAAACAGGAACCACACAAAACCAAAGTGATGGATGGTTTATGGGAATGGTGCCTAATTTAGTAACAGGCGTTTGGGTAGGTGCCGAAGATAGGGCAGTGCATTTTGCAAGTATTACCTATGGGCAAGGCGCATCCATGGCATTGCCAATATGGGCTTTGTATATGAAAAGCTGTTATGCCGATGAAACATTAAATATCTCCAAAGAAGAATTTGAAAAACCAAATGAGTTAGCTATTATTTTAGATTGTGACGAATATAAAGACAAATCAAAACTTTCTAAAAAAGGTAAGATCGATGATCCTAAAATTGATTTTTAAAAACACAAGCCATTCTCTTTAGAATGGTTTTTTTATTTTGTAAATTTCTGTCATAAATAGATTTGTAAAAAATGATTAATAAAAAGGTAGATAATGTCACTAAGGCATTAGAGGGTGTAAAAGATAATATGACCTTCATGCTTGGCGGTTTTGGCTTGTCGGGAATTCCTGAAAACGCCATTGCGCAATTAGTGAAGTTAGGAGTTAAAGGTGTTACTTGCATTTCAAATAATGCTGGTGTCGATGATTTTGGATTGGGATTACTGCTCAAAAAACATCAAATAAAAAAAATGATTTCTTCTTATGTTGGAGAAAACGATGAGTTTGAACGCCAAATGCTAAGTGGAGAGCTTGAAGTAGAATTAATCCCACAAGGAACATTGGCTGAACGCTGTAGAGCTGCTCAAGCTGGATTTCCTGCTATTTACACACCAGCTGGATATGGTACAGAAGTAGCCGTAGAAAAAGAAACTAGAGAGTTTGATGGAAAAATGTATGTTTTGGAGCATGCCTTTAAAGCCGATTTTGCTTTTGTAAAAGCTTGGAAAGGTGATGAGGCTGGAAACTTAATTTTTAAGGGAACTGCAAGAAATTTTAATCCAAATATGTGTGGTGCTGCTAAAATAACAGTAGCCGAAGTTGAAGAATTAGTACCAGTTGGAACATTAGATCCAAATCAAATACATATTCCTGGTATTTTTGTAAAACGCATTTTCCAAGGGGAGAAATATGAAAAACGAATAGAACAAAGAACCGTAAGAAAACCAAGTTAAATAAAGTGTATGTCATTCCTGCGGAGCCAGGAATCCACTTTTAAAATATTAAGTTTCAATTAAAAAGATTCCTGCTTTCGCAGGAATGACAAAATTATGTTAGATAAAAACGGAATTGCAAAGCGAATTGCAAAGGAAGTACAAGACGGTTACTACGTAAACTTAGGAATTGGCATTCCAACATTAGTAGCTAATTATGTTAGAGATGATATTGAAGTTGAATTTCAAAGTGAGAATGGTGTTTTGGGAATGGGACCTTTCCCTTTTGAAGGCGAAGAAGATGCCGACATCATCAATGCAGGTAAGCAAACCATAACAACCTTACCTGGAGCTAGTTTTTTTGATTCGGCCGCTAGTTTTGCAATGATTAGAGGACAGCATGTTGACCTAACCATATTGGGTGCCATGGAGGTTTCAGAAGATGGTGATATTGCCAATTGGAAAATACCCGGAAAAATGGTAAAAGGCATGGGAGGTGCTATGGATTTGGTGGCAAGCGCCGAAAACATTATTGTTGCTATGATGCATACAAATAAGCGAGGCGAATCCAAACTACTTAAAAAATGCTCTTTGCCATTAACAGGCGTGGCATGTGTAAAAAAAATAGTCACCAATTTAGCGGTAATTGAGGTTACTAATAGAGGCTTTAAATTACTGGAAAGAGCACCAGGTGTTTCAGTAGAAGACATTATAAATGCCACCGAAGGAACTTTAATTATTGATGGAGATATTCCTGAAATGAGTATTTAATTCACAAAGAACCTATTCCTGAAATATCATAGAATTAGTTATCTTAAAAATAAAAACCTTTGATGATAAATAGACAGTTTACAGATTTATTAGAAGGCAAATGTTAAAATATAATGTATTTTGTCGATTTATTCTGTATTTAAACTGATAATTGAAATATTTGTTTCATATTAGCATTCCCCAAACAAACCAAAAAAATAACAGATTTGCCTCAAATCTACCATGAATTTAACTTATGAATGTTGCCCCAAATCTACCAGAACCTACTTATAGATTTAAAACAATTTTTACTAGCATTCAAAACACAAAAAGACTCCTAAGGAGTCTTTTGCGTTTAGTAAAAAAACTGTTCATGCTATAATCTTTTAGTTTATTTAGTAAATTGAGGAGTGTGCTTGTACCCAAATAACCCAAGCCGAAAATGATTCGCCACAAAAACTTAGCCTTGTTTGTAAGGCTATTATTGGTTGTTAATTACTTTTGAAACAATAGAGTTAATAGTAAATGAAACCTCAAGGTTTTTTAACAGTAAGCTGTCGTTTTTTAACCATGTTTAACAGTATAAAATTAATCGGCATATAACAATAAATAAGATTTTTCTTCAGTGATATTATGGGAAAACCGTAATTTAAAAAAATCTATAAGGTTTTATTAAAAAAACCTAAATCAATCATTATAATTTTACTATTTTCAAAAAAATTTAACTTTTTTAATTTATTAAATATGAAGAAAACACTACTACTGCTTATTGTATTTATTAGTACTACACTAACCTTTGGTCAAAACAATAATTTTTGGCAAAAGGAATCTCTAGCTAATAACAAAAAAATCATGTCTTCTAAAAAATCTTTACCAATGATTCAAACTTATAGCCTGAATCTTAAAGAAATGAAAAAGGTACTGAAGGAGGCACCTCTAAGAGGGAAATTTTCAGGGCAATCAAACTTGATTATAGCTTTTCCAAACCACGAAGGGGTTTTAGAACATTATAGAATTATGGAAGCTCCAGTTATGGATCCTAAGTTGAGTGCTAAGTATCCTGAGATTAAATCGTATGCAGGTCAAGGAGTTGAAGATCCAAGTGCAAGAATACGTTTTAGCGTCTCGCCTTTAGGACTACAAAGCATGAGGCTATCGGCTAATAGTGAAGCGGCGTTTATTGAACCCGTTACAAGCGATAAATTGCAATATACAGCATACAAAAGGAGCGATAGAATAGCTGATTTTAGTGATTTTGAATGTGAAGTTACCACAAAAGCAAAGAAGGTGATTTCTGGAAATAGTGTATTAAGAAATGCAGATGATGGCGTTTTACGAACTTATAGATTAGCGGTTTCTGCAACAGGAGAATATACCACTTACCATGGAGGCACAAAAGCATTGGCTTTAGCGGCAATAAACACTACTATGACGAGAGTCAATGGTATATTTGAAAGTGATTTTAATTTAACAATGGTTTTAATTCCAAATACAGATGATGTGATTTATACTAGTATTAATAGCGATCCTTATGGTAATACTACTTCTGGGTATAATAGTGCACTTCAAAGCACTTTAACTAGTGTTATAGGTGAAGCAAACTACGATGTAGGACATTTATTTGCTAACCTTCAAAACAATGGTAACGCAGGATGTATTGGCTGTGTATGTGTTAATGGACAAAAAGGGAGTGGATGGACCTCACGAACAGTTCCTGAAGGAGACCCTTTTGATGTAGATTATGTAGCACATGAGTTTGGGCATCAATTTGGAGCAAATCATACATTTACACATAGTAATGAAGGTACTGGAGTCCAAATGGAACCTGGAAGTGGATCTACAATAATGGGTTATGCAGGAATTACTGGCCCAACAGATGTACAATCAAATAGTGACCCTTATTTTCATTCAGCTTCAATTGAACAAATAACAGATTATATAAAATCTACAAGCTGTCAAACTAATACCAATACTGGAAATGCAGTACCTACAGCAAATGCAGGTTCAAATTATACAATCCCAAAAGGAACACCTTTTGTATTAACAGGATCTGCAACTGATGCTAATACAGGTGATGTCTTAACCTATATGTGGGAACAAATGAATAACGGAACACCTACAACAACCTATCCTAGTACAACAGCAACTTCTGGTCCTGCATTTAGATCTTATACCCCAACAACCGACTCAAAAAGATATTTCCCTAGATTAGAAACTGTTAAATCTGGAGCAACGTCATGGCAATGGGAAGCGGTTCCAAATGTTGCACGTACATTAAATTTTAGATTAACTGTTAGAGATAATAAAGCTGGTGGAGGAGCCAATAATAGTGATGATACAGTTATTACAGTTAATGGTACAGCTGGCCCTTTTTTGGTCAATGCACCTAATACAAATGTAACTTGGAATGCTGGAACAACACAAACAGTAACTTGGAATGTTGCTGGCACAACAGGAAACGGAGTTAATGCAGCTAGTGTAGATATTTTTCTTTCAACCGATGGAGGTAATACATATCCAATTTCATTAGCAGCAGGAGTTCCAAATGATGGTTCACATGATATTTTGGTTCCTAATAATCAAGGAACTCAAAATAGAATTATGGTTAGAGGATCTAATCATATTTTCTACGATATCTCTAATACTAATTTTACAATTGCTGGGCAAGTTGTATGTAATGCTACAACACCTGCAGCGTTTTCAGCTTCAAGTATTGGAACCAATACAGCAACACTTAGTTGGGCTGCAGTTGCAGGAGCTTCTTTTGATTTAGATTATAGGCAAGTAGGTGCGGGATCTTGGACTACCATATCTGTTAATGGTGTTTCACAAGCATTATCATCATTAAGTCCATTAACACAATATGAAGCTAGGGTTAGAAGTAAATGTCCAGATACAACTACATCGGCTTATAGTGGAACGATTAACTTTACAACAACCGATGTTCAGCTAAATTATTGCTCATCAGCGAGCACTAATGTTAATGATGAATATATAAGTAGAGTACAATTAAACAGTATAAATAATAGTTCGGGAGCTCAATTTTATTCAGATTTTACAGCAACGTCAACAACTTTAACAAAAGGAGATCAGTATGCGATTACAGTAACTCCAACCTGGACAGGGACTGTTTATAATGAAGGCTATTCCGTTTGGATTGATTATAATAGAGATGGTGATTTTGCAGATGCAGGTGAGCAAGTTTGGACACAGGCAGCAACACAAACAACACCAGTGAGTGGCAGTTTTACCATTCCTTCAGGAGCGGTTGAAAACGCTACAAGAATGCGAGTATCTATGAAGTATAATGCTATTCCAACCTCTTGTGAAACATTTACGTATGGCGAAGTAGAAGATTATACAGTAGTTATTCAAAGCGGTGTACCAGATACTACGGCTCCAGTAATTACTTTAAATGGTGCCACAATCATTAATTTAGAACAAGGCAATACTTATACAGAGCAAGGCGCCACAGCGACCGATGATGTAGATGGTGATATTTCAGCTAATATTATCATAGGAGGTGATACTGTAAACGCAAATATTTTAGGGTCTTATGTGATTACCTATAATGTTAGCGATGCGGCAGGCAATGCAGCCACTGAAGTTATTAGAACAGTTAATGTAACTCCAGATGTTACAGCACCAGTAATTACATTAAATGGAGCTTCAACTATTAATTTGAATGTAGGAGACACTTATACAGAACAAGGCGCTACAGCGACAGACAATATTGATGGAAATTTAACAGCTAGCATTGTAATCACAGGCGCTGTAAATACAGCCACAGCAGGGACGTATTTAGTAAATTATAATGTTAGTGATTCGGCAGGCAATGCTGCTACAGAGGTAACCAGAACGGTTAATGTAGCAGCAGATGTTACAGCACCAGTAATTACATTAAATGGCGCTTCAACTATTAATTTGAATGTAGGAGACACTTATACAGAACAAGGCGCTACAGCGACAGACAATATTGATGGAGATTTAACTTCCAGTATTATAATAGGAGGCAATACTGTAAACACAAATTTAGCAGGGACGTATATTATAACCTATAATGTTAGTGATTCTTCAGGCAACGCCGCTATTGAGGTTACTAGAACAGTAATAGTAGCTCCTGATACAACCGCCCCAGTAATTGTGTTAAATGGAGCAGCAACAATTAACTTGAATGTTGGTGATAACTATACAGAACAAGGAGCAACAGCCACAGATAATATTGATGGGGATATTACTGCCAATATAGTGATAGCAGGAGCCATTGTTAATACAAGTATAGCAGGAGTTTATGTTGTAACTTATAATGTAAGTGATGCTGCGGGTAATGCAGCTACACAAGTAACGAGAACAGTTAATGTTTCTGAACCAACCACTGGTTGTGCAGGAGGAATATCTACTTTCCCTTATAATGAAGGCTTTGAAAATACCTTAGGAGCTTGGTCACAGTCTTCGGCTGATGATATAAATTGGACGATAGATGCAAATGGTACACCATCAAGTAATACTGGGCCATCAAGTGCTTCTCAGGGAACATATTATGTTTATGTTGAAGCTTCAAGCCCTAATTACCCTAGTAAAAGAGCAATTCTTAATTCGCCTTGTTTTGATTTATCTGGATTAGCATCTGCAACATTTAGTTTTAAATATCATATGTATGGATCAAGTAATATGGGAACAATTGATTTAGAAGCAAGTAATGATGATGGTGCAACCTGGACAAGTATATGGAATCAAACCGGAAACAAAGGCAACTCTTGGCAAACTGCTAATGTTGATATTTCTGCTTATACAGGTGGCGGTGTTCAATTTAGATTTAACAGATTTGTTGGTGGGACTTGGCAAGCAGATATTGCTATTGATGATGTAAGTGTATTTGAAGGGGGAGTAGTTGTTAATAGTTGTTCAGGAGGTATTTCTACATACCCTTATACTGAAGGGTTTGAAAACACATTAGGAGCTTGGACACAGTCTACGGCTGATAATATAAACTGGACAATAGATGCTAATGGAACACCTTCAAATAATACAGGACCAGCAAGTGCTACTCAAGGCACTTATTACATTTTTGTTGAAGCTTCAGGGAACAACACAGGGTATCCAAACAAACAAGCTATATTGAATTCACCTTGTTTCGATTTAAGTGGGCAAACATCTGCAATGTTTAATTTTAGTTATCATATGTATGGTGCTACTAATATGGGTTCAATTGCATTGGAAGCTAGTATAGACAATGGTGCTTCCTGGACGAGTATTTGGAACGAAACAGGAAACAAGGGGAATACCTGGTTAACTGCTAATATAGATCTTTTGGCATTTGTTGGAGGAAGCGTACAGTTGCGTTTTAATAGAATAACTGGAAGCACATGGCAGGCCGACATTGCTATAGACAATATTAATTTAACTACTAGTGGTACTGCAGCTAAAGGAAAATTAGTTAATAATTCTTTTAACATTAAAGAGATTAAGTTGTATCCAAATCCAGTTAAAGGAAATGCATTAAATGTTTTATCAACATATAAGGATGTTAGCTATGAAATATTTAATTTAATTGGTCAAATAGTTGATAAAGGCAATTTAACTAGTGGTACTATAAATGTAGGTAAATTCAAATCTGGATTATATCAAATACGTTTTACTGCTGATGGAGAAACTATTACCAAACGCTTTATAAAGGAATAGTTTATTGAAAAAAGAAGAAGCTGTCTAAAAAGTGTCATTCTGAATGAAAATGAAGAATCTCATAAAAATTATAATGTTGATTTATAGATTATTGAGATTTTTCTACTACGCTCAAAATGACAATAAAAATACTTTTTAGACAGCCTCTTTTATTTTTAAATGTGAATTATTTCACTTTCAGAGAGCAAATCATCACCTCGTAATCGTAAAAATATTTGTGCTACTGCTATAGTATCTTTTTCGCAATAGGTAATGATGCGGTCTATATCTTTTTCTTCATAATAAACTCGGTAAACTTCGCTCCCATCAATATCATCTTTAGGAGATGGAATACCTAATACGTTGGTTAATAACTTTAACGAAGTGTAAGTTTTGTAATCACCAAATTTCCATAATTCTAAAGTGTCCAAATGAGGGACTTCCCATGGTTTTTTGCCAAAAAGGTTTAATTTATATGGCAAAGTGATATTATGAATTATCATACGTCTTGCGATGTATGGAAAATCAAATTCTTTACCGTTGTGAGCACATAATAAATGCGTGGATTGACTAAAATGTGAGATTAATAAGGTTTTAAAATCTTTTAGAATTTTAACTTCATCACCATAAAAAGAGGTGACTCTAAAGTTTCTAATGTCACCTTGTTTTGAAAAATAACCGACAGAAATGCATACAATTTTACCAAATTCTGCCCAAATTCCTGCACGTTCATAAAATTCCTCAGCAGTATAATCGTCTTTTCGTTGGTACTGAGATTTGTGCTCCCAAAGTGCTTGTTTTGTTTCGTCTAAATTTGAGAAATGTTGTGTTTCAGGAACGGTTTCAATATCGAGAAATAAGATATTTTCTAAATTGAGCTTACTAATCATGTCGTAACTATTTGATTAGAATAAAGATAAGAATTAAAATAGAGATTGTTGCTTATAAGGGCTTTCATGTTCTAAAAGCCACTGTTTTCGACTTAGCCCTCCTGCATAACCAGTTAAACTGCCATCACTTCCAATAACGCGATGGCAAGGCACAATAATCCAAAGCGGATTTTTACCATTGGCACTAGCTACAGCTCTAATAGCTTTAACATCTCCAAGCTCTTTTGATAGTTCTAAATATGAAGTGGTTTTGCCATAAGGGATGGTTAGTAGTTTATTCCAAACACGTTTTTGAAATTCGGTTCCTTGAGCATTTAATTTTATGCTAAATTGAGTACGTTCGCCTTTAAAATATTCATCTATTTGACGAGCAGCATCTTCAAGAGTTTCAGGAATGATTTTAGAAACTTCAGCTTCGTTATTAAGTATTGTTAATGATGAAATTCCAGTACCATCTCCTTCTAATTTAGCAAAGCCTAAAGGTGTATTTATTATACAAGACGTCATTAATTTTCGGGTTTTTCGTCGATTAACCCTAAGCGTTTTGCTCTAGTTTCCCAGCTTTTTCTTGCCATTAGTTGTAGGTCTGCAACATTATCACTTTCATCCATAATTTCTAAACCTAAAAGTGTTTCGATAACATCTTCCATGGTAACTAGACCACTTACTGAGCCATATTCATCAACCACTAATGCCATGTGATTTTTACTTTCTACCAATTCTTCAAATAAGATTGGAATAGGCATACTTCTATTAACAATGATGATTTTTCGTTTCACATCAGACAGTTTTTTTTGTCCGTTTCCAAAGGCCATTTCCTTAAATACATCGTCTTTCAAGACTAATCCAGTAATGTTATCAGGAGTATCAGTAAACACAGGAATTCTAGAAAACCTAATATTATGATTTTCGTTAAAAAAGGCCTCAATGGTCATCGTTTCTATTTCAGCTTTCATAACGGTTCGAGGCGTCATAACATCCTTTGCATGGATATCTTTAAAATTCAATAAGTTTTTAATGACTTTACTTTCCGATTCTTGAAAAACCCCTTCTTCATGAGCCATATCAGTCATTGCATGAAAATCTTCACGACTCAATACACTTCCATGATGTCCTTTACCTCCTATGAGCTTTGTTGTTAGTTGTAACAGCCATAAAACTCCAGTCCATTTTAAAGGAAAAATAAGAATTTTTAGAGCACTAGTTGTAAAATGAGCCAATTGTTTCCAGTAGGTAGCACCAATGGTTTTTGGAATAATTTCTGATGCAACTAATATAATAATGGTCATGAGAGTTGAGACCACACCAACCATTACGTCTTCTGTAAAATTAAGACCAAATATTTTCCGTGTTGTTGTTCCGTAAATTTCAGCATAAGCAACTTTGGCTTGCACGCCAACCATAATAGCACCAACAGTATGCGCGATGGTATTAAGGGTTAGAATAGCAATAAGTGGTTTGTCAACGTCTTTTTTTAACGCTTCAAGATTTTCGGCATAGTGCTTGTTTTCTTGCTTTTTTATATTGATAAATGTAGGTGTAACACTTAACAAAACGGCTTCAAGAATCGAACACAAAAATGAAAAGAAAATGGAGATTATCGCGTAAAAAATAAGTAAACTCATAGTGTGCCTTTATAATCCAAAAGTACTAATTATTTGTCAGTTTCTCTTCAAATTTTGGGCATGTATAAAATACCTGCTGTAATTTAGGTCTTACATTAAAATTATAAATATTGCTATGTGTTCTGCTTGGATACACGCGATTGGACAAAAAGATAAAAACCAATTCATGTTCTGGATCTGCCCAAACAAAAGTTCCAGTAAATCCAGAATGCCCAAAACTCTGTGGACTTACCTGTGGTGCTGGATATGCTTTGGCTATACTCAAAGTGTCATTACCAATAATTGGCTTGTCAAACCCTAAGCCTCTTCGATTTTTATTTTTTGGGTATTGAATTTTTGTGAATTCATCAACCGTTGAGGTTTTAAAATATTGTTTTCCATTATATGTGCCTTTTTGAAGCAACATTTGCATATAAATAGCCATATCCTTAGCTGTGGCAAATAATCCAGCATTTCCCGAAATGCCTCCTAAAAGCGCTGCATTTTCGTCATGTACATAGCCTTTTAGCAAGCTTTTTCTAAAAAATGTATCAAGCTCGGTTGGAACAATGTTGTTTTTGAGGTTTTTTGTGAGTGGATTATAACCAAGAGTTACAGTGCCTAATCTTTCAAAAAAGTTGTTGATGAGGTAATCTTCATAATTTTTGCCTGTGATATTTTCAATAAGCGTTGGATATATTAATGATGCTAAGCCTGAATACAAATAGGTTTTTTCTTCACTTATTTTTGAACGCTTAATTTTTCTAAACACTTTTTGATTGAATCTATTTTTTACATATAGTTTGTTAGATACTTTATTTGAATAACGTGTTTTTGATTCTCTTTTTATAAACCGGGTTTTGGGCTTCCCATTTCTTAGTACATCTCTTAAAAACACAATATATGGAGTCATTCCTGCTTGATGTGACAAGAGCTCGCGAAGCGTTATATCTTTTTTGTCTTTACGATTCCTCCAAGATTTCCAATAGTTACTAAATGGCACATCTAAATTAATTTTTCCTTCTTCGTATAATTTCATAAGCGCTGGAAGCGGACCTGTAATTTTGGTAACCGATGCCAAGTCGTAAACATCGTCAAGGTTTACTTTTTGAATACTGTCATAAGTATGAAAACCATAAGCTTTATGAAAAATAATTTTTCCTTGTTTTGCTACTAATAATTGTGCGCCAGGAAATGCTTTTTTGGTAATGGCATCGTTTATAATAGAATCGACATTAGATTCTATATAAATCGCATTTAAACCAACAGATTCTGGTGTATCATAAACTAATTGCGCTGAAACTTGATTTACAACTATAAGGAAAACAAAAAGGAGGATTGCTTTTTTACACATTTTAAACCATAGGTTTGCTATAATAAAATCGCAAAGTTTCCAGGAATCACTTCTTTTGATAGGATTAATTTTAAATGCACCAATTCTACTAATCATTATGCTTGGCCTTTAACAACTTAACTGTTTCTTTTGAAGCTGCAGTTACCGATAAAGGCAGTACCAGAACAACACCAACAACAGGAATTAATAAAAACAGCATGAACACAATGCCATTACCAATTGCAATGCCTCTGTTTTTTCTAACAAAAGCGACGCTTTCCTTGTACATATAATGCCGTTCCAGTGTATAATCCATATTACCAAAACCAGCATAATAAGCTTGAACAAAAAACAATAATAACGACGTAAACCAACCTATAACAGGAATTAAGCTAACAAGCAGTATAATTATTGTTAACCAAAGCTCCATAAACAAATTACGAACATTAATTTTAATACCTCGCCAAAGCTGTGCTTGAAAGGACGTGTTACGATGCTGAAGCTTTGAATCTTCGCCCAATAAATAGGTTTCAATTTTTTCGGATACAGGGCTCATAAAAGGAGCGGATAAAGCCATAATAATGTGTTTGTACAACACTAATCCTAAAACAATTATGAGCAATCCACCGAATATTTCGCTAATGGTTGTAAACGCTTCTTTTCCCCATTCCCAAACCCAAATTGTGGATATGAATTGCCCAATATTATCTGAAAACCCATAAGAAACCACACCAATGGCGATTGCAGTAATAACACTTATGAGCATTGGAATTGCAAAATACCGCCAAAGCTTTAGCTTAGAGATTAACTCAAAAGCCCCAGCATAAGCCTTTATTCCGCTAAAAATATGTTTAAGCATGATACTATATTCTACATGTAATGGTCATTTACTAATTTAATAAAACTTTCAATGGTTGGTGCTTTTGCGGTTCGGATATCTTTAAATTGCTTTTTTGCTTCAGTTGCAGTTGTGTCATTTAAGCAAAAAGCAATGATGTCTGGGTCATTTTCCTTTAAATAACTCTGTATAGTTAATGGACTAAAAAACATAATGCCTTTAACGGAATCTTCTAATCTTTTGGCATCGTATTTTGTTTGATAGGCTTCAACTTTGTTTACTTTTATGTTGTTTTTATTTAAAATAGTTGGTAAAGGGTCAAATTTTAAATTGCCACAGAAATACGTAGCTTCAATGCCTTCGATGTATTCTACTAAATATTCGGCTAAGGCTTTGGCGTTTTTTTCTACATGCGTCACAGGACCAATCCTTTTTTCAATGAGTCGCTTAGTACGACGCCCAATACAGTAGATGTTTTTGAACTGTAACTCTGTTGCCGAAAAATTATGAAGCAAAGCATCTACAGCATTTCTACTTGAAATAATCACATTTTTTATTGGGTCTTGAACCACTTGAGGCTTAATCCTGTTTAAACTTATCTTTACAAAATCTGAGCTTTCAGGGATTACCTTTTCACTAAATAAAAGGCTTTGATCTAAGGTTAAGGTTTTTGTAGCATATAAGTTATTAGGTTTACTTAAATTTTTAATTGAATCTATTAAGTTTTTACCACCACGCTCAATAATAAAGTCGGCACAAAAGGAAGCTATCTTGTTGTGCTCTCCTAATTTTTCAGTACGTTGAATTTCAATTTTTTTACTACCATCAGGACTTAATACAATACCTTTAAAATGAACTTCGTCTTCTTTTACAAAAGCTAAAGCACCAATAGCGGCTGAATTATTGCTTGTTAGTAATTTTAGAAATTCACGTTCAATACTTGTGCAAATAGCCGTTTCTTCATGATTAAGTTCAGAACAAATAGCTTTAATTTCCTTTTCCTCCTCAAGAGCAGTAATTATAATAGCTCCTTGAGCAGGCGCAGGAATCATCCAATCTAAATTAATGGAATCTTTTGGTTTTAAGCCTAATCGACCTAGATTACTAGCTTCAAAAATAGCGGCATTCCAATTGTTGTTATCTTCTAATTTTTGTAGCTGACTTGCATCATCACCATCTAGTTCAATGATGGTATGAGTTGGATACCTGTTAAGCCATTGTGCTCTATGTACTAAACTTTTAGTAGCAATAATAGCATCTTTTTGCGAGAGAAATTCTTCATTGCTTTTATAAACAAGCAAGTCTTTAAAATTCCCTCGTTTTAATATCGCAACTTGTGTAATACCTTTTGGTAATGTGGTTGCAATATCTTTTAATGAATGTACAGCAAGATCAATCTCGTTGTTTAAAAGTTTTATATCAAGAGCTTTTGTGAAGTTAGCCTTAATTTTTAATTCGGATGACAACTCTACTGGGACAATCTTGGTTTTGTGACCTAATTTTTCAAGCATTTGCTGTACAGCATTAGCTTTCCAAAGACCCATTTGATTTTGGAGTGCACCAATTCTAATAATTTTAGACATATTTTATTAGTTCTTCTAGTTGAAATTAATTAGCGTAATAACATTAATTATAATCTCCTAATTTAGAAAGTAGCCTTAATGACACACCTACTATTTTAGATTTTTCAAAGTTAGGTGTTTTTTGTCTTATCTATTAGCTAATTTTTCTTAACAATAAAAACAGTTATACTTGGCTATTGGCAAGTACAGATATAAAATTTTCCTCTAGGAAGAAAAACAATTTACAAGGAATCCTTGTTTGAATGAAGAAACCAATAGTTTGTCTTATTATCAAACAGGATTAAAAATAGAGTGAACTAATAGTTAAAATTTAGAAGAAATAATTAGTAATAAGAATTTATTCTTACTTTTAGTAGTTCATAATAAAACCAACTAAAAATGCGATTATCAACACTATTCTTGGCAATAACATTATTGCTGTTTAATTATTCCCCAGCACAAGCACAAAACATTAATGAAGACCAATATGATGCACTAGAGTACAGGCTTATAGGCCCTTTTAGAGGAGGGAGAAGTGCAGCAGTAACAGGTGTACCAAACCAACCTAATCTATTTTACTTTGGAGCAACTGGAGGAGGTATATGGAAAACTACTAATGGAGGCCGTGAATGGGAAAATATTTCCGACGGTTATTTTGGAGGCAGTATAGGCGCAATCACTGTGTCTAAAAGCGACCCTAATGTAATTTATGTTGGAGGCGGAGAAAAAACCGTTAGAGGAAATGTGTCTTCGGGTTATGGTATATGGAAAAGTGAAGATGCAGGAAAAACATGGACTTCTTTGGGATTGGATAAATCAAGACATATTCCAAGAATTGCTGTTCACCCAACCAACCCAGATATTGTTTATGCAGGCGTTATGGGAAATTTATACAAACCCACCCAAGAAAGAGGATTATATAAGAGTACTGATGGTGGAAAAACATGGCGTAAAACCCTGTTTTCAAACGAACATGCAGGAATTGTCGATTTACAAATGGATCCAACCAACCCTAGGATTTTATTTGCATCAACATGGCGAATCAACAGAACACCTTATAGTTTAAACTCTGGAGGTGAAGGTTCAGCACTTTGGAAAAGTACCGATAGTGGTGAAACCTGGACAGAAATATCAAAAAACAAAGGCTTCCCAACAGATACATTGGGAATTATAGGCGTTACAGTATCGCCAGTAAACAATCAACGTGTATGGGCAATTGTTGAAAACAAAGACAAAGGCGGTTTGTATAGAAGTGAAGATGGAGGAGAAACTTGGCGTTATGTTAATAGCAATCGCAATCTGCGGCAAAGAGCTTGGTATTACACACGTGTTTATGCTGATACAAAAGATGTAGATAAAGTGTATGTTTTAAATGTTCGTTATCATAAAAGTACAGATGGTGGAAAAACATTTAGTACGCATGGCGCACCTCATGGAGATCATCACGATTTATGGATTGCACCAGAAAATCCAGACCGAATGATTATTGGAGATGATGGTGGTGCCCAAGTTACTTTTGATGGTGGTGAAACATGGAGTACTTATCACAATCAGCCAACAGCACAATTTTATCGTGTTACGACCGATAACTATTTTCCGTATAGGATTTATGCTGCACAGCAAGATAATTCAACCATAAGAATTCAACACAGAACAGATGGTAGGTTTATCACCGAAGATGACTGGGAAAGTACAGCAGGCGGCGAATCGGCACATATTGCTGTTGACCCTGAGAATGACGATATTGTATATGGTGGAAGCTATGGTGGTTATTTAACACGTGTTAACCATGAACGAAAAACATCAAGAGCCATAAATGTTTGGCCTGATAATCCAATGGGTCATGGTGCCGAAGGGATGAAATATCGTTTCCAATGGAATTTCCCCATAATTTTTTCAAAACACAACCCTAATAAACTGTACACATTTTCACAAAACGTTCATGTAACTGAAAACGAAGGGCAATCTTGGAAAATTATTAGTCCAGATTTAACTAGAAATGACCCAGAAAAACTAAAATCTTCAGGAGGACCAATTACTCAAGACAATACAGCTGTTGAGTATTATTGTACCATTTTCGCTGCTCAAGAATCATCTTTACAAGAAGGACTGCTTTGGGTTGGTAGCGATGATGGATTGGTACATGTCACTAGAAACGGTGGACAAACTTGGGACAACGTCACACCAAAAGGAATGCCAGAATGGATGATGATAAATAGTGTGGAACCAAGTGCCTTTGATCCTGCAACCTGTTATATAGCAGGAACTAAATACAAATCTGGTGATTTTGCACCTTATTTATATAAAACAAGCGATTACGGAAAGACTTGGACAAAAATTACGAATGGAATTAATCCAGAGCATTTTACAAGGGTAGTGCGCGAAGACCCTAAACAAAAAGGGTTATTGTACGCTGGAACCGAAACAGGAATGTATATTTCGTTTAATGATGGCAAAAACTGGAAACCGTTCCAATTAAATTTACCTATTGTTCCTATTACTGATCTTACAATAAAAGATAATAGCTTAATCGTAGCAACTCAAGGACGAAGCCTATGGATGATAGATGATTTAACAGTGATTCACCAATTATACTATGCAGATAAGTCTAAAAACATATTGTTTAAACCTAAAGACACTTACAGAATGCGTGGAAGTAGCATTAAAGGTAGTAAAACCAATGGAACCAACCTTCAAAATGGTGTGATAACATATTTTAACTTGAATAATTACGATGAAAAGGACGAAGTATCCCTAACTTATTTTGACACAAAAGGAGATACCATTAAAACCTATAGTACTAAGTCTAAAGACAATAAATTATCTGTTAAAAAAGGAACCAATCAATTTATTTGGAATATGATTTATGATGGTGCCCAACGTTTCTCAGGAATGATACTATGGGCAGGGAGTTTAAGAGGACCAAAAGCTGTTCCAGGGAATTATAAAATAAGTTTAAATGTAAATGGTGACGTATTGAACCAACCATTTACCATTTTGGCAGATCCTAGAGCAGAAGGTACTTTAGACGATATGAAAAAACAATTTGTTTTTATAAAAGACATCAATAAAACACTGGATAATACTCATAAATCTATTAAAAAAATTAGAAAAATTAATGAAAAACTAGATGCTTTTATGGCACAGTATAAAGGGAATGACAATGTTAAAGATTTGGTAGAAAAAGCTAAAACATTAAAAGAGGAATTCTCTAAAATTGAAAAAGCACTTTACCAAACAAAAAACCGTAGCGGTCAAGATCCGTTGAATTTCCCAATTAGACTCAACAACAAATTGGCGCACTTAAATTCATTGGTAGGTAGAGGTGATTTTACACCTACTGATCAAGATGTTGCAGTTAAAAACGAATTAACACAAAAAATCAATACACAATTAAAAAAGTTTGACGATTTGGTCACAAAAGAAATTAAGGCGTTTAACCAAGCATTTAACGATAAGAAATTAAACTTCCTGTTTGTTGAAGATTAATGGATTGAAATAACTATATAAAAGCCCTACATCTCATTTTTGTTATAACATGTTTGTAGGGCTTTTTTAAACGCAAACCCAACAAGAACCACGCATTATATCATGGCTTGATTATTGATATAATTCACATAAATTTATTAAATGACCTCTAAAAGACTTTCGTTACGTTCACGTATTTTTCTTTACATGATTTTGTTGGTTGTTGTAGCATCTATATTAATAGCTGCCGTAACACTTTTTCAATATAACGAACAGTCTAAAGACTATCACAAACAGCGTCTGGAACGAAAAGAAAGGCAGATTTTATCTAGTATGGATTATGTATTGGAAGAAACAACTTATGAACGTACACCTGAAAGATTAGGGCTCATTTTTAAAGACAAAATTTACGAAATCGCCAATAATTTAAATGTCGATTTTAACTTATATGACCTTCAGGGAACTTTAGTAAAAAGCTCAGTACCTGATATTGACCACGATTCTATATCAAGGCGTTTATCTCCAGAAATATTAAACCAATTAAATTTTAGTGTAAATAAACGTTTTGTTGAAAAAAATGAAGCATTAGGAGGAAATTTCCAGTCCTCATACATTATTTTTTCAGACTATAATGCAAAACCATTAGGCATTTTACATGTCCCATATTTTGATGACGACTCTTTTAATCAAGACGAGCTAAAACAGTTTTTGGTTCGTTTGGGTTATGCCTACTTTTTCATGATTCTTGTTGCTGTTTTATTCGCTTACTTTGTGTCACGCTATATTACAAGGTCATTAAAAACCATTAGCGATAAAATGAATCAAACACGTTTAGAAAAACGAAACAAAAAAATTGAGCTTAAAGGAGCTAGTGTTGAGGTTTCTGCACTTGTAAAGTCTTATAATAGTATGATTGACGAGCTGGAACAAAGTGCTGTACAGTTAGCAACAAGCGAGCGAGAACAAGCTTGGAGAGAAATGGCAAAACAAGTGGCACACGAGATTAAAAATCCACTAACACCAATGCGTTTAACGGTTCAAAGCTTTCAACGCAAGTTTGACCCAAACGACCCAAATATTCGACAAAAAGTAGATGAGTACACCAAGACATTAATTCAGCAAATAGACACCATGAGTTCCATAGCCTCAGCGTTTTCAAATTTCGCTAAAATGCCTGCTCAAAAAAGCGAAAAACTTAATGTGGTTAATGTTGTGGATTTAGCTTTGGATATTTTTGCCGAAAACTACATAACCTTTATGCCAGAACAAAAAGAAATTGTTGCAACATTCGATAGGACCCAACTTATTAGAGTAGTTACAAATTTGGTGAAAAACGCAATACAAGCAATTCCAAAAAACAAAACACCTAAAATTATCGTTAAAGTATTTTCTGACGCAAACAATGTTATTTTAACTGTTGAAGATAATGGTAACGGAATTGTTAATGAGAACACATCAAAAGTGTTTGAACCAAAATTTACTACCAAAACAAGCGGAATGGGATTAGGGTTGCCTATGATAAAAAATATTATTGAAACCTATAATGGAAGTATTACTTTTGTGTCCAAAGAAAATGAAGGCACCACATTTAAAGTGAGCTTTCCTAAATAATTAATCAAAAATGACCTTTGAAAACATATTAGTCGAAAAAAGTATTGGTATAACAACTATTATTATTAATAGACCAAGCAAATTAAATGCACTTAATAGAGTAACTATTAAAGAATTACATGACGCTTTAAACAATATTAAAAATGACAATGAATCTAAAGTGATTATTATTACTGGAAGTGGTGAAAAAGCATTTGTCGCTGGAGCAGATATTAGTGAATTTGCCGATTTTAATATTGAAGAAGGAAGTAATTTAGCAGCTCAAGGACAAGAATTATTGTTCGATTATATAGAAAATTTTAATAAACCAATTATTGCTGCAGTTAACGGTTTTGCACTTGGAGGCGGATTGGAATTGGCTATGGCATGCCATTTTAGAGTGGCAAGTACCAATGCAAAAATGGGATTGCCCGAAGTATCCTTAGGTGTAATTCCAGGCTATGGTGGCACACAACGATTACCACAATTAGTTGGAAAAGGACATGCCATGGAAATGATTATGACCGCTGGAATGATTGATGCTCAAACAGCCTTATCTTACGGCTTGGTGAATCATGTAACTACACAAGAAGAGTTATTGCCACTAACAAAAAAAATAGCCAGTAAAATAATGCGAAATTCTCCAGTTGCAATTAGTGCTGGAATTAGAGCAATAAATGCAGGTTTTATTGATGGTGTAAATGGCTTTCATGCTGAAATTGAAGAGTTTGGGAAATGCTTTGGAACTGAAGATTTTGAAGAAGGAACGACGGCATTTCTTGAAAAACGAAAAGCAGATTTCCCAGGGGAATAGCCTTGAGGTTTTAAGGCTCTAACCTCGATAAATCACCTTTGTTAACAACCCACAATTTCTTTAACAGTTTCCAATGATAATATTGATTAATTTAGAGTGCTACTTACACAAGTATCCACTTTATATTTTCATATTATGAACTCCAAATCGACCCTAAAAGGGAGAGGTGCACAATTAAATGTACCCAACCGTTTCTTCGAATTAAGTCACGAACAACGTGACGATTTTCTAGAGTTTTGCCATAAAGAAGGAGAAATCACAGATAAAAACAAAACACTTTATCTTCCAGTATTTCCTAAAACCATCGTGAATAAAGTCACAAGTCCTGATGTTGGTATGATGTATTCCATGAACCCATATCAAGGCTGCGAACATGGTTGTGTGTATTGTTATGCACGTAACAGTCATGAGCTTTGGGGTTTTAGTGCAGGACTCGATTTTGAACGTCGCATTTTGGTTAAGAATGATGCTCCAAAATTGTTAGAAAAATTACTTAAAAAGAAAAACTGGAAAGCACAAACCATTGTACTATCTGGAAATACAGATTGCTATCAACCAGCCGAAAAACAATTTGAAATAACGAAACAATGCCTAGAAGTTTTTTTAAAATATAAGCACCCTGTTGGTATTATTACAAAAAACGCCTTGATTTTAAGGGATTTAGATATACTAATGGAACTAGCAAAAGATAATTTGGTTGGCGTAAATATATCTATTACGTCTTTGTCTGAAGAGACTCGTCGCATTTTAGAACCACGAACCGCTACTGCTAAAAAACGGTTGGAAACGGTGAAAACACTTTCAGAAAATGGAGTTCCAGTAAATGTGATGTTAGCACCAATAATTCCATCCATAAACAGTCACGAAGTATTGCCATTGGCTAAAGTAGTGTCTGAAGCTGGAGCTTTAAGTATTGCTCATACCATTGTACGATTAAATGGCGCTATTGGTGAAATATTTACTGATTGGATTCGTAAAACATTACCAGATAAAGCAAATAAAGTATTGCATCAAATTGAAAGTTGCCATGGAGGTACTTTAAACGAAAGTCGTTTTGGAGTTAGAATGCGAGGTAAAGGACAAATTGCCAAACAAATAAACGATTTAGTTAATTTGGCAAGACATAGATATTTTAAAGGGAAACAAATGCCAAAGTTAAATACTGAGCTTCATGAACCATATAAAGTTGGGCAAATGAAGTTGTTTTAAAACACAAAAGAGCGAACCTAAAAGTTCACTCTTTGTATTTAAAAATCAAAACTAACTAAATTTATAATTTAAAATTCTCTACATAAGCTCTGTCATTCGCTCTTATAATTACCCTATAATCTCCTTTAACAGTTTCATCTAATTTATAAGCCCTGTTTACAATAGAATTAGTGTTTACTGTTTCAAGATGAATTAATTCATCTTTGTAGTAAATTTCAATCTTTATATTCTCTACTTGCAAAGCTAATTTTGAAACAATAACTTTTGCTTTTTCAAATTTTATAATAGGTTTAAAAATAGTTTTACTTGAGTTATTTAAGTAAGTAACCACACGGTTTTTTACTTCGATTGTTTTGGAAATTATTTCAAAATCCTTCTCTATTTCTATAATATAAAATCCATTCTTTAGGTTTGTGAAATCATATAAGGATTTTAAGTTACCGTTAAAGTTAGTGCGACCAGAATAAATAGTTTTTCCAGAATTATCAGTTACAGAGATTAAATCTCCTTTTGTTATTTTAAAATTTGAGCTTGAAGAAGTTTTTAAGTCTTTGGTGGCGTAGCTTGTAAATGTTCCAAACATTACAGCTAATACTAAAATGTTTTTAAATAAATGTCTCATAATAAATCAATTTTTAGTGATTAATATTTATGAGGCAAAACTATGCACGAATGTTATATAAGAAAACAACCATTTTAGTCAATTTATATGTTAAATTAACTCATTAATCATATTTACGAGTACCAAAGGTTAAAATAGCATATAATATTGATAATTTTGAATAGGTTTTTAAAATCAATAGATTTATTTTTGTGTCTAAATCTTAATCATGAAGACAGCTAAACCTACATTAGAAAAAATTAGTCCTGAATTTGGCAGCTCGATTTTGGTGAGGAGACATGAAAATTATGCGTATCAAGGAGAGATTAAGCCTTTTTGGCATTTTCACCCTGAAATAGAATTGATTTATGTAAATAAGGGTCAAGGTAAGGTTCATATAGGAAATCATTTATCTTATTTTAATAACAGTCAGTTATTATTAATTGGGTCAAACCTACCACATAATGGCTTTACCGATCGATTAACCATAAATGGTTCTCAAACATGTATTCAATTTAAGCCAGAATTTTTAGGAGATAATTTTTTTAATATTCCAGAAATGGAAAGTATTAATAATTTGTTTGAGCGTTCTAAAAAAGGAATTGTTTTTGGAACAGACACAAAACAAAAGCTTGGTCATAAAATTGAAAAACTTTCAGAAAAAAAGGGCTTTAAAAAAATATTGGTTTTATTAGAAATACTTCATGCGCTTGCAAAATTAGAAGACTATTCTATTTTGAATGCTGATGGTTTCGCTTTTGAAACCCAACCTCAAGATAGTGCTAAGGTAGATATTATCTTTAAACATGTAAATCAAAATTTCAGGGAGCATATAAGTTTAGATGACATTGCAGATAAAGTAAGCATGACAGTTCCAGCATTTTGTCGTTATTTTAAAAAAGTAACAGGAAAAACCTTTACTAAATTTGTAAATGAATATCGAGTTGTACACGCTACTAAATTGCTATCAGAAAGCCAACTTAGTATTACAGATGTCTGTTATGATTGTGGATTTAATAATTTTTCGCACTTCAATAAGGTCTTTAAAGAATTTACAAGGAAAAGCGCCTCAAAATATAGAAGTGAGGTAAAGCATATAATCCAATAAATTTGTGTGGACTCCAAAAAGTTTATTTTAGGAGTTTTTCAAAAACAATTTTGGTCTGCCCTTTATCGTTGGTGTATGTTTTAGTGATATCAAAACCATTTTTTAAATTTAAAATCATCATAGGTTTAAAACGATTCATTGATTTGGTTCGTATTTTCAAATAGCCTTTCTCTTTAACCCCTTTTTCTTGTAGTTGAGCTAGTTGTTTTGCAATACCAGTGTTTCTACTTTCAGGTAAAACACCTCCAACCCAACTGTAAAAAGTAGTGTCGTTATATCGATACCCAATTTTAAAGCCTAGATGTTGACTATGTTGAGAGCAAAGTATTATGATGAGGTCTTCTTTTTGACGAATCCTGTTTTTAAAAAAGTCTAATTTGTAATCATCAAAAATGGATTTGTAAACAAACAAGATATCTTCAAGTAATTCTTTAGAAGGAAGGCCTTCAATTACTTTAAATTTAAACCTATCGCTTTCCATCCCATTCGGCATAAAATTGGTCTAAGTATTCTTCCATAAATTGATGACGTTGTTTAGCAATGAGCTTCCCAGTTTTAGTGTTCATTTTGTCAGAAAGTAATAACAATTTTTCATAAAAATGATTAATGGTAGGCGCAGTTGACTTTTTATATTCCTCCTTAGTCATGTTCATGTTTGGTTTAATGGAAGGGTCAAATAGTTTTCGGTTTTTAAAACCACCATAATTAAAACAACGTGCAATACCAATCGCTCCAATGGCATCCAACCTGTCAGCATCTTGAACAACGTCTAATTCTGGCGAAGTGAATTTTTCACCCTTTTCTAAAGATTTATTGAAAGAAATATTTTCAATTATTTTAATAACGTGTTCAATCACTATACTATCTACATTGTGTTTAAACAAAAACTCTCTAGCCATTTTTGGACCAATAGTATCGTCTCCTCCCGAAGCGTCGGGATAGAATTTGCTATCTGCGATATCGTGTAATAAAGCACCTAATGCCACAACTAAGGCATCTACTTTTTCACCTTTAGATATAAGTAAAGAATTATTATAAACTCTTAATGTGTGAAACCAATCATGACCACCTTCGGCATCTTTTAAAGTCGCTCGCACGTAGTTTTTTGTAGTTTCTATCAGGTCTTTATTCGTCATAATTAATGTCATTTATAATAATTTGTTCAACGTGTTTTGCTAATACAATTGGTTCTTCAGAATTTACAGGAATAGGTTGATGTACTTTAAATGTAATATGAGCTCCCAATCCCATTGGGAATTTTCCATAACGCAATGTTTTCCATGAATTATTAATTGAAATTGGAACAACTAAAGCATTTGGCATATGATTCATTAACGTAATTAATCCTTTTGTTTTAAAAGGTTTAGGGTTTCCTGTTCTGCTTCGTGTCCCTTCAGGAAAAATAACAGCAGCCCAATTGTTTTTATCTATGCGTTTTGCAAAATCTTCAATCGCTTTTATGGACTCAATAGGTTTTTTTCTATCAATTAATACGGAACCTCCGTGGCGCAAATTATAGGACACACTCGGAATACCTTTCCCTAATTCTTTTTTACTAATAAATTTAGGATGATGTTTTCGCATGTACCACATTAATGGTGAAATATCGTACATGCTTTGATGATTGGACACTATAATTAAAGGTTGATTTGCGTCTATTTTATAAGGATTACTGAATGAGAAACGAGTGCCTAAAATATTTAAACAGCGCATCAGCCAAAACTGTAACCAAATGACGGAAACTTTATGCGCTTGGTAGCCTAATACATTAAAACAAAACCATTGAATTGGATGAAAAACCAGGAGCGTTAAAAAAAAGAAAAACGCATAGATAAGCGTAAGTGGATATGCTAGAAGTTTAATCATTTTTAAATGCTAAAATGGCATTCAAAAGTAGGGAAAACAAAAGAAAATACCTTTAAAAAATTGGATTACATGTGTTATCAATGCATTCAAACCCTAAAGGAGGGGGAGCAATAGAACAATCTGAAATAATGTCCCATTTTTCGTTTAGTTCTTGTTCTAATTGGTTATAATCATTTACCCAAAGTAGTAATTGATCGACATTTATTGAGTTTGTGTAAATTAAATACGTCCAGGGTCCACCACAGGGCTTGCTTCCAAAACCAATAAATAAGCATTCGGTATTTTCTTCACAAACAGACGTTGCTGCTAAATCTTCAATTGTAGTTTTATAAATATTTAGTTCAGCTCTATCTTCTTCATAAGTTAAAGGAGTATTATCTTTATCACATTGCATAGCCATAAAAAAGAAAGAAAAAGATAAAAGCATAAAAGTTTGTTTTAAACTTTTCATTATAAGTGTTTATTTATAGATGCAATAACATACAATAAGTTGCGTGAAAATATTAAACCACGAGATTTTCGTGGTTTAATATTTATTTGTCACTCTCTCCTTCTTTTGGATAGAGGCCTAACAATGTGTGTTGTAAGCATCAACAAGGTTCTCAGCAATTAATTCGGCTGGACGACCTTCAATATGATGACGTTCTAACATGTGAACTAATTCACCATTTTTAAACAAAGCCATACAAGGCGAGCTTGGAGGAAAAGGAATCATGAATTCACGAGCTTTATCAGTTGCTTCTCTATCAACACCTGCAAACACCGTTACCAAATGGTCTGGTCTTTTTGCATTTTGTAAACTTTGTCTTGCTGCTGGACGTGCATTAGCTGCAGCACAACCACAAACCGAATTTACAACAACTAGTGTTGTACCTTCTTTTGTCATGGCAGCTTCAACCGCTTCAACGGTATGTAATTCTTCAAAACCTACATTTGTTAGGTCTTCACGCATTGGTTTTACTAATTCTGCTGGATACATATTTTTAATTTTAAGAATTATTAATTTAAAGTGCAAAGATACCAATTGTGTAACAATTTCTTGATGCAATCTACTAACAAATAGTATATTTACTTATAATTAAAATCTATTACTTACATGAGTTTTTCAAAGTGGATTGGAGCATCTATAGGTTGGTCGTTTGGAGGCCCAATTGGAGCGATAATTGGGTTGGCATTAGGGAGCATAGTAGATTCTATGGCAAGCGGAAAAGGAAGTCCATTATTAGGCGAACAACAAACAAGAAGAAGGCCAAATTACAGGACTTCACGAAACCACCAACGTCGTGAACGACCTCAAACACAACCAGGTGATTTTGAAGTAAGTTTATTAGTATTAGCATCTATTGTTATAAAAGCCGATGACCATCAAGACCAACGCGAATTGGATTTTGTTAGACAGCAGTTTACGAGTATGTATGGTAAGGAACGAGCTAATCATGCATTTAAACTTTTTAAAAATATTAGTAAGCAGAATATTTCTACACGACAGGTTTGTAATCAAATTAGACAAATGATGGATCATCCATCAAGATTGCAATTGCTCCATTTTTTATTTGGTATTGCGAAGGCTGATATTCATGTCACTGAAAATGAAATCAGACAGATTTATACTATTTCCGGTTATTTAGGCATTAGCTCTAAGGATTTTGAAAGTATTAAGGCGATGTTTTTTAACAGTACCAAAAATGCTTATAAAATTTTAGAAATTCCAAAAACGGCAACTATTGATGAGATTAAAGCTGCTTATAGAAAAATGGCAAAGAAATACCATCCAGATAAGGTCATACATTTAGGAGAAAAACACCAAAAAGGTGCTGCTGAAAAATTCAGGCAAGTGCAAGAAGCTTATGAGCAGCTGCAGAAAGAAAGAGGGTTTTGATTAAATTTGAATTATGGAAGAAAAGCAAAGATTGTTATTACTAGAAAAGGCGAAAAACTTCTTCAAAGATGAAATTGTAGAAGCACATATTCAAGTTGGCTGCAAAAAAGCAAGTGAGCTTAAAAATTATAATATCAACCCCTTTTTATTCAAATACTTGGCAAACTTTTTAAGAGGTAATGATAATGCAAAAAGTATAGCCGAAGCTTTGGTTTTGCCTAGAGTTTTAGGCTCATCGATTAACACATCAT
Source organism: uncultured Flavobacteriaceae bacterium (assembly GCA_963975205.1). Taxonomy (GTDB): domain Bacteria; phylum Bacteroidota; class Bacteroidia; order Flavobacteriales; family Flavobacteriaceae; genus Pontimicrobium. The sequence goes on along the minus strand of CAXBFU010000007.1, from coordinate 11,357 downwards.
TTGGCATGCGAGTTCAAAAATTAATAAGTGAACTTTTTGAAGGATTTGGTTCTACAACACCAGGAATTGATATTGAATTTATCGATGCTATTGATGGAAATAAAAAATATTGCCAACTAAAATCTGGACCAAACACGATTAATTTTGATGATGTTAAAACCATTAATGACCATTTTAGTGGAACAATTAACTTAGCTAGAACCAACAATTTAAATATTGGAATAAATGATATGATAGTTGGAGTTATCTACGGTGAAGCATCAGAATTAAGCTCTCATTATAAAAAGATAAATGAGAAGTATCCTGTAATTGTTGGCAAAGAATTTTGGTATAGATTAACAGGGAAAGAAGATTTTTATTTTGATCTAATTGATGCAGTTGGCGAAGTTGCCCTTGAGGTTGATGGTACAAAGGTTTTAGCTCAAACCATCGATACTTTATCTAAAGAAATTGAAGCTAAATTTTCTTGATTTATTGAATAATAATCATTCAAAAACTTCACCAAGGAATAACCAATTTCCTTTGCTAAATTTACTGGAACTGCATTACCAATTTGTTTGTATTGTTGTGAAATAGAGCCATTAAATTCCCAATCATCAGGAAAAGTTTGAATTCTTGCATACTCTCTAACAGTAAAAGGTCTTGTTTCTTCTGGATGACAACGTTCGGTTTGTTTTTGAGCTGGACTACAAGTTAATGTTAAACATGGTTCATCCCAACCAATGCGCCTTGCCATTCCTGTTTTCCCTCCTCCTAAATAAAAGCTTTTTTGCATATATTCTTTTTGAATATCGAGAGGTAAATCCCTCCAATATCCTTTTTGAGGCACCAAATCTAACACTTCTTTTTTATGTATAGGATATTCAGAGCCTTTGGATTTTGGCACATCACAATCAAACAATTTTCCTTTTTTTAATGCATCACTTAAATTGTAGATTTGGTCATAAGGTAAAGGATACTTGTATTTTAAATCAATATCTTTTCTAACACCTACCAGAATTAAACGCTCTCTTTTTTGAGGGACATTGTAATTTATAGCTTTTAAAACTTGAACTGGAGTCACAACGTTATAACCAATTTCATCTAAAACTGAAATCATACCTTCAAGGGTTTTTCCTTTTTCATGGCTTTGTAAACCCTTTACATTTTCACCAATACAAATTTTAGGCTTAACTTCGTTTACAACCCTAGCAAATTCATAAAACAAAGTGCCTCTAGTGTCGTTTAAGCCAAGTTTTTTTCCAGCGTAACTAAAAGCTTGGCAAGGGAAACCTCCTGTAACAATATCAACACTGTTTTCATATTTTGAAAAATCATGGTTTTTAATGTCGCCTTCAAGCACATTCCAATTAGGTCGGTTTTGTCTTAAAGTTTCACAAGCCCATTTATCAATCTCATTTAAAGCAACACATTTAAGTCCAGCTTTTTCTAAACCTAAAGCAAGTCCACCAGCTCCTGCAAATAATTCTAATACTGTGTAATTGTTAATAGGTTTTTCAAAGTTTCCTTTAAACTGATTTCCGTTGATGTATTCATTAAATTTTGGAAAAAGGTCTAACTGTTCTTTTTTATAGATTCTATAATTGCTAATTGGTTCTCTGGTTGCTGGTAATTTTCCAGAATTATCCCAACGCCTTAGCGTTTCAGAATTTTTTTGTAGAATTTCAGACACCTCAGAAATAGAATAATAATCTTTTATAACCATATTACACAACATTATACATGGTTACAAATATAGTTTTATAATACAATTTGCCAAATACTAATTAATTAATATTTTTTAGATAAGACTAAAAATATTTTTACCCTCACATAAAAATTACTACCTTTGTAGCTTAAATTATAAATTTTGGTTACATTATCAGAAGAAAATTATTTAAAAGCTATTTACCATTTAGGCAATCAAGGAGGTGATGCAGTAAGCACAAACGCTATTGCAGAGCTAATAGATACTAAAGCCTCCTCAGTGACAGATATGATTAAAAAATTAGCTGAAAAAGAACTAGCTAATTACATAAAATATCAAGGTGTAAGTCTAACAGAATCAGGACGCTTAACGGCAAAATCTGTAATTAGAAAGCATCGCCTTTGGGAAACGTTTTTAGTTAATAAGCTCAATTTTTCGTGGCATGAAGTTCATGAAATAGCAGAGCAGTTAGAGCATATTAAGTCTGAAAAATTAATTGATAAACTAGATGATTTTTTAGACTACCCAACACACGATCCTCATGGAGACCCAATTCCAGACAAACTTGGCAATTACACCAAAATAAAAAGCAAAAGCATTTTAAATATTAACACTGGTAGTCAAGGTGTTTTAATCAGCGTTAAAGATTCTTCTAAAGCATTTTTAAAGTATTTGAATAAAAACGAACTGGCTTTAGGTGATACCATTAAAGTGATCGATTTTGAACCGTTTGATGATTCATTTACTATTGAAACCAAATCAAAAACCATGACTATATCTAAAAATGTCGCCGAAAACCTTTACCTAAGTATCTAAGATGAACAATTATAACCCAGTATCAGCATTGATTGTGTTCTTTGGAATAACCATTTTGCTGTTCTTGCTATTCAGGCCAACAAAAGGATGGTTTTGGTTGCTTCAAAAAAACTTTAAAAGCGACGAAAAAGTGATTATTGAAGACATACTCAAACAGCTTTACCATTTTGAAAATTCAGGTAATAAAGTGGATACCAAAACATTGGTCCAGTCTTTAAAATTCAAGAACAAAAGCATTGTAGAAGCCATAAAAAAAATGTCTATCAATAACTTGGTATATTTTGATTCTGATGCTTTAAAATTAACAGAAGAAGGTCACGAATATGCATTGCGAATCATAAGAGTTCACAGACTTTGGGAACGTTATTTGGCTGACAGAACAGGGTTCCATAAAAACGAATGGCACGACAGAGCCGAACGTATGGAGCATAAGTTAAGCCAAGACGAAACCAACAAGTTAGCTTCGCAATTAGGGAATCCTCAGTACGATCCACATGGTGACCCAATCCCTACAAAAACAGGTAAAATAGCCGAAATTGAAGGCGTAGAATTGCCATTATTACCAGTAAATTCTATTGCGAGAATCACACATATTGAAGACGAACCTGAAGTGATTTACAAACAAATACTTGCTGAGAATATTCACATTGGCTCTTTAATTAAAATAGTTGAAAATAACAAAACACGCATTGTCTTTCACTCAGAGGGTGAAGAATTTGTATTGGCTCCTATTGTAGCATCTAATCTTACAGTATTGCCAATAGAAAAAGAAGTAGTCATTGAAGATAACATTGCGAGGCTTTCAGGGTTACAAGAAAATGAAAATGCAGAAATTATTGGGATTTCTAAAGAAAGCAGAGGAGAAAGCAGACGACGTTTATTGGATTTAGGATTTGTAAAAGGCTCAACAATAAAAATAGATTTATTGAATCCGTTAGGTGAGCCACATGCTTATTTAGTAAAGGGAACATCGATTGCTTTACGAAAAGATCAAGCCTCAAAAATCCTTATAAAAAAATTAGACAATGGAAATTAAACCTATAAAAAGCGCTTGTGATACTTGTGCGCATTTTAATGCAGAAGGCTTAAAAAAGCTAGGAATTAATGTTGATAATTTTGACTTTGTTGTGGCTTTGGCCGGAAACCCCAACACAGGAAAAAGCACAGTGTTTAATGCCTTAACAGGATTACGACAACATACTGGAAATTGGCCCGGAAAAACAGTTACCAGAGCGGAAGGAGGTTTTCAATACAACCAACAGAAGTATAAATTGGTGGATTTGCCTGGAACATATTCATTGCTTTCAACATCAACAGACGAAGAGGTTGCTAGAGACTTTATCCTCTTTGGACGACCTGATGTAACCATTATTGTTGCCGATGCCAATAGACTAGAACGTAACTTGAATTTAGTACTTCAAATTTTGGAGATAACTGATAAAGCAGTGCTTTGCCTTAATTTAATGGACGAAGCAAAACGCAATAATATTGTTATTGATCAAAGAACATTAGCAAAAGACTTAGGTATTCCTGTGGTTGCAACTAGTGCAAGATATAATGAAGGTATTCCAGAGCTTATTCAAACTATTTCTGAAGTGGCTAATGGCACCATAGTGTGTAAACCTCATCGCATTAAAAATGTACCACCTAATATTGAAAAAGCCGTAAAAAAATTAAGTGTCGAAATAGAAAAAGAATTCCCAGGAATATCTAACAGTAGATGGATAGCATTTAGATTGCTAGAAGGAGATTCTCAAATAATTGACGCCTTAAAAACAGGTGAATTAGTATAATTATGAGTAAGAAGAATATTGAAAACATTATTGAATTATCTAATGAATTACGATGGCAAATTGGTGACGATTTTCATGATAATTTAACCGAAGGAATTTATGCTGATGCTGCCACAATTGTTAAAGATAATGTTCAAGTAGAAAATGAAAAAAAACGCTTTCGATTAGACTCTAAAATTGATAAAATAGTAACTAGCAAAACACTAGGATTTCCTATAATGTTTCTCATTTTAGGAGTGGTATTATGGTTAACAATCATTGGGGCAAATTATCCATCGTCCATGCTGGCAAATTTATTTTTAGACACCATTCATCCTGCATTAAAAGGATTTGCAACAAGCATTAGTATGCCTTGGTGGCTTGATGGGTTTTTAATCGACGGTGTGTATTTAGCAGTCGCTTGGGTAATTGCTGTGATGCTGCCTCCAATGGCCATTTTTTTCCCGATGTTTACACTACTGGAAGATTTTGGATATTTACCTCGTGTAGCGTTCAACTTAGATAATTTATTTAAAAAATCTGGAGCTCATGGTAAGCAAGCTTTAACCATGAGTATGGGATTTGGTTGTAATGCAGCAGGTGTTGTGGCTACAAGAATTATTGACAGTCCTAGAGAACGACTTATAGCAATAATAACAAATAATTTTTCACTTTGTAACGGAAGGTGGCCAACACAAATACTTATTGCCACTATTTTTATTGGAGCAGTTGTGCCTTCATCATTTTCAAGTGTTGCGGCATTATTGTCTGTGATTGGGATTGCTGTATTAGGAATGGGTTTTATGTTTTTAACATCTTGGGCTTTATCAAAAACCGTTTTAAAAGGAGAAGTATCTACTTTTAATTTAGAACTGCCACCTTATAGACCACCACGTTTTTGGAAAACTTTGTACACCTCTTTAATAGATAGAACTTTAATTGTATTGTGGAGAGCGATTGTTTTTGCTGCTCCTGCTGGCGCAGTTATTTGGCTTATTTCTAATATCTATGTTGGCGACGTAAGTATTGCGCTTTGGCTAATAGAATCGTTTGATGGATTCGGATTATTATTAGGATTAAATGGTGTTATTTTATTGGCCTATATAGTAGCAATTCCAGCGAATGAGATTGTAATTCCAACAATATTAATGCTAACAGTATTGGTTACTGGAATTGCTGGAGGAGAAGGTGCAGGTGTTATGTTTGAGTTAGATTCAATTAGTACTACAGGAGATATTTTAAAAGCTGGAGGTTGGACATTACTTACAGCTATTAATTTAATGCTTTTTAGTTTACTACATAACCCTTGTAGCACGACAATTTATACTATTTATAAAGAGACTAAAAGTACTAAATGGACTTTAGTGGCTTCTATTCTACCTGTGATTTTAGGCTTTATTGTCACATTTCTCGTAGCGCAGATTTGGAGGCTTTTTTAATCAAATTTTTAATTTTAATTAAATATAGATGACACTAAAAAAAGGAGTCGCAATACTCATATTTTTAATATTTACTACTAGTGCTTTTACACAAACAATAATTACAGATAGACCCGATCAAACCGAAAGCTCTTCTACAATTCCAAAAGGAAGTTTTCAAATTGAATCTGGTATTTTATTTGAATCAATTAAGGACAAGGGTTTTTCAGAAGAAATACTTCTAGCGCCAACAGTTTTATCGAGATATGGGATTACCAAAGGAATTGAAATTAGGTTGTTAACTGAGTTTGCCAGTGTAAAAGATAAATTATTGAATGGCACTGTTAAAGGTATTACTGATTTACAGATTGGTACTAAAATTCAACTATTTAAAAAGGAAGGGATTAATACAGAAATAGCAGTTTTATCGCATATTATTGTACCTGCTGCAAAGGACGATTTATCCATTAATAAGTTTGGTGTTATTAATAAATTAGCAATTTCACATGAATTAAGTAACACAATTGCTTTAGGTTATAATATTGGATACGATTATTATGGAACAGGAAAAGGAAATCTCACTTATTCCCTATCATTTGGTTTTGGAATTACCGATAAAATCGGGTTTTATTTAGAGCCTTATGGAAGTATAAAAGAGTTTGATAATCACGAGTCCAATTTTGATACAGGAGTTACATATCTTATTAATAATAATTTTCAAATAGATGCTTCTTATGGAACAGGAATAAACCATAATATGAATTATATTTCTGTTGGAATGAGCATAAATATTTTAAAAGAAAACAAAAATAACATATAGTTATCTTTTAAAGATTTTAGGGACAACCACAACCATCACCACCACAAGAGTTGGACTTTTTTTTCTTAGGAATCCAGATAAATTTTTTGATTAAAAAAGCAATGGCTAATAAACCGATAACTGCAATAATAATATTTTGTACAATCTCACTCATTATTTTAAAATTTGGTAAGCAATTAAGGCCACAACATAAGCGATAGAAGACATGCCAAAGAGCTGAATCATTGGCCATTTCCAACTATTGGTTTCACGCTTTACAATAGCCAAAGTGCTCATGCATTGCATGGCAAAGGCGTAAAAAAGCAATAAGGAAATACCTGAGGCAAACGTAAACACTTTGTCGCCATTATCATGTACTTCTTTTGCCATTCTATTTTTAATGGTATTATCGTCATCTGAAGCACTACCAACACTATAAATTGTTGCTAATGTACCAACAAAAACTTCACGAGCTGCAAACGAAGTTACTATACCAATACCTATTTTCCAGTCGTATCCAAGAGGGCGAATGGCTGGCTCTATGGTTTTTCCAATAATGCCAATAAATGAATGCTCTAGTTTGTAGGCAGCAATTTTATTATCCAATTGTTCTCCTTTTAGTTCTGGAAAATTTTGCGCAACTATAGTATTAGCATTTTTAAAGTCGTTTCCAGGACCATAAGAAGCCAATAGCCAGAGAATTATTGAGATAGCCAAAATTATTTTACCAGCTTCAAGCACAAACGATTTGGTTTTTTCTACAACAGTCAATGCTACGTTTTTAAGCAAAGGGACTTTATAGTTGGGCATTTCAATAACGAAAAATGTTTTTCGGTTGGTTTTTAATATCTTATTTAAAATGTAAGCTGAGAATACTGCCATCCCAAAACCAATTAAATACAACAACATTAATGTTAAAGCTTGATAGCTCAAGCCCAAAAAGCGACCTTCAGGAATTACCAAGGCGATAATTATTAAGTACACAGGAAGCCTAGCTGAGCAAGTGGTAAAAGGCGTAACTAAGATGGTTATTAAGCGTTCCTTCCAGTTCTCAATATTTCTGGTTGCCATAATCGCTGGAATCGCACAAGCGGTACCAGAAATTAAAGGCACAACGCTTTTTCCGCTAAGCCCAAAGCGTCGCATGACCCTATCCATTAAAAAAACCACACGGCTCATATAGCCACTTTCCTCAAGAATAGAAATAAACAAAAATAAAAAGGCAATTTGTGGAATAAAAATAACCACGCCACCAATTCCGGCAAAGACACCTTCGGCGATTAAATCGGTTAATTTGCCACCACCTGGGAACGCAGTTTTTATCCAATCTGCTAAGGATGCAAAAGAGCTATCTATAAAGTCCATTGGCACTGTTGCCCAATCATAAATTGCTTGAAATATTGTGAGAAGAATGACAAAGAAAATCACATAACCCCAAACTTTATGAGTTAAAACCCTATCAAATTGTGCTCTAAATCCCTTGGCTTTAGAGACATCAATAGTTTGTCCTTTTTTTAAAACACTATTAATAAACTGGTACCGTTTTATGGTTTCTTTTTGTTGTAAACGTTTTAGTTCGCTTTTGGATTTGGTTTTGAATTTTGAAAAATCAAGTTCGTTTCTATCTATTTTTCCAAAATTGGCATCCTGACTAATAACCACCCAAAGTTTATATAAATCTTGGTTTGGAAATGCATGTTTAAGGCTGCTAAAGTACTCACTGTCTATAGTAGATGTGTCTAAACAGGGTTCGGTCGATAAGGTTTTGTAGTTTTCAATGAGGGTTTTTAAATCTATAATACCTTCATTTTTTCTAGTACTAACAAGTGCAATTTTTGTTTTAAGTTGTTCTTCAAGTAGTTTAATGTTCAGGGAAATTCCTTTTCGTGACATTCTATCAGCCATATTAATGACTAAAATTGTAGGTATTTTTAAGTCTTTTATTTGAGTAAAAAGTAACAGATTGCGTTTTAAGTTTTCAACATCACTGACTATTACGGCTACGTCAGGAAAATCTTTGTCATTTTTGTTTAATAGGAGTTCAATGACAACATTTTCATCTAGAGATGACGCATTTAAACTATAAGTCCCAGGAAGATCTAAAATGTGTGCTTTTACACCACGCGATAATTTGCAAACGCCTTCTTTTTTGTCAACAGTAATCCCTGGGTAGTTCCCAACTTTCTGGTTTAATCCAGTCAAGGCATTAAAAACAGAGGTTTTACCTGTATTTGGATTTCCAATTAAGGCAACATTTATTTGTTTACTCATTAATTTCTTCTATTAAAATTAATGCTGCTGTTTCTTTTCGGATGGCTACAAAACTATCATTTATGTTAAGGTACATTGGGTCGTAAAAGGGAGCTACTTGTAATAATTCTACAACATTTCCTGGTAAACAGCCCATTTCGAGTAGCTTTAAGGGTATATCTTCAGAAGAACTATCAATAATAGTGGCGCGTTCACCTTTTTTTAAATCAGCAATTGTTAAGGGCATCCTTATTTAGATTCATTTTAAAGAAGCAAAAGTAATAAAAAAGATTATTCTTTATAGGAAGCTTTTAAGGTTTTTATATCTTCAATTAAACGTTCAATTTCTTTTATGTCTGTTCCATCATAAAAACCTCTTATTTGTTGCTCTTTATCAATGAGCACAAAGTTTTCGGTATGTATCATGTCAAAAGGGCCTCCATCACCATCGTCTTTTACTGCCAAATATGATTTACGAGCCAGTTCATAAATTTGTTTTTTATCGCCAGTAACCAAGTTCCATTTTGATGCGTTAACGTTTTGTTCTTTGGCATAGCGCTTTAATTGTGCAACAGTATCAATATCTGGTGTCACAGTATGAGATAAAATCATCACTTCATCATCGGTAATAAACTGTTTTTGTATTTCGTTCATGTTTTTGGTCATGATTGGGCAAATGGCTTGGCAGGTTGTAAAAAAGAAATCTGCCACATAAATTTTTTCTTTGTACACTTCTTGAGTTATAGTGTCACCATTTTGATTAATCAAACTAAAATCAGCTATTTTATGATACTTTTTTTTATACTGAATTGTGGTATCTACCAATTCGGTGCTTACTCGTGCAGGTTGGTAAATAGGCAACACTTTTTTTGGTTTTAAAATAGAATAGAAAATTGAGATGATAATTATTGAAAGAATAAGAAAACCAATTCCAAAGAATTTAAACTTTTTAAAAAAATCTAACATTTTAAGCCTCTATTTGGTTGTCGTTTTGATGATTGGGTGCAAAAATACATACAAACCCCAAAAAATGCTATTAAATTATTCCCAAAAAAGAAAAAGAAACGTTAATGATAGCCTATTTAGTTTTATAATGTAGCTTTAAAGTTTTACTTTTGTGCGTTTATAAATTTTGACAAAGACTACATGGAGTTTGTTATTAAAATATCTCAATTTTTATTGAGCTTGTCGTTACTAATTGTTTTACACGAATTAGGACATTTTATACCAGCTAAATTATTTAAAACAAGAGTAGAAAAATTCTACTTGTTTTTTGATATAAAATATTCACTATTCAAAAAGAAAATAGGCGAAACCGTTTACGGTATTGGTTGGTTGCCTCTTGGAGGATATGTAAAAATATCTGGGATGATAGACGAGAGTATGGACAAGGAGCAAATGGCCGAAGAACCAAAACCTTGGGAATTCCGTTCAAAACCAAGTTGGCAACGCTTAATTATTATGCTTGGCGGTGTGACGGTTAACTTTATTTTGGCTGCAATTATTTACATTTTTATGACTTTTGGTTATGGCGAGTCAGACATAGCTGCTAGCAGTATAAAAGATGGGTATATGGTTGAAAACCCATTGTTAAAAGAGTTTGGCTTACAAACAGGTGATAATATTTTGGCTATTAACGATAATGAAATAGTTAATTATTCCGATTTAAAGAAGTACTTCTTAGAAGCTCAAGTAATTACTATTGAACGAAATGGCTCTAAGCAAAAAATAAACTTGCCAGAAGACTTTTTGGGAAGATTAAGCTCAAGTAAAAGTAGAGGGTTTTTCGAGCTTAGAACGCCTTTTATTATAAGTAGGGTAGTTGACTCTTCCCTTAATAAAAAAGTAGATTTAAAGAAGGGTGACCTAATTCTATCTATCAATGGGAAAGAACTTAAATATTTTGACCAGCTAGAAGAAAGCTTAACCGGTTTACAAGACCAAACGATTGAAGTGGAGCTTTTAAGAAAAGGAAATAAAATCACTAGGAATTTAAATGTAGATAAAAATGGTAAACTAGGCATTTTTAATGGAGGAAACCTTAGCGATATTGAATCATTAGGTTATTTTGATATCATAGAAAAACAATACACCTTTGGAGAAAGTATAGGTGTTGGCCTTTCAAGATTTAAAAACCAAATCGGGTCTTATTGGATGCAATTAAAATTAATTTTTACTCCTAGCACAGGAGCATACAAAGGGGTTGGTGGTTTTAAAGCAATTTTTGATATTTTTCCTGATACCTGGAGTTGGGAATCCTTTTGGAATATTACAGCCTTTTTATCAATTATGTTAGGAGTATTAAATTTACTACCAATTCCTGCATTGGATGGAGGTCATGTTATGTTCCTGTTATACGAAATGGTATCTGGTAGAAAGCCTAGCGATAAGTTTATGGAGTACGCACAAATGATAGGGTTCTTTATATTAATTGCTTTGGTGCTTTTTGCCAATGGTAACGATATTTTCAAGGCTATTTTTAATTAAAGTTTTTTGAATATTATATTTGCAGTAAATAAAAAATACTATATATTTGCGCTCGCAAAAGCGAAAAAAACACTCCTCTTTAGCTCAGTTGGTTAGAGCATCTGACTGTTAATCAGAGGGTCCTTGGT
>CAXBFU010000006.1:0-138699 GCA_963975205.1 uncultured Flavobacteriaceae bacterium | reverse complement strand
CCTGAACTCTTTGGGATAATATCTCCTGAACTCTTTGGAATAATATCTCCCGAACTCTTTGGGATAATATCCCCTGAACTCTTTGGAATAATATCTCCTGAGCTCTTTGGAATAATATCACCCGAACTCTTTGGAATAATATCTCCCGAACTCTTTGGAATAATATCACCCGAACTCTTTGGAATAATATCTCCTGAGCTCTTTGGAATAATATCTCCCGAACTCTTTGGGATAATATCTCCTGAGCTCTTTGGAATAATATCTCCTGAGCTCTTTGGAATAATATCTCCTGAACTCTTTGGAATAATATCTTCAGAGTCCTTTAGAAACTTCCCACTCTTATTACTAGAATTTTCGTTAGTAGCCATTACGCAGTTTTTTTAGTTAATTATATACTATATTAGTGAAAATATGTAACTTTAGCAAGTAAATTCACCCATTTACGCTTAACCGACTTTACTAACTAACTTAAAATGAACCTAAAAGGTTTTGTACAAGAGTGCCATACAAAGAAAGTATTTAAAATGCTTTCAATATATATTGTATCAAGTTGGGTAATTTTACAGGTTTTAGCACTTGTAGCTTCTCCACTTGGACTTCCTGAAAAAACAGTTACTTATCTCATCATACTATTACTAATTGGGTTTCCTATTTACATCTATTATGTATGGAAATTTAGATTGCTTAGGTATGAAATACAGCAAACTGAAGATCCATCTACACCATATAACAAAAGTGCATTTCAAAAAATGTATTTTTCATCATTGTTTTTCATTGGTATTCTTTCTGGAATAGCTATTACCTTTATTATTAAAAATAATTTTGGAAAGGATTTTTCTTTAGATAAAATTAACAGCAATGATAAAATTGCAGTTTTAGAATTTACTAATAATACAAATGATGAAGAATTAGACATTATTGGTAAAATAACTGCTAATTGGATTATTCACGGTATTACTGAGAAAGAAGTTGGTCAAGTTATTTCACCAAAATTAGTTAATGATTATGCGAGTGTTGTTAAATCACAGGCTGGAGCAGTTGATTTGACAAATTTACTTAAAAACTATTTTAAACCAGGTAAAGTAATTGAGGGTGGTTTTTACAAAGAGAAGGACCAACTTTTATTACAAGGCTCAATTAAAGATGGTCAAACAGATAAAACATTAATTTCATTTGAAACTATTAATTGTGACCCAAACTCTCCTATAGATTGCGTCGAAGTCCTTAAGCAAAAAATATTAGGATATTTCGTTGTTGAAGGAGATACTGTTAAATATTATGAAAAAACACCTCCAAAATTTGATGCCTTAATATTCAATCAAAATGCATTAGAAAATTTAAATAATGATGAGGTTTTTCTTGACTATATTAATAAGGCTATAAAATCAGATCCAAATTTCTTTGAACCAAAGATTCACAAAATAGCTCACTATTATAATAATGGACAATATAAAATTGCAGATTCTTTAAGGTTATTAGCTGACGATAAGTCAAATTTGAGTAAAAGACAACAGAATATCATGCTGTTTTATGAGGCAATACTAAATGGAAAAAATGATAAAGCATATCGAGCGCATAAAAATGAATATAAAAAGGCCTATAAAGATCTATCAACAAATATGAGCAACATGACTATTGCTTTGCAATTAGTTAATCGTCCAGAAGATATTGAAGCTATCTATGAAGAAATAAACATGGAGGATATGATATTAGAAAATTGTCAGCGTTGTGGGTTTCGTTATTATTTGAAAGGTCTTGCAGATGTAGAACTTGAAAATTATAATGATGTAATAAAAACACTAGTTCCAATAACAAACATAATTGAAACTAATTACTTAAAGAGACCATTGATTAGTGCTTATGTGAAATCTAATAAATTAACAGAACTTGAAAACTATTTAGCTGACTATAATCTAACAGCTGAAATTAATGATATTGATTATTTATCGATTTTTACAGGTATCCAGCTAATTATTGCAAATCAATATGAGGAAGCCAATAAATATTTCAATAAAATTATTACTCGGAATAACAACCCTCCAACTAAAGCTAATTTAGCAAAAGCCTATTATTTTAAAGGAGATTATATAAACTCACAAAATCATTACAAAACACTTTTTGATAATGAACCAGACAACATTGAATATCTAGTTAATTTAGCTAATAGTTATTTTAAAAATGGAAACTTTGAAGAAGCAAAAACTACCATCGAAAAATTAGATAACTTAAGAACTAATTACCAATTTGGAGCTATTGATTATGGTTGGGCACAGTATTACAATTCAATCGGAGATAAGGATAAAGCCTTAGAGTTTTTATTAAAAGCTGTATCGCAAGGGTATAATTTTACACCTTCAACATTTCAAAATGACCCTCATTTTAAAACTATTAAAGACAGTCCTGAATTTAATAACCGAATAATGAATTATTGGAAAAATAAAACACTATGATTAACTTTCAAGAAGTAGAGCACGTTGTTAAAGAAGCAGAAAAAACTGCTGAAAAAGCAGTTAGTAAACCAGATACAATAAACCAAATTATAAATTTATTAGACGTAATTATTTGGCCATTAGCCATAATTTTGAGTCTCTATTTATTTAGAAAACAAATTAAGGGCATGATGGATAGGTTTAAATCTCTAAAAATTACCAAGGATGGAGCAGAATTTTCACTTGGCGATGAAGTAGATGATTTTTCAAAGGTAGCTGGAATGGCAGAATCAGACAATTTACTAATTGGAATGGGTCAACCAATCTCAAAAAGTAGTGGAGATATAATTCCTAAGGGAAGCGGAGACATTATCCCAAAAGGTTCAGGAGACATTATTCCAAAAAGCGATAAAACAGTTACACCCAAAAAGAGCCATGCTGAATCTCCTTATCAAGAATTATTAGAATTAAAAGATGCTATTAACCAAAAATTAAATAAGATTGCAATTCTAAACGGAATCAACACTTCTACCTCTTCAAATTTTACTTTAACCAGTGTTTTAGAAGAACAAAATAAGATAAGTAGTGATACTGCACGTAAACTAAAAAAACTCATTGAACTAAATAATAAGGGATTAAATTCTCCTGGTATAACACATGACCTAGTTTCTAAAATGAAAAGAATCTTTAATAATATAGCATTTTAAATAATGAAAAAATTGGAAAATGCTTATGCTCTAATAATTGGGGTAGATAACAAGCAAGAACAAGACATCTTTTTAAAAGATGCTCAAGCCATGTATGATGTACTCACCAATGAGACATTATGTGGTTATAAAAAAGAGAATATCACTCTTCTTCTTGATAAAGAAGCTATAACAGAAAACATCATTGGAGCTTTAGACAACTATATTCAAAAGATAGATGAAAACTCGTCATTTCTTATTTTTTATTCTGGACATGGAGGTTATCATGAAGGTAAATCTTTTTTATTACCATATTTAGCATCTAGTGAAAATTTGATTTTTGGTAAAGATTTACGTGCAAAACTTAGTGAAATAAAATCAAAAAGAATGTTCGTTCTTTTTGATTGTTGTCATTCAGGCGGATTTTTTGATGGCAAAGATGAGACTATTACCTTAAATATTTCAGAAAATAATATTTCTAGATCCTCAACTTTAGAAGGCATCGCTCAAGAAATAGATGATGAACAAGGTATGGTCATTATGGCTTCTTCACAAGTACATGAGCGTTCATGGGCACAAGGAGGAGATGACTGTAGTTTTTTTACCGCAAGTCTAATGGAAGCTTTTAAAGCTGAGCATTTAAAACACAAACACTTTCTTGTTGATGAATACGTCAGGACTGTAGATACTGCTAATTATGTGTTTGAAAGAACTCCAGAAAAATATCTGGCAATGAAAAGAGAAAAAGATCCTAAGGGTCTTGAAATGAGAGAAAAAATTCAAATGCCCTATGCAAATCTACAAATGAGTGCAGATTTTGCAATTTGTTTTATTCCTGAAGAACTCAAACATAAAGTTTCCGTTAAAAAATCTCTTAAGATTAATAAAGAAACCAAAGAAATTATTGCAAAAAGTGATGCCAAGCCAACTTGGGAAAGAGAAGAAGGGAATAACCTTCTGTTGTTCCTTCACGGATTTTCGGGTGAAGCAAAAGATACCTTTGGTAACATACCAAATATGCTACAATCTGACTCAAATTTTGATGGTTGGGCCATGAAACCCTTAGGGTATGCTCCTGTGGCACAACCCAAACTAGGCAAAGATATTTGGGGAGCAATACTTGATGTCGATAAAATTGCAGGATTCTTAAAAACGTCTATTCAAAACAAATTTAGAAATTATGATCGCATCGCTATTGTGGCTCATAGTTTAGGAGGGTTGGTTGCTCAAAAAGCTATTTTATTATTAGATGATGATAGTAGAAATAGAATTTCTCACTTAATCATGTTTGGAACACCAAGCAACGGTATAGCTCCTGAAGTTTTAGAAAAACAGTGGAACAAAAAATATAGTGAACTTAGTAGCGAAGGTGAATACATTCAATCATTACGAAAAGAATGGAAAGAAACCTTTAACAACACATATCCATTTAAATTAAAAGTAGCAGCATCAACTGACGACGAATACGTATCACTAGAATCTTGCCATAAACCATTTGCGCAAGAACATAGAGAATTTGTTGATGCTAAACATTTAATGATGGTAAAACCAAAGGATGATAAAGATGATGCCTATTCTTTAATCCTAAACACATTAACTGGTAGTAAATTCTTTAATCAATATACCAACAAAGAAGAAATCAACTTAGTACTTGGAAAATATGATAGCGTAGTGCAAAAGTTGCTTCCTAATAAAGATGATTTAGATAAAAGAGGATTAACCCAATTAATATTTGCCTTAGAAGGGCTTGAACGTAAGGCGGAAGTCTATGATATTTTAAACAATCATCGTCTTAAAGATAATACAGACTTAATGGGAATTATTGGTGGAAGGCATAAACGTGATTATTTAAAAACCTTTTCATATAAATCATTTGAATTGTCACATAAATATTATGGCAAAGCACTAGAAATATCAATTGAAAATAAAGTTGATTCACAAATCTATTATCATGCCATTAATTTAGCCTTTTTGAGCATAGTTTCCGATCCTGAAACTGGTAGAGGCGAAATGAAAAAATATGCCAATCAAGCATTAGAAGCAGCAAACAAATGTGATGACTCCTGGAAATATGCAACTATTGCAGAAGCTAACATGTATTTAGGGAATTTAGATACTGCAAAAAAGTTTTATATTAAAGCTTCAGAAGGTATGGGTATTAGAGAAAAATTATCCATGCACACCAACGCTTACGCTGGTTATGTAGCGTTAGCAAATAAAGAAAATGACGAATTCACTCAATTTCTTAGAGTACAATTATTAGGTTAATATGCTAACTTTTAAGAAAGACAATATTCCTAATTTAAAATTTAAAAAAGCTATTAAAAAGCCCATTCCAATTCAATGCATTCAAATAGATGAACCATTTACTGTTGAAACTATCGAAGGCATTATGAAAGGTAAAAAAGGAGATTGGTTAATGGTTGGTATTAGTGGAGAAATGTACCCATGTGATAATGCCATATTTGAAAGAACATACAATCTAACAAAATAATTACTATATTAACCATCCCTTAATTAATCCAACAAACTAAAAACTAATAACATGAGTGCAGAAACCATTTTCGTTAGCTACTCTAGTAAAGATAGACCCTTTGCGTTAGGGCTAGTGAAAGAATTGCAAGAATTAGGTGCCAATGTTTGGATAGATCAATTAGGAATTGGTCTTGGTGAAGATTGGGACGATGCCATAGAAGAAGCCTTGGAAAAATCTGAAACCTTTATGATTATTTTATCGCCAACCTCTGTGGAATCCCGTAACGTAAAAGATGAAGTGAACATTGCCATAAACTCCAAAAAGAAATTGGTGCCAATCCTCATTAAACAATGTGAATTACCAATGCGCTTGCAACGTAGGCAATATGCAGACCTTACCAATAATCCTGATAAGGCCATCCATGATATTTTAAATTTTCTAGGCCTTCAGCAAAAAGCATCCGAGAATTTAAAAAAAATAATGTCGCTCATAGGTATTACTGAAGCCCCTAAAAAATTCTTTCAAAAAATAAAAGAAGAAAACTCCGAAAAGGAAATTGAAAAAGAAGTTGATGCTGAAGACCTACTTGTATCCGAAATCGAAATTGACAGTGCCATTGCCATGCACAAAAAAGGCATTAAAAAAAGTTGGCAAATGATAATAATTGTAGCTATTGCAAGTATTTCGTTATTTGGAATATTGGGATTCACCAAATTAATAACTGTACCTTTTGAGATAGCTGCTGCTGGTAGTTTGGCTCTTAATTTACTTTCAATCAAACCTTTTGGTACTATAAAAAAAAGTGAGCGATATATTGACCTAATGGATCTTCTAAAATTAAAACGCGAACGCCTCACTCGGGTTATGAATAAACTAACAGATGAAGAAATTGAAAAATTTAATACTGAATTCTATAATTATATAAAAATTTAAAAAAATTAAAGCGAATGAAACGCATTGATGATAAAATAAAAGAAATAGAGAAAAAAGATAAGACCAATCGTTGGGTTTATTACTTTATAGTTGCACTGCTTGCCGCTTTCCTAATCTATGCAAGTACTACAAGAAAACAAATAGATTTAAAGGATGCCCAAATTGATGAACTAACTATTATAAATTCTAAAACCTATAAACAGCTTGATAGCACTTATACCAAATTGGAAGAAACCTATGAAGCTTTAAAAAATAGTTTACAACCAGAACAATATTGGTCATACATAAAAGATGGAAATTCTGTTGAAGGATATATTGAATACTTGACAAATATATGGGGAATCTATCGCGACTCGCTTGATATGAATACCGCAATATCTAATATAAAAACATCTAACGCAATAGGTGAAACTGGGTGGTTGTATATTGGGAACGAAACCGACAATGGGCCATATGTACAACCTGCAAAAGGGCAAGTAGCAAAAATAATTTGGAGACGTGGACAAGAAAAAGAAGGTCAAATATCTTCTATAGAGAACACTAAGCCAAAAGAAAATGATATCATCAAGTTGGTTAAATCTACTAACAGAATCACATATAAAAACGCCAATTTTAATTCCACAAAAAACAAGGAAGGTTGGCGACCAAGTACCAAAGCATTTATTTCTGAAATAAAAAAGAATGATGCAGAAGTTTGGGTGAAAATAAGGTATTATTAAACAAAAATTCTAAAAGCCATTATTTTAATATTTGGCTTTTTTTTTATGCTTTTTTTAATCATATGGAATATGTAATCATTTGTCTAGTTGCTTTTTTAACTTCCATTCTAACCTTTTTTTCTGGGTTTGGTTTAGGTACTATTTTAATGCCAGTTCTTGCATTGTTTTTCCCTATAGAACTAGCCATTGCATTAACTGGCGTGGTTCATTTTTTTAATAATATTTTTAAACTCTTTTTGGTTGGCAATAAAGCTAATAAAAGTGTACTAATACGATTTGGTATTCCTGCAATAATTGCTGCATATATTGGTGCTTGGGTACTTTTAAATATTACAGATTTACCTTCAATTCATTCGTATCAAATTAACAATAAATTGTTTAAAATTACACCAGTTAAATTGATTATTGCTATTGTATTGATTGTATTTTCAGTAATAGAGTTATTACCCTTTTTTAACAAATTACAGTTCAATAAAAAACAATTGCCCTTTGGTGGGTTTTTAAGTGGATTTTTTGGAGGTCTTTCTGGACATCAAGGTGCGCTTAGGACTGCATTTTTAATTAAATCTGGTCTAACCAAAGAAGCCTTTATTGGTACTGCAGTTGTTATTTCCAGTTTAGTAGATTTTACAAGAATATCGATGTATTCAACCAGAATGTTAAACTCTGGTTTGTATGAAAATATACCATTGATTATTAGTGCAACAGTTGCAGCAATAATCGGTGCATTTGTTGGTCATAAATTGTTAAAAAAAGTAACTTTGAAATTTATTCAAAAATTTGTGGCAGTATTCCTAATCATTGTTTCAATTGCATTAGGAATTGGCTTGATCTAATTAAGTTTTCTGCTTTTTCTTTCTAGCAGCTGGAAACAATACATTATTTAAAATAAGTCTATAACCAGGTGATGTTGGGTGTAAATCCAATTCAGTTTTTGGGTCACCTACTCTATGGGTATAATCTTCAGGATCATGGCCTCCATAAAATGTAAAAAAGCCTTTGCCTTTTATACCATGAATATATTTAGCTTCACCATTGGTTTTGTTTTCTCCCAATACTAAAACATTAGACTTTATTTCATCTCTTGTAAACGATGTAGTTTGCCCCATAAACCCTTTAACTAAGGCTGTATGGTTTTGATTAAGCATGGTTGGAATTGGATCCCATTTAGCCGAAAAATCCATCAATGTAAAATAATCGGTTGTTTTTGGAATACGCCTTTTTTGGGTCATATCGATTGAAGAGAACTCATATACATTAGGGCTACGTTCTAATATATAATCGGTAAATGCAAAGGTTTTGTTATAGTCTATTTTATTCTGATAATTGGCATCACTCCCATCGCCATCAAACATTGGTTCGCAAATGTCTATACCTTCGGCAGATAAAGCAATATCAAAACTATCAGTTGCACTACACATTGCAAACATAAAACCACCGCCGACTACATAATCCCTAATTTTAAGGGCAACATCCAATTTTGATTCTGAAACTTTACTATAACCCAATTTACTCGCCAATTCTTCGGCTGCTTTTTTTTCGTTTATATACCAAGGTGCACTTCTGTAACTTCTATAAAACTTACCATACTGTCCTGTAAAATCTTCATGGTGCAAATGCAACCAATCATACAATAATAGTGCATCATTTAAAACTTCCTCATCATAAATTGTGTCGTAAGGTATTTCGGCATAGGTTAGTACCATAGTCACAGCATCGTCCCAAGGTTGTTTACCATAAGGCGTATATACTGCAATTTTTGGTGCTTTTTCTAACACCACAGCTTCCATATTCTGGCTAGGACTACTTATTTCCTGTAATATACTTTCGGCTTTTGAGTCGCTAATAACTTCAAACGAAACACCTCTAATTTGACACTCTTTACGTATTTCTTCAAAATCTGGTAGTAGAAAAGAGCCTCCTTTATAATTTAACAACCACTTTACTTTTTGTTGTTTTTCAAGTGTCCAAAAAGTGATTCCATAAGCTTTTAAATGATTTTTTTGACCTTCGGCATCCATTGGAATGAGGATATAGGATGCATAACTATTTGCAACCATAAATAGAAAGAAAATCGAGGCAATTATCTTTTTCATATTTTAAAGATACTTAAAAATAAATCTTGGCAGAAAGTTTTAAGTGAATTTTAGCGTTTAAAATGGTACGTCGTTATCTTCGTCAGGAATTCCAAAAGCATCATTTGGGTCTTGTTTAAAGCTATCTGCTTTAAATGTATCATCGTTAGCAGCTGCATTCATTTTAGAATGGAACTCGTTACCAAAAGGGGAATCGAAATCATCCAAATTGTCAAATTTACCTAAGTGACCAATAAATTTTAATCTAATACTATCTAAGCCACCATTTCTATGTTTAGCGACGATAAACTCTGCTTGCCCTTCGGTAGGCGTACGTTCTTCATCATCCCATTCATCAATTTTATAATATTCAGGCCGATAAATAAAAGATACAATATCGGCATCTTGCTCAATCGCACCAGATTCACGAAGGTCCGACAGTAATGGTCGCTTGCTTCCTCCACGAGTTTCAACAGCTCTTGATAATTGCGATAAGGCAATGACTGGCACACTCAATTCTTTTGCCAATGCTTTAAGGTTTCGTGAAATCATAGATATTTCTTGTTCTCTATTTCCACCTTTTGTGCCACCTCCTGCCGTCATTAATTGTAAATAGTCAACAACAATCAATTTAATACCATGTTGTGATGATAACCGCCTTGCTTTTGCACGTAAGTCAAAGATGGATAATGAAGGTGTATCATCGATAAACAGTGGTGCTTTTTCTAAGCTTTTTACTTTAACGTTAAGTTGTTCCCATTCGTGTTTTTCCAATCTTCCTGTTCTTAGTTTTTCTGAAGACAAACCAGTTTCAGATGAAATTAATCTAGTAATTAATTGTACGGATGCCATTTCTAAAGAGAAAAATGCCACTGGAATATTTTGGTTTACAGCAATATTTCTAGCCATAGTAAGTGTTAATGCAGTTTTACCCATACCAGGACGTGCGGCTACAATAATTAAATCGCTTTCTTGCCAACCAGATGTTAGTTTATCAAGCTTATTAAAGCCAGAAGGGATGCCGCTTAAACCTTCTTTGTTTGAAATTTCTTCAATTTTCTTTTTTGCTTGTATTACCAATTCTTGAGCAGTTTCAGAAGATTTTTTAATATTTCCTTGAGTAACTTCGTAAAGTCTAGATTCGGCTTTATCCAAAAGATCAAAGACATCTTTTGTTTCGTCGTAGGAATCTTCTATGATTTCGCTGGAAATTTTTATTAAACTACGTTGAATGAATTTTTGTAAAATAATACGTGCATGAAATTCGATATGAGCAGAAGATGATACTTTTTGGGTCAGGGAAATTAAATAAAAATCGCCACCGACCATTTCTAAACGTTTGTCTTTTTTAAGTTGGCTTGAAACTGTTAATAAATCTATTGGTTCACTGTTTTCAAATAATTTAAAAATGGCTTCAAAAATATATTGATGTGCATCTTTGTAAAAAGCATCAGGACTTAAAATGTCTATGACCTCATCAACTCCTTTTTTATCAATCATCATTGCTCCCAAAACAACCTCTTCTAAATCAAGGGCTTGTGGAGGTATTTTACCTTTTTCTAAGTTTATAAGAGTGCTTTTATCGACTTTATAACCTTGTAGTTGGTTAGGTTGTTTCATTTAGATTTTAATTGTTTTAAGGTCTTTAAGGGACACTTGTTCTGGATTAATGCATCAATTTGCGAAAGCGAAAGTAACCAAATTGCATGCTTATTGTGCAATATAAGTTACAACATTGTTCACTATAAGTCAACATTTTAACTGTTAATAAGTTGCAAATATTGTTGATAGTGATTAAAAATCACGAAACGAAAAACTTAGGGTTTTTATTATTCAATGATTAGTAAGGGGTTAATCTTTATAAACACCCATTTGAGAATATTTATCCATACGTTGTTTTACTAAATCTTTTGGTGATAAGTTTTTAAACTCCTCATAAGATTTTACAATGGCGTCACGAACAGCAACAAACGTTGTTTCTCTATCTTTATGTGCACCTCCTAATGGCTCTTTAATAATTTCATCAATAACTTTTAGGCGTTTTCCGTCTTTAGCGGTCAACTTTAATGCTTCGGCAGCTTGTTCTTTAAATTCCCAACTTCTCCATAAAATTGAAGAACAGTTTTCGGGTGAAATTACAGAGTACCATGTGTTTTCCAACATTAATATTTTATCGCCAACGCCAATTCCTAAGGCTCCACCTGAGGCACCTTCACCAATAACAACACAAATAATTGGCACTTGTAAACGTGTCATTTCTAAGATATTTCTAGCAATAGCTTCGCCTTGTCCTCTCTCTTCTGCTTCCAATCCAGGGTAAGCTCCTGGAGTATCAATAAGTGTTACCACTGGAATACCGAATTTCTCGGCCGATTTCATTAAACGAAGGGCTTTTCTATAGCCTTCGGGGTTTGCCATTCCAAAATTTCTATATTGTCTTGTTTTGGTATTATATCCTTTTTGCTGGCCTATAAACATAAAGGTTTGGTCTCCAATTTTACCTAAACCACCAACCATAGCCTTATCGTCCTTTACGTTTCTATCACCATGTAATTCCAAATATGTATCACCACATATTGCCTTGATATAATCTAAAGTATAAGGTCTGTTAGGGTGTCTGGATAATTGTACACGTTGCCAAGCAGAAAGATTTTTATAAATGTCTTTTTCTGTTTGTGCCAGCTTTTTTTCAATTTGCTTACACGTTTCGGTAACATCAACATCACTCTCTTCTCCTATGAGTTGGCACTTTTGCAGTTGTTCTTCCAACTCCTTAATTGGGAGCTCAAATTCTAGATATTCCATAGAAATTTAAGTTTGTTAGTTAGCTTACAAAATTACATATTTTATTTTGTTTTAAAATTAGAAACAAAACGAAATAAAAGCATGATTTCACGAAATACTATATATCAAATAGTTACGGTTTTTAGTACCATAAAAATTTTATTAGGTTAGCTTATTAAGTTATGAGTGTTTTAATGGCCTAGTGTGTTTTAGTATTGCATTGAGTATGACCACACTAAAAATAATGATGGCTCCAATATAGAATTCTGTACTCATTTTTTCTTTAACGGGAAAAAGAATGATGGCTAAAGCAATTCCATAAATTGGCTCCAAATTATAGGTTAGAACAACTGTATAAGGGCTAATATATTTCATGATATAGACAGCGGCGATGAATGCATAAGCTGTACATATTGACCCAAGGATGATTAGATATAGCCAGTCAGTATGGCTTAATTTGAAGAAATCAAGATTAAATCCGTCTCCAAAAAAACCAATAAACAAGGATATAAAAAGCACACCACTTACAAATTCATAAAATGAGATGATTGAAGCACTATAACGTTTTATGAATTGACCGTTTATAACTGCAAATAAAGAAGAAAAAAACGCCGAAGAAATGCCAAGTAATATCCCTTTTATGTATTTTATTTCGGCTTGTGTAATCAACCAAACACCAAAAACTACCATGACTCCAAATAGTATTTCGTACCAAATTATTTTTCGTTTAAAAAAAATAGGCTCAATAAACGATGCAAAAAAAGCACCTGTTGAAAACATCGCCAAAGCAATTGAAATATTAGATTGCTCGATGGATTCAAAAAAAGTAATCCAATGTAATGCGATGATGACTCCTGCTAAAAAAAACTTAAGTATAGCATTTGGTTTTACCACAAGATTAGTTTTCTTAAATTTTAGGTAAACAACCAAAATACTTGCTGCAATTAACATTCTAAACCATACTAATGGAATAGACCCAATAGATATAAGTTCTCCTAAAATTGCAGTAAAACCAGCTATAAAAACAAGTATATGAAGATGTAAATAATTCTTGAGTTTATCGCTTAGCATTATAAAGTAAATAGATAGCTAAAATACCAAAAATGATATTAGGGAACCACACAGCTATGGCTGGCGAAAAATTGGATTGAGCTGCCATGACACCAAAAACCTTATCGAAGAACACATAAATCATAGCAATAAAAATTCCAAATGCCAAGTTTACTCCCATGCCTCCTCTACGCTTTTTTGAGGATACCGCGACCGCAATAATTGTAAGAATGAAAATGGACACAGGAAGGCTCCATTTTTTGTAAAGTACCACTTTATACCTTCCAATATTTGATGAGCCTCGCGATTCTTCTTTTTTGATAAAAGAAGTTAACTCACCATAACTTAGTGTTTCTGCTATGTACTTTACTGGCATTAAATCTTCCAAATCAAATGCAAATAGGGTGTCAACCCTTCTTTTGTTAATTATCTCATCATCATTTTTCCCAATAATTCTTTTAACATATTGATTTAGTCGATATGAGCTATCCTTGTCAACAAATCTAATGTTTGTAGCTTCAATTTTATAAATAAGCTTGTTATCCTCAAAATGTTCTAAGGTAAAGTTTCTTCCAACATTGTTTTTTGCATCAAATGATTGCACATAAATTATATCGTTTTCATTTATTTGCCTGTAAAGCTGTTGGTCATCAACGGCTTTTTTATTGCCACTTAGGTAATTATAGTAAAATTGATTAAAACCTTTACTTGCATTTGGAGCCAAAAACATTGCTAAGACAAGTGCAAAAAAAGCAACTATTATCGATCCAATAATGTAAGGTCTTAAAAACCTAGAAAAAGATACTCCAGAGCTTAAAAATGCTATGACCTCGGTATTATTTGCCAGTTTAGAAGTAAAAAATATAACCGATAAAAAAAGAAATAATGGAAATAAAAGATTGGCGAAATAAATGGTAAAGTCTAAAAAATATTGCGCTACTTCAGGAAAAGGAACGTTGTTAGCTAATATCTTATCGATTTTTTCGGATAAATGAACTGTAATCCCAATGGGAATAAATAATAGCAACATCATCAAAAATGTTACTAAATATCGTTTTAATATATACCAATCAAGTATTTTCATACACTTACAAGCGCTTGTCCATTTGTTTTACCATAGTGTCTTTCCAAGCTCTAAAATCTCCTGCTAATATATGTTTTCTAGCTTCTCTTACCAACCATAAATAAAATCCTAAATTATGTATGGTCGCTATTTGCGCTCCCAACCTTTCATTAACACTAAATAGGTGGCGTAAATAGGCCTTTGTATAATCTGTATCCACAAATGTTATTCCCATGTCATCAACTGGGGAAAAATCATCTTCCCACTTTTTGTTTTTAATATTAATAGTGCCATGAGCTGTAAACAACATGCCGTTTCTTGCATTACGAGTTGGCATGACACAATCAAACATATCTACACCTAAAGCTATGTTCTCTAATATATTTATTGGCGTACCAACTCCCATTAAATAACGTGGTTTATCCTCAGGAAGTATGCTACAAACAACGTCTGTCATGGCATACATTTCCTCGGCTGGTTCTCCAACAGATAAGCCTCCAATGGCGTTGCCTACAGCTCCAGCATTGGCAATATACTCAGCAGACTGTATTCTTAAATCCTTATAAGTGCTTCCTTGAACTATTGGGAAAAATGCTTGACCGTAATCATAATTATAAGGCACTTTTTCAAGATGATTAATACATCTATCCAACCAACGATGCGTCATGTGCATAGAACGCTTTGCATAATTATAATCACAAGGGTATGGTGTACACTCATCAAAAGCCATAATAATATCAGCTCCTATAATTCGTTGTATTTCCATAACATTTTCAGGTGTAAAGGTGTGATAGCTTCCATCTATATGACTCTTAAACTTAACTCCTTCTTCTTTTATCTTTCTGTTAGCAGAAAGTGAGTACACTTGGTATCCACCTGAATCGGTTAAAATATTTCTATCCCAATTCATAAACTTATGTAATCCTCCTGCTTTCTTTAAAATAGACGTTTGTGGTCTTAAATATAAATGATAAGTATTCCCAAGTATGATGTCTGGATTAATATCATTTTTTAATTCTCGTTGATGCACGCCTTTTACTGAGCCTACTGTACCAACAGGCATAAAAATAGGTGTTTCAATAACACCATGATCTGTAGTAATGGTTCCAGCTCTTGCTTTACTCTGAGAATCTTTTCGTTCTAATTTAAAAATCATTCGCTTAATTTATCAACGAGCAAAGATAATTAACTCAAATTTCTAACAGTGATAATTGTTATTAAATTAACTTATTAACAATACCAATGGCTTTTTAACAAAGAAACCATTTCGCTTTTTTTAAACCCTCTAAAAACCTATTTTTGCGCCTTAAAAATGTAACTTACTTAACATGCCAAACACGCAACATTTAAAGGACTTAACAATACAGGCTCGAAGAGATATTTTAAGAATGGTACACAAAGTGAATTCTGGACACCCAGGAGGTTCGCTTGGATGTGCTGAATTTTTTGTAACACTATACAATAAAATCATGGATAGACATGATGGCTTTGATATGGATGGAATTGGCGAAGATCTTTTCTTCTTATCAAACGGTCATATTTCGCCTGTGTATTATAGCGTTTTGGCTAGAGCTGGATACTTTCCAGTTGAAGAGCTAAACACATTTAGGCTTATTAATTCTAGGCTACAAGGTCATCCAACCACACACGAAGGGTTGCCTGGAATTAGAATTGCTTCTGGTTCACTTGGCCAAGGTATGTCTGTTGCCATTGGTGCAGCTCAAGCAAAAAAATTAAATAGTGACAATCATTTAATTTATAGTTTACATGGCGATGGTGAGTTACAGGAAGGGCAAAATTGGGAAGCCATTATGTATGCTTCGGCCAAAAAAGTTGACAATTTAATTTCTACAGTCGATTTAAACGGAAAACAAATTGATGGCGCAACTGATGATGTATTAGCCATGGGAGATTTAAAGGCTAAATTTGAAGCTTTCGATTGGATTGTTGTTGAAATTAAAGAAGGAAATGATATTGAAGCTATTTTAAAAGGAATGGCTGAAGCTAAATCTAAAACTGGACAAGGAAAACCAGTTTGTGTATTATTAGAGACAATTATGGGAAATGGCGTTGATTTTATGATGCATACTCATGCTTGGCATGGTAAGGCTCCAAATGATGAGCAGTTAGCTTCGGCTTTAAATCAAAATTCTGAAACCTTAGGTGATTATTAAAACCCCATCTAACTTCCCAAAGGGGAAGAACATAAACAATGAGAGAATATAACTATTAAAAACAACCTTGAAAAGTCCCTCATTAGAAGGGATTAGGGATGCTTATGAAAACTTATACATATACAGAAAAAAAGGATACACGCTCTGGTTTTGGAGCTGGTTTAGCTGAATTAGGAAGAACCAACCAGAATGTTGTGGCATTATGTGCCGATTTGGTTGGGTCTTTAAAAATGGATAAATTTATTGAAGAAAATCCTGAAAGATTCTTTCAAGTAGGGATTGCCGAAGCAAACATGATGGGTATTGCAGCTGGATTAACCATAGGTGGAAAAATTCCTTTTACCGGAACATTTGCAAATTTTTCTACTGGTCGTGTTTATGACCAAATTCGTCAATCGATTGCATATTCAGGTAAAAATGTGAAAATATGTGCGTCTCATGCTGGTTTAACTTTAGGTGAAGATGGTGCAACTCATCAAATTCTTGAAGATATTGGACTAATGAAAATGCTACCAGGAATGGTCGTTATTAATCCTTGTGATTATAACCAAACAAAAGCAGCCACTCTTGCTATTGCAGAACACAATGGTCCTGTTTACTTACGTTTTGGGAGACCTTCCGTACCAATTTTTACTCCAGAAGACCAAAAATTTGAAATTGGAAAAGCAATTAAAATGACCGAAGGAACAGATGTTACTATTGTAGCAACTGGACACTTGGTATGGGAAGCTCTTGAGGCTTCAAAAGCTTTACATGAACAAGGTGTTTCTGCCGAAGTGATTAACATTCATACCATAAAACCTCTCGATGAAGAAGCTATTTTAGCTTCGATTGCAAAAACTGGCTGTATTGTGACTGCTGAAGAGCATAACTACCTTGGAGGTTTAGGTGAAAGTGTTTCTAGGGTTTTAGCATTAAAACATCCAACTCCGCAAGAGTTTGTAGCAACTAATGACACTTTTGGGGAATCTGGAACTCCTGCACAGTTAATGGACAAATACGAACTAAATAGTGCAGCTATTATTAAAAAGGCAAAAGCTGTAATAGCTAGAAAATAAGTTTAAAAATACTTAAGAGAGAATCTGAAAATTACTTTTCAGTGTCATATTGAGCGTAGTCGAAATATCTAACAAACTGATATTTAATAATTTTCGACTGTACTTAGAATGATAAATTAGAGTTCTTCATTACTTTTCAGATAGCTTTTTTTGTGATTTAATTTAATCATAAGAAATAATATTTGTTTGGCAACGTTTTTGATTAATAAACATTCAAATCTAAAAACGAATATTATGAAAAGTTTAAAAAACTATCACAAACTCTTGGAAATTAGAAATCTCGTGAGTAAAAAACTAATTTTACTAGTAGCACTAGCAACCACTTGCACATTTACATTCGCACAAAACGGCTCTTCTTTTGGAATAAAAGGCGGACTCAACTACAATGCAAATGGAAATTATTTTGAATCTATAGGTGCAAATGCTGAAAATCCAGACAGAAATATTGGCTACCATATTGGTGTTTATGGAAAACTTGGGGACAGACTTTATTTTAGACCAGAATTGGTTTACACTTCCACAAAGAGTGATTATAATAGTGGCGATTTTAATATGAAAAAAATAGACGTACCTTTATTAGTTGGTGTAAAAATTTTAGGGCCAGTTAGTGTTTTTGGAGGCCCATCATTACAATACATTCTAGATTCGGATGATGGATTTGATAGCATTTCAATTAACAGAATAGAAAACGATTTTTCAGTTGGATTAAACTTTGGGGCAGCAATTAATTTTAACAAGTTTGCTATTGACCTTCGTTATGAAAGAGGATTAAGCAATAACGAAGCTACATTTTTGGATAATAATGGAATAGATATAAATAATCGATTAGATACAAGACCCGATCAATTAATTTTGAGCCTTTCTATAGCCTTATAGAAACACAAAAGGCTGAATGAAGAGTGTCATTCTTGGAGTAATTAAGAATTTATTATTATTTGGGTTTCCAGTAATAAAATCAACTGAGATTTTTTAACAAACAAAAAGGCTGAAAAAAGCGAATATATCACTTTTTAAACAGCCTTTTTTATATTTTTTTTAAATGTTATTATTCGCTATAATCTATGGTGACTTCATTATCTAAATAATCGTCAACACCATCATTATTGGAATCCATAATAGTTACAGTTTTAATAGTAATTACGCCATTACTTTCTGTTCTGCTTATCTCAAATTCTTTACTGCCCAATATTGGTTCTTGTTCACCCTCATTGGTATTTACTGTATAGGTTTTAGGTTCTAATTCATTTATGGTAAGCACGCCATCACCATCATCATCAGGATCAATATAATCAGGCACTGAATTATTATTTGTATCATCATTAGCTACATTTTTATCACTATCAATATCTTCTAAATATGAAGGTACCCCATCACCATCATGATCATTAACTCTAGTTTGAAATAATTCAAATCTAAAAATTAACGGAGAATAGATTGGAATTTCTGGGCTAATCTCAGAAAAATAACCCAATCCTGAGGGTAAAAACATAACGCCAACACCTGAGTTAGAATAACTAACTGTTCCATCTCCATTTTCTACAAATGATTGTGAAGTATTAAATTCAGGAATGGCTAAAGCCCATCCTCTAATTAAATTTGTTAAATCGAAATCTACTGGGTTAACTGAGTTATCAAATACACTTTCATTCAACAAATTACCAGAATAGTTTAACCTAACCGTATCTGTGAAATTTGGTGTGACTCCTGCTCCTTGATTCAATTTTAACACATAGTATTCGTAGTCAGTATCAAAATAAAAGGTTGTTTTGGTCTCAACTGCGTCTATTAATAATGTGTGTTCTGCTGGAACAGTTTCACCATCATTTAATTCATCAATAATCAAATCATTAATTGATGGGCTTGGGTTGCCAACAAAATCTCCCGAATTATAATAATGCGTTTCTAAATAACCAATTAAAGAGTCGTTATCTATAATTTGTTGCTCTGATCTATCTGCTTGTTCCACAGGTATTCCTATTGTATCATCAGGTTTATTACAAGCATTAAACATTAGCGACAAACTTAAAAGTGCTAACAGATAATATCTAAATTTCATATTGCTAATTTTTTTTGTGCTGCAAGATACAATTTTATAATATTTTTGTATCATAACATTAACGTAGTTTTTACATTTTTATGCGAATTGACAAATACCTTTGGTGTGTTAGATATTACAAGACCAGAAATATAGCAACTACTGCTTGTAAAAAAGGGCATATTAAAGTTAATAGTCAAGTTGCTAAACCAAGTAGAGAGGTGTATGCAACAGATATAATTGAACTTAGGAAAAACCAAATTAACTTTAAACTAGTTGTTAATGATATTCCTCCTAACAGAATTGGCGCCAAACTTGTAGACATTTACAGGACCGATACAACTCCAAAAGAAGCGTTTGAAGCACAAGAATTACTTAAATACTCTAAAGATTATTATAGAAAAAAAGGCACTGGTCGACCTACTAAAAAAGACAGAAGAAATATTGAAGACTACCTAGATGATACAGATGAAGAAACTAAATAAGAGCTTTTGGGAAGGCCGTTATCATGAAAATAAAATAGGCTGGGATATTGGTTATATTTCTCCACCTATTAAAGCTTTTATTGATCAATTAACCAATAAAGATTTAAAGATACTCATTCCAGGTGCTGGAAATAGTTACGAAGCAGAGTATTTATGGAAAAAAGGTTTTAAAAATGTATTTGTTTTAGATATTGCTAACCAACCACTCAATAATTTAAAAATAAGATTACCCAAATTTCCAGAAGAACAATTGATAAATCAAGATTTTTTTAAATTGAATGATACTTTTGATTTGATAATTGAGCAAACCTTTTTTTGTGCCATCCAACCAAATCTTAGAGAAAACTATTCAATTAAAATGGCTGAATTGCTTAAGGAAAAAGGAAAAATAATTGGATTGCTTTTTGATTTTAAACTAACAAATCAAGGGCCACCTTTTGGAGGAAGTAAGTTGGAATATAAAAAACTTTTTTCATCGGTTTTCAAGATTAAAACTTTGGAAAAATCATATAACTCCATAAAACCGAGAGAAGATAAAGAACTGTTTTTTATCTTTGAGAAAAAATAACCAATAATGGCACTAGAGCAAAACAATATTTTGTCGCATGACGAAATTAACCATAAAATAAAACGTATAGCTTACCAGATATACGAATGTAACGCTGATGAAAAACAGGTAATCTTAGCTGGAATAGAAAGCAACGGTTACATTTTAGCCAAAAAATTAAAAATTGCTCTTAAAAAAATATCAGATATCGAACCATTATTGTGCAAGGTTACTATAGATAAAAAAAATCCTCTAACCGAAATTAAAACATCCATTTCACCGGAAGATTACACAAATAAATCAATAGTGTTAATCGATGATGTACTAAACTCTGGAACTACGTTAATTTATGGTGTAAAACATTTTTTAAATGTAACTCTAAAACAGTTTAAAACAGCTGTTTTAATAAATAGAAACCATAAAAAATATCCTGTGAAAGCAGATTTTAAAGGCATTTCATTATCAACATCTTTACACGAACATGTTAAAATCAATCTTGAAGGGCGTGTATTTGAAGCCGTTTTAAAATAGCTTTAAAATAATATCTTCAACTATCCTATTAACTGA
Source organism: uncultured Flavobacteriaceae bacterium (assembly GCA_963975205.1). Classification (GTDB taxonomy): domain Bacteria; phylum Bacteroidota; class Bacteroidia; order Flavobacteriales; family Flavobacteriaceae; genus Pontimicrobium. The sequence goes on along the minus strand of CAXBFU010000006.1, from coordinate 117,618 downwards.
AACTTGGTCAGTTTGTATCACATAATTTGCCTTATTATAAAAGTGATTACGCTCAAAAAGGTGCTTGCCTATAAATTGCACCAATTGGTCTTTAGACCTAAACCTTGCAAGCAAAGGGCGTTTTACTTTTTCACCCTCAAGCCGCAAAACTATTGTATTGATATTAGCTTTTAAATAGAAAGAAACTATCTTAGGGTTATTTTTAATTAAGTACAAGTTATTTCCATAACAAGGCGTACCTCCTCCTAGTGATAAGACCATATTAGTTTTAGGCTCTAAGATTTCCTTTAAATATTTAGCTTCTTTTTTTCTAAAATAGATTTCACCAAATGTTTCAAAAATATTGCTAATGGAAACACCTTCTTGCTTTTCTATATAATCATCAAGATCAATAAAATTATAGTCTAGCTTTTTAGCTAAAACCTTTCCAACAAAAGACTTACCCGAAGCCATGTATCCCATTAAAACTATAGTCATTTTTTTTGCTTGGATTGATTATTAATACCTCATATTTAGGTATTACAAAAAAACAAAATTTATATAGAAAAAGTATTGTTTTATTAATTAAACATTTTATATTTGCACCCTCATTTAGAGAAAACATTTTGACCAGTTAGCTCAGTTGGTAGAGCATCTCCCTTTTAAGGAGAGGGTCCTGGGTTCGAGCCCCAGACTGGTCACCAAAAAAAAGTTAAGCAAAGTGCTTAACTTTTTTTATTTTTGATTACTTCAAAAAAATTATGCGCACGTGGCGGAATTGGTAGACGCGCTAGCTTGAGGGGTTAGTGAACATTAGTTCGTGGAAGTTCGAGTCTTCTCGTGCGCACAAAATTTTCATAAAAATTTAGTGCTTTTTTCTTTTATACATTTTTTATTTCTACTTTTGTTTAAGATAAATTAATTATCAATGAACAATATTAAAAACGATTTCAGCATAAAAGACCTTGAAAACCTCTCTGGAATTAAAGCACACACCATTAGAATCTGGGAAAAAAGGTACAATCTCCTAAAACCTGAAAGAACAGATACCAACATAAGGCATTATAGTATTGAAAGCCTCCAAAAACTCTTGAATGTTGCTTATTTAAACAAAAACGGATTTAAAATATCCAAAATAGCAAAACTTAAAAGCGATGAAATTCCTGCAAATGTTAGAGAGATAGCCTCAAGAGGTAGTGTAGAACACCATGCAATTAATGCATTTAAAATGTCTATGCTCAACTTTGACCAAGTGCTTTTTTACAATACGTACATGAATTTGCTTGAAGGCCATACTTTTAGAGAAATATTTTATGATGTATTTCTTCCCTTACTAAACCAAATAGGATTGCTATGGCAAACAAATACCATTTCACCTGCTCATGAACATTTTTTGTCTATTCACATTAAGCAAAAAATTCTTCTTAATATAGAAAAGCTTCAAAACTTGGAGCCTAAGCCCAATACTAGAACTTTTGTTTTGTATTTGCCTGAAAATGAAATTCACGATATTGGTCTTCTTTTTGTTAATTATGAATTAAGAAGTAGAGGCTATCATACCATTTTCCTTGGAGAGAGTGTGCCAATGAATAGCCTGAGCGATTTGCTCGGTTTTTTTGATGAAGTAACGTTTATATCGTATTTTACGGTAAAACCCGAAGAGCCGGAAGACATCATAAAATATATTGAAGACTTTAAAAACCAGATAATTACAAAAGAATCAACAACAAAGCTTTGGTTGTTAGGTAAAAAACTGGCAAGAATAGATATTTCTGGCTATTCAAATTCTGTAACAGGCTTTAAAACCATTAAAGATTTAGTTAAAGATTTGTAAAAATTCTAATTAAATTTTATTTTGTTTAACTTTTTTATATATTTGTTGAACAAAATGAAAACATCTATATACATTATTGGTTCTGGTTTCTCCTCTCTAGCGGCCTCATGCTATTTGGCAAAAGCTGGTTATGAAGTTACCGTTTTTGAAAAAAACAAAACTATTGGAGGTCGTGCAAGACAATTGAAAAAAAATGGTTTCACCTTCGATATTGGCCCTACATGGTATTGGATGCCTGATGTTTTTGAACGTTTCTTTAATGATTTTAATAAAAAACCTTCAGATTATTATACTCTAGAAAAATTAAATCCTGCATATAGTGTCTATTTTGGGAAAGATGATTTCATAACGATAGAAGATACATTAGAAAAAATTTGTAACGCATTTGAAAAAGAAGAAAAGGGCAGTTCTAAAAAACTCCTAAAGTTCATTAACCAAGCAAAAAGCAATTATGATATTGCTATTAAAGATTTGGTTTATAATCCAGGTTTATCACCTTTAGAGCTTGTCACTCCTAAAACAATTGGGAAAATTAATCAGTTTTTTAGCACAATTAAGAAAGATGTACGTAAAGAATTTAATAACAATAGGTTAGCTCAAATCCTTGAATTTCCTGTGCTCTTTCTTGGTGCTAAACCTAGTGCGACACCATCATTTTACAGTTTTATGAATTATGCCGATTTTGGCTTAGGCACTTTTCATCCCAAAAAAGGAATGTATCAAGTTATCCTTGCCATGGAAGCATTGGCTAAGTCGCTAGGTGTAAATATTAAAACAGATTCGCCTATTGAAAAGATTTTGGTAAATCAATTAGATGAAGCCTATGGAATTGGGGCTAATGGTACAAATTTTTATTGTGATTATGTGTTAAGTGGTGCAGATTATCATCATACCGAAACACTATTGGATAAAGATTTCAGGCAATATTCTGAGGCTTATTGGGAAGCAAAAACCTTTGCACCTTCTTCCCTTCTATTTTATGTTGGGTTTGACAAAAAACTTAAAAATGTTAATCATCATACTTTATTCTTTGATGTTGATTTTGGTTTACATGCGCAAGATATTTATGATAATGCTAAGTGGCCTGAAGACCCATTATTTTATGCAAGTTTCCCAAGTATTACAGACGAATCTTCAGCACCAAATGGTAAAGAAGCTGGTATATTTTTAATTCCTTTAGCGCCAGGGCTTGAAGATACTCCTGAGTTAAGGGAAACATACTTCAATAAAATAATGACGCGGTTTGAAACTTTAACTTCTCAAAAAGTGTGCGATGACATCTTATTCAAGGAATCTTATTGTGTAAATGATTTTATTAAAGATTACAACTCCTACAAAGGCAATGCCTATGGCATGGCAAACACACTTTTACAAACCGCTTTTTTAAGACCTAAATTGAAAAGTAAAAAAGTAAAAAAATTATTTTTTACAGGACAATTAACTGTTCCCGGACCTGGAGTTCCACCTTCATTAATTTCAGGAAAATTAGCCTCAGAATTAATAGTGAAAGAGATATTAAGTAACAAAACCAAATCGTCATTACAAACGCATTAAAAAAAATGAAATCAATTTTTGACAACGTATCTTATGATTGTAGTAAAACTGTAACAAAAACTTACAGTACTTCTTTTTCATTAGCTACAAAAATGCTATCCAAATCTATAAGACAAGACATTTATAACATTTACGGATTTGTAAGGTTTGCAGATGAAATTGTAGATTCATTTCATGATTATAACAAAGAATATTTGTTTAATAAATTTGAATTTGACCTTGAACTAGCAATAAAAAATAAAATAAGTTTAAATCCTATTTTGAATTCGTTTCAATATACATATCATCGCTATAATCTTGACAAAGCTCAAGTTGAAGCTTTCATGAATTCTATGCGAATGGATTTACATAAATCGAAATATCTTACCGAAGAAGAATACAAAAACTACATTTACGGTTCGGCTGATGTGGTTGGTTTAATGTGTTTAAAAGTATTCGTTAAAGGAAATGAAAAAAAATATAATGAACTAAAAGATACAGCAATGTCCTTAGGTTCTGCATTTCAAAAGGTGAATTTTTTAAGAGATTTAAAAGCAGACTACGAGGAGTTAAATAGAACCTATTTCCCGAATACTGATTTAACAAATCTTGATGAAAATTCTAAACAATTTATAATTGATGATATTGAAAGTGATTTTGCTCAAGGCCTAGAAGGAATTAAAAAATTACCAATGGAAGCTAAATTTGGTGTGTTTATGGCATACAGATACTACAGACAGCTACTTAAAAAACTAAAACGAACTCCTGCATTAGACATTAAAAATGCAAGAATAAGAGTACCTAATTATAAAAAAATTGAGCTTTTAACACGTAGTTATGTGAAATTTCAATTAAATTTAATGTGAACTAAATTATGCAAACTGTTTACTGGATATTGATATTTTTGGGCACATTTTCTATAATGGAATTTATGGCTTGGTTTACACACAAATATGTAATGCATGGTTTTTTATGGCATTTACATAAGGATCATCATAAAAAAGATCACGATAGTTGGTTTGAGCGAAATGATTTTTTCTTCGTTTTTTATGCTGTAGTAAGTATTATTTGCTTTTACTTATGGAGTTATGAAAGTGTTTGGTATTGTTTACCTATTGGGCTTGGTATTTTAGCTTACGGAATTGCCTATTTTACAGTTCACGATATTTTTATCCATCAACGTTTTAAAATGTTCAGGAAGGCTAATAATTGGTATGCAAGAGGAGTTAGACGCGCTCATAAAATTCACCATAAACATCTTGGAAAGACAAAAGGAGAAAACTTCGGAATGTTAATAGTTCCTTTTAAATATTTCAAAAAATAGTCATGAACCATTTGTATTTACTACTTAATCTAGGTTCAGTTTCTATACCTTTTATTTTTAGTTTTCATCCAAAGCTAAAATTTTACACCTATTGGAAATCCCTTTTTTTATCGATACTAATAACAATGTGCATTTTTATTCCTTGGGACGTCATCTTTACTAACAATGGCTTTTGGGGTTTTAATGAAGCTTATTTTTTGGGAAGTAAAATTTTCGGCCTTCCAATTGAAGAGTGGTTGTTTTTTATTTGTATTCCATATGCATGCGTTTTTACTCATTATGCCTTGCTTTTCTATTTTCCAAACAAAAAAATCAGCCTTAAAAATGTTAAGATAATTAGCTATTTATTTGTTGCTATACTTTTATTAACAATTATTTTTAATTATAACAAATGGTACACATTAGTCAATTTCACTTATGCTATCATTCTAATAACAATTATACTAAAAACAAATATCGAGCTTCTACAAACTTATTTTCTCACTTTTTTGGTGATGCTTATTCCCTTCTTTATTGTAAATGGAATCCTAACAGGAAGTTTTATCGAGAACGAAGTTGTGTGGTACAACAATGATGAAAATTTAGGAATTCGCTTATTTACAATTCCAATCGAAGATACTATTTATGCGTTTAGCTTAATTCTAACAAACCTATATATAATAAGTTTATTAAAAAAATGAGAATTTGGTCCCTACATCCAAAATATTTAGACAGCAAAGGCTTGGTTGCTCTATGGAGAGAAACCTTATTAGCTAAACACGTATTAGAAGGAAAAACTAAAGCTTACAAAAATCATCCACAGCTTAACAGGTTTAAGGCATTAAAAAGTCCAATTGATGGTATAAATCACTATTTAAGTTTTATATTTTTTGAAGCAGTAAGTAGAGGTTATAATTTTGATAAACAAAAAATTAACTGGACATATAACAATCAATATTTAACCGTTACCTCTGGGCAAATAACTTTTGAAGTCAAGCATTTACTTAAAAAGCTTGCGAAAAGGGATATAAAAGCGCATGAAAAGTATTTTAACAATAGTAGTTTTGAAGCTCACGAAATGTTCACAATTATTGATGGAAAAATTGAAGATTGGGAGGTTATTTAAGCAATTCGTCCAATTGGTTTCTTATTTTACTACTATTCCAATTTGCAGCTCCCTTTTTGTCAACCACAATAAACCCTTCTTTATCAATTATATAAGTTCTTGGAATACTTCTCGAATTAAACTCATCTGGATAATTGGTAAACGAATTAAATATTGGAATGTCGTAACCTTTTTTGTCTAGAAATTTTTGAATCGTATTAGGTGATTCATTTGATACTAAAAGAAAAACAACCTCATCATTATAATCATTATATAAATCCTGAATATTCTGAAATTCAGCAATACAAGGAGGACACCAAGTAGCCCAAAGATTTACAAAAACAACTTTACCTTTGGTGTTTGCGAAATTAAGTTCATTTCCTTTTAAATCTCTTAATTTCCATGACGCGTAAGATACTTTTTCCCGATCTTCTTTATCAATAACCGAAGGCCCAAATTTTGACAGAACAGCATGCAATGCAATTTGTATTGGCTGTCTAGTTTGTGGAATAATAAGCAAGGCTATAATTACTAAAAATAGAACATCACTTTTTTTTGGTTTTCTAAGTTTCATAGGTATTAGGGTCGCTTCTTATATATTCGATGAAATTAATGAAACCTTACAATTCTATACAGAAAGATAAATTATCGGTTGTTAGTTTGCAAAACTAAACAATACTTGCAATAAATAAAACAAGCTTAAATTATAGAATCAGTCTGAATTTACATAGCATTAATATGGTTACAAATGACTATTCATAAAAGTTTAAAATGATTCAAAAAACACTTATTTGTTAGCGCAAAGCAATTCAATAGCCTCTCGCATTGTTATGTGCAAACCTTTAAAGTAAGCAACAATAAAGGCATCGTTAACACCTTGATCAATTACGCTTAGCCTAATAATTTCAGTTTCTACAAGTGTTTTATAATCTCCTAATCTAAATTTTGATAGTCCATGTTCCTTAATCACAGTAGCTGTCCCTACATTTTTAAGGAAGTTAAAGTAAGCTGACTTAGGCGGATTACGATAGGCTCCTATTTGTACCTTAAATTTTAACCCTTCTACTTCTATATGTCCATCACGTTCAAATGAAGCAAAGTATGCATCAATATCTCTTAAATCTTCAAAACAATATGCCGTTTCAACAACCTGCTCCTCAACTTCTGGACAACCTTGAAATGTGCCTTTTACATCTGGGCAGTCATCAATATTATCAGAATATCCATCACCATCGGAATCAATACAACCAGCAAATTCTTTATAACCAAATATCTCAGGGCAAACATCATCTTTATCTGCAATACCATCACCATCACTATCTGGACACCCTTTTAATACTTCTAAACCAGGATCATCAGGACACAAATCGGTTTGGTCAGGAACTGCATCTCCATCTCTATCATTTATTTCTTCTTCTACCTTTTTCTTATTATTAGGTTTAGCAAGAATTATTACTACACCTAAACTGTGTTGCCAATGTTTAACAAGATATTCTTTAAACGAATGTTTATAGGTTGTTTGTATATGTAAGCCTATTCGTTCATTAATCCAATAATCGGCACCTAAAGCACCATTAAGAGTTCCAGCACCAACTAATTCATCATTATTCACACTATTGGAAAATGTATTGAATCGTCCTTTTTCTATCCAGGTATAACCAGCGCCAATGCCAACAAATGGCTTTAGTTTACTACGTTGAGATAATCCCGAAAAATAATAATTAAACATTCCGTCTATACCTATATATGTTAAATTTCTCACCTTAACTTTAGGAAGTCCAGGAAATTCTCCCCATTTCTTTATTTTATTATAGGAACCAGCTAAACTTACGGACATATTATCAGATAAGTATTTAGATATGGTAATTTTAGGGAAGCTAATGTTCCAGTGATCTGTTAAATTAAAAAACTCATCAAAGTAAGGTCCTTGAGGGTTATCTTCACCAACTGGATACACATCTACAGCATTAATTTCAACATTTAATACCCAAGGATTCCCTTTGTTTTGAGCAAATAATGAGCATGTACCAATAATTAAAAAGAGGGGAATTGTAAAAAAATTGTAAAGTTTCTTCATAAGAATAATTTTAATACGGATTAATTTACAACAATATAGTGGATAATTTTTATCACGAAAAGTAATAATATAAAAAAAGCATAGTCTCAAATTAGAAACTATGCTTAAAATTAAACAAAATAAATACCTTACAGTAAATTTATCTTGTTACAGTACCTGAAAGCGACACAACAGGACCTGTTTCCATGTTAATTGTAGTTAGCGTCATAGCATCAACAGGAACCATGTGTGCCAATGGTTTTAAGGTAAATGGTGCCACACTATTATCTGGACTTGGCTCTACCGAAATTACAATTGTTGTTCCCTTTAAATCTGTAGGAAACATTAATCCAGATGGTGCATTTTGTAAAAAATCTTCACCTGGAAATGCTGGTCCATTCCCAGCATCGCCTTTAAAAGGAGTTGTTGTTGCGTTGTCGTCAAAATCGGAAATTGAATTAAATGTTCCAGTACTTACCGGAATTCCAGAAATTACAGCCCAACCTTCATATTTCCAGCCATTACTTAACGTTGGAAGGCTTAAACCAACCATTGGCATTCCACTTGAGTTATCTAAAAACCAAACACCACTTTCTTCATTGGTGTCAGCTCCACCATCTGTTGGTGTTGCTAAAATGTATTTTCCTGTTGAAGCCGAAAAATCTCCAACAATTCCATTGGAATCGACATTGGCTAAATTACCAGAAAAATCTCCTGCTAAAATCTTTGTAGCTGCAGGAGCAGGATCAGTATCGACTGCTGGCTCAATAGATAACACAAAAGTTGTTGCTAATTCCAAATCTTGAGAATCTACATTAAAAGTTTGTGGAAATGTTACACTAGAGAAAGTTCCTGTTGATACTGGAGAACCATTCACAATAATCCATCCTTCGTAAACAAAATCACTTCCTAATTCTTCTAAACCACTCAAATTTAAAGTTAACGTGGATGTTGATGGGCCATTGTCGTCATCATCACTGCATGAAGTGGCAATAATTCCTAATGCCAAAACTGTTAAAATCATTTTTTTAATCATCGCTTTTAATTTTTATTATTAGACAAATCAAAAGTATAGGATGACTTTTTTATAAAATGTTAGCTATCTAACATTAAGCAGATTTTTTATAGATTCTTATTTTTTTTCTGTCAAAATCAAGAATTTTTTCTTTCTTTAATTCATTTAAAAGAATATTTAGTGTTGGTCGTGAAGTCCCAATTAATGAAGCGATATCTTTTTGTGTATATGGATGTTTTATAACATGGTCTCCTGTTTTCTCACAGTCATAACCATATTCTACACAAAGTTCATCCAAAAATTCGACGAGCCTCGTTTTGGTGTCTTTAAATAATAAAAGCTGGAGTCTTCTTTCAAGTTTTTGAAACTTAAACCCAATGAATTTATAAACCTTAAAACTAAAGGTTTGATTGTTTCTCATTAAATCGTGCATAGTTTGCACACCTATTGGGCAAATAGAAGTTTGGTTATCTATAGACTGTGCAAATTCGTCACGTTTAATTTCACCGAGGATTGCTTTTTCCCCAAATAATTCACCTCTACTTAAAATAGCTTTAACGACCTCCACACCATCTTCATTATAATAACCAATTTTAACCTTTCCCTTTTCTATTAAATAAACCTTATTTGATGAGTCTTCTTCAAAATAGATGTAATCTTTTTTCTTGTAAGCATCAAAATCGTGATCTTTTTTATAGGCTTTGAATTTATGTGGACATAATACTTTAAACAAATTTACGTCGTCAAAAAACCATAGTGATTTCATTTTTGGATAGCTTATTTTTTAATGTTGTGTCGGAATTTCATGATACTCCTTACAAAAAAACATAAAAAAACTCCTGATGAAATTCAGGAGTTCTATTAAATTATTCGATAAGCTCAGAATGGTAATTCTATCACTATCCGTTCTCTTTTTTAATCAGGTTTAAAGCAGATCCTTCGTTATACCAATCTATTTGTGATTGGTTATATGTGTGGTTTACAATAATAATATCCTTGCTGCCATCCGCATGTACAGCTTCAATTGTTAATGGTTTTCCAGGAGCAAATTCATTTAAATCTAAGAAGTTAAACGTGTCGTCTTCTTGAATCAAATCATAGTCAGATTCGTTAGCGAATGTTAGACCCAACATACCCTGTTTTTTAAGGTTTGTTTCATGGATTCTTGCAAATGATTTAACTATTACTGCAGCTACACCTAAATGGCGTGGTTGCATAGCAGCATGTTCACGAGATGATCCTTCTCCATAGTTGTGGTCACCTACAACAATAGTTTTAATACCAGCTGCTTTGTACTCACGTTGTACGTCCGGAACACCACCATATTCACCAGTCAATTGATTTTTAACAAAGTTTGTTTGCTTATTAAATGCATTAACGGCTCCTATTAAAGTATTGTTGGCGATATTATCTAGATGACCTCTAAATCGCAACCATGGTCCTGCCATACTGATATGGTCTGTGGTACATTTACCAAAAGCCTTAATTAATAACTTGGCTCCATTAATTGAGTCTCCAATAGGTTGAAAAGGTTCTAATAATTGTAATCTTTCGGAAGTTTTATTAACAACAATAGAAACGTTACTACCATCTTCAACTGGTGCTAAATAGCCATTATCCTTAACTTCAAATCCTTTTGGTGGTAACTCCCATCCCGTTGGTTCGTCTAACATTACTTCTTGACCATCTTCATTTATTAACTTGTCTGTTAACGGATTAAAATCTAAACGTCCAGCAATCGCAATTGCTGCTGTTAACTCCGGTGAAGCGACAAATGCATGTGTATTTGGACTACCATCTGCTCTTTTAGCAAAGTTTCTATTGAAAGAATGCACAATAGTGTTTTTAGGTGCATTTTTTGGGTCTTCAAATCTAGCCCATTGACCAATACATGGTCCGCATGCGTTAGTAAATATTTTGGCATCTAATTTTTCAAACACTTGAAGGATTCCATCACGTTCTGCGGTGTATCGCACTTGCTCAGATCCTGGATTGATGCCAAATTCTGCTTTAGTTTTTAAGTTTTTATCCAAAGCTTGTTGAGCTATTGATGAAGCTCGCGATAAATCTTCATAAGACGAGTTGGTACAAGATCCTATTAATCCCCATTCTACTTTAATTGGCCAATCATTCGTACTCGCTTTTTTAGTCATTTCTTTACCAACAGGTGTTGATAAATCTGGTGTAAATGGCCCATTTAATAATGGTCCTAATTCAGATAAATTAATATCAATGACCTGGTCAAAATAATGTTCTGGATTAGCATATACTTCGGCATCGGCAGTTAGGTGTTCTTTAACTTTATTAGCTGCTTGAGCAACATCTGCTCTATCTGTTGCTTTTAAATAACGTTCCATGGATTCGTCATAACCAAAGGTTGAAGTTGTCGCTCCAATTTCGGCTCCCATGTTACAAATAGTTCCTTTTCCTGTACATGACATAGAAGTCGCTCCTGGACCAAAATATTCTACGATGGCACCTGTACCTCCTTTTACTGTTAAAATTTCAGCTACTTTAAGAATGACATCTTTAGGCGCAGTCCAACCAGATAATGTTCCTGTTAACCTAACACCAATCAATTTTGGAAATTTAAGTTCCCAAGCCATTCCAGCCATTACATCAACTGCATCTGCTCCACCAACTCCAATGGCAACCATACCCAATCCGCCAGCATTTACTGTATGCGAATCGGTACCAATCATCATTCCTCCAGGGAAAGCGTAATTTTCTAAGACTACTTGATGAATAATTCCTGCACCTGGTTTCCAAAAGCCCAAACCGTATTTATTTGAAACCGATTCTAAGAAATTAAATACTTCGTTACTTGTGTTTAAGGCAGTTTGCAAATCGATACTTGCACCATTTTTGGCTTGGATTAAATGATCACAATGCGTTGTTGTTGGGACAGCTACTTTCTTTTTACCAGCTTGCATAAATTGTAATAATGCCATTTGTGCAGTGGCATCTTGAAGAGCAATTCTATCTGGAGCAAAATCAACGTAGTCCTTTCCTCTTACAAAAGCTTTAGTAGGATTACCATCCCATAAATGGCTATATAAAATTTTCTCGGAAAGTGTTAGTGGTTTACCAACAACTTCACGCGCTGCATCAACACGTTCGGCCATTTGGTTATACACTTTTTTTATCATGTCAATATCGAATGCCATATACTTTTATTTTTAATTCTTATCCTTTTATAATTCTACGCAAAAGTACAAAATATTAACATGTTTTAAAATATGCATAACAAAATAGAATAAAAACTAAATATTATTCAATAAACCAGTCTTTTTTAATTAATATTTTATGAAATCAATAATTTTGATGTTGAAAAAATATTAAATTAACAACAGTAAATGTTTAACTGAAATAAAAAAACCTGTTAAAACAGGCTTTTAATAATTTGTTCTTCGGTAATACCTTCGGCTTCGGCTTTATAATTTTTAATGATTCTATGACGAAGAATACTGTTTGCCACAGCTTGAACATTCTCTATATCGGGAGAAAATTTTCCATTAATCGCAGCATGGGTTTTTGCTGCTAGAATTAAATTTTGTGAAGCTCTTGGTCCTGCTCCCCAATCAATGTATTGCTTTACCAAGTCTGAGGCAGAATCATTATCAGGTCTTGTTTTTCCAACCATTTTTACGGCATACTCAATAACGTTATCTGCAACTGGAATACGACGTAGTACATGTTGAAAATCGATGATTTCTTGTGCAGTAAAAAGTGGGTTTACAGTAGCGATTTCATCGGAAGTTGTTGATTTAACTACTTGCACTTCTTCATCAAATGAGGGATATTTTAAGTTTATTGCAAACATAAAACGATCTAATTGTGCTTCTGGTAAGGGATAGGTTCCTTCTTGCTCAATAGGGTTTTGAGTTGCCAAAACAAAGTATGGCAAGTCTAATTTATAATGATGTCCTGCCACTGTTACAGCACGCTCTTGCATAGCTTCTAATAATGCTGCTTGTGTTTTTGGTGGTGTACGATTAATTTCATCGGCTAAAATAATATTGGCAAAGATTGGTCCTTTTATAAATTTAAAATGACGGTCTTCATCTAATATTTCGCTACCAAGGATATCACTTGGCATTAAATCTGGTGTAAATTGAATACGTTTAAAATCTAAACCTAATGCTTGGGCAATAGTATTTACCATTAATGTTTTTGCCAATCCAGGAACTCCAATTAACAAAGAGTGTCCTCCTGAAAATACTGAAATCAAGATTTGATTTACAACTTCTTCCTGACCAACAATGACTTTGGCAATTTCTTTTTTTAAATCCTTGTATCTAGAAACAAGTTGTTCAATAGCGGCAACATCAGACATAAATTAATTATCTTCTTTTTTTAACCAATTTGCTTTAAAATCACATTCACGATGTTCACCATTTATTTTTACGAACGTTTCCATGATTTTTTCTTTTTGCCACTTACCAATTATCTCTAACTGCTTGTTGTACAGAGCCAATTTTTTAATTTTTAAATAATCTTTAGCGAAGTCTGCTTCATGTTCATCTATTCTGTCTGTAACAGTTAAAATTTTGAACTTTACTTGATTTACTAGGTCGCTTTCTGTATAAACTGGGCTAATTTCATCGTTTTTTAGAGCTTGTACTTGTCCGTAAAGATCAGTATCAATTTTTGTTAAAGGGAACACATAATCGTTAGTTTCTGGGTTAATTAATTGTCCGCCTTCAAACTTGGTTTCTTCTTCATCACTTACTTCCAATGCAGCATCTGCAAACGAAATTTCACCATCAACAATTTTTTTTCTAACATTTTCTATTTCTTCTTTTGCTTTAGCTATGTCTTCATTTGTTAGTTTAGGTTTCAACAAAATGTGTCTAATATCGTATTCTTGTCCTCTAATTTTTTCTAATTGAAGGATATGGTATCCATAAACGGTTTTAAATGGCGCAGAAATTTCGCCTTCTTCTAGCGAAAAAGCCACCTCTCTAAATTCTTTAACCATTTGTGGGCGCTTTCTATTTAATGTGTATTTTCCACCTGAGCCTTTAGATCCACCATCTTCGGAATATAGTACTGCTTTTGTAGTAAAACTGGAACCGTTTTCTAAAACATCTATTCTAAATTCATTAAGCCTATCAATCACTTTTTGCTCTTCTTCGGGAGCTGTTTCAGGAATCACAACTATTTGTGCCAAGCGTAGTTCGGTTCCAAATTGTGGAGGGTCAGCTTTTAGCTCTCTATTGTAAAATTGCCTTACTTCTTCAGGTGTTACTTCTAGTTCTTCAATAATTTTGTCTTGCATCATAGCAACCATTCTTTGGTTTCTATTAAGTGTGTACATTTCGTCTCTTAAATCTTGCTCAGAGTCTTTTTTATAAAATGCAATTAGCTTATCAAGACTTCCAATTTGTTGTGACATAGCGTTAATTTGCTGATCGACGTATGAATTAACCTCGGCATCATTAATTACGATACTATCTTGAATAGAATGGTGCATGTATAATTTTTCTTCTAATAAAGACCCAAAAATCTCACATCTTGTTAGCCCTTCTATAGATTGACCAGCAGCTCTGGCTTGTTCAATACGTTTATCGATATCGGAATCCAAAACAACATAATCGCCAATTACAGCAGCTACACCATCTAATTTTATACGTTGAGAGGGATCTATTTTCTTTTCAACTTTTTTCTCCTCCTTCTTATCTTCAATAATTTCTTGAGCCATTGTTGTAAATGACGTTAGCATTAACATGCTTAATACAAAATATTTCACTTTAGTTAAAAATTTCAAATTGTTTGTTTTTAATGGCATCTTTTGTGATGTCTTTTTCTAATTGTTTAATAAACTCCAACTTTCGTTTATTTATAACGATTTGCTTAATGGTTGGCATTACAAATTCTATAGGTGCATTTTCGTTACGTAAAAGCACGTCGTTTGTATGCATCAAATATAAACCTAATGAGTCTTTGAGTTGTATAAAATTAGATTTTTTTAACAGTTCTTTTTTATTTTCCGAATTTAATGCAGGGATTTTTACTAGTGCTTGGTTTGCCCTAATCCAAATAGAATCGTTTAACGAATAGGATTTAAACTGAATAGCGATTGAGTCTAACACTTTTTTGTCTTGATTGTTAAACCGTTTAAACTGTGTTTCGATCTCATCTAGATTAGCCATATTTTCGTTTACGTTTAAGTATCGAAACTTTATGAGTTCTTCGTTAAGCTTAAATGTTTCTTGATTTCTTTGGTAAACTTCTTTAGCTTCTTGTTCAGTAACTGTGGTATCTATACTTCTTTTTACTAGTGCTTCTAAATATGCTTTAATAAATAAATCGTTTTTATATTGTTCTACCAATTGATTAAACTCTTCTTGTTTTTCTTGGGTTAAATTTAATTGGGCTCCATCCATTAACAATTGTTGTGTTGCCCAATGGTTAATGTAGTTATTAACTCTTAGGGTACTGTCTTCTTTAGATGTTGTTTCGGTAATAAGGTGTTCTATATCCTTGGTATATAAATAGGTGTTATTTACTCTAGCTAATACATCGTCTTCTTGCGATTTTTTAAAAAAATTGCATGAATATATAATTGCCATAAACAATAACGTTGGTATGAACTTTTTAATAGTCAATTAGTTTTGTATTTGCGCCTTAACTTTATTTAAAACATCTTGATTAATAGTAACCCTATATGTATTCTTTAAGTCTTTTATCCACTTTTTTTCTAGCTCTTGTTGGTAATCGTTGATAACCATGCCTTTGGCTTCATCTAAACTTCTAAAAGATTGAGGTATTAATTTAGTAACCTTTACGACATAATACGCATTATTTTGAGAATAAATTTTAGAAACACCTTCTTTAAATTCAAATTTTTCTGGTAATGCTTGATGGTCTGCGGTCATAGTTCCAGAGGTAAAGATGACTTTTTGTTCATCGTTGGTATTGATTGTTTCTTTAATTTTTTCAATAGTTTCGTTTTTTTTAAACAAGCTCAAAACTTTTTTGATATCTTTTTCTTTAGATGCTGTTGCAACTATGGCTTCTACACGAGTTTCCCACTTATATCTTTCTTTGTTATTGTTGTAATACGATTCAATTCCTAGAGTATCATTTTTTGCAGCATTCCAAATTTTGGTTTCCATTAAATCAAATAACAAAAGTCCTTCTCTGTACTCATTTAAAATTTGGGCAAATTCTTGATTTGTACTTTCAAGGTTTTTTTCATGGTATTCTAAAACACGGTTGCTTAAAAATGTTTCATATGCATCGTCAACAATGGCTTGAAAAGGCTTTTGTTTATCCACCCCTTTTTGTTGCGCTCTTAATAGGTTAAAAAAATCTTTATAAATCCAATTTTCATTGCCAATGGTCAATATAATTTTTTCTTTAGGGAACCCTTGAGGCAATTGCCATTTTCCATTATAAAAGTCGTTGTTCATTATTGAAACAAAGTAGTCTCTTGCCAAATTCTCATTACTAATTTTGTACAGTTTCCTCAGCTTGTTTTGCATTGAAGTACTAATGAGTTTTGAACGCGAATCCCTGCTTATTTTGTTTTTGAGTTCATGTTGCATATCTTCAAAGCTGCCAATGGGTTTAATGCTATATCGCTTAATAATATGCCATCCATATTCGGTCTCGAAAGGTTTAGAAATCGCTCCATCTTCTTGTAAGCTAAAAGCCATGTCTTCAAAAATAGCAGAGCTTAATTGACCGCTTTTAAAAGGTGCTAATTTTCCACCTTTGCCTGCAGAGTTTTTATCTTGTGAAAATTGTTTTGCTAATATTTCAAATTCTTGACCTTGCTCTATAAGTTTATAGATTTCGTTTATTCTGGCTTCAGGGTCTTGGGTAGCATCTTTTTGGTTTTTCGCAATCATGATATGTCCTGCGGTAATTTCGCCTCTGGATTTACGTTTATCCACCACCTTTACTATATGGTAGCCAAACTGTGTCCTAAAGGGCTTGGAAACTTCACCAACCTGTGTTTTATATGCTTGGGTTTCGAAATCGTACACCATTTTAAATGCCGAAAAATAGCCCAAATCTTCAACTAAAAGAGTATTGCCGTTGTGAAGTTCTTTTTTTAAGGTATCAAAATTTTCATTTTTAAATCGTTCTCTTAAATTTAAAAGTTTATTATAAGCTTTTAAAGTATCCTTGCTTGATGGGTTTAATCTAACCAAAATATGCTTGGCGTTTATATCATAAGAAATTCTTTGGTAAGCTTCATTTACTAAAGCATCGGTCACCTCACTATCAACCAGGTAGTTTTTTGCCAATTGTTTTTTATAACCTTCTAGTTCACGTATGTATTTTGGCTTTTCATTAAAACGCAAAGCTTTAGCTTCGGCTAGTTTTAATTTATAATTTACAAAAAGTGATAAATATTGGTCAACATCTTTTTGAGATTCGTCCTTAACCAAGTTTAAATTTTTATTATAAACCCGTATAAATTCTGAAGCTAGTACAGGACTGTCATCAACTGTAAAAATAATATCTTCATTTTTTGATTGGGCATTACTAAAAAATGTTGAAAATAAAATAACACACGTATATAAAATGTATGTTTTCATAAGATATGGGCTTTTATTGAATTGAAGCAAAAATAATATATTTAAAAGATAAAACAAGTATTAACTAAACGATAAGCATCCTGTAATAGTACACCTTATCTATTATATTTTTATTTATAAAAAATGCAGGTTATCTTTAAAGGCAATAAAACTAAAATAATATGAAATATTCGGTAGAAATTACCATTGAAAAACCTCGAAACGAAGTCATTAAAAAAATGGACAATGTTGACAATATGAAACATTGGCAAAAAGGTCTTGTATCTAGCGAACATATTTCTGGAACACCTGGTAAAGTTGGTGCAAAAATGCAGTTAAATTATAAAATGGGCAGGCGTGAATTATCATTAACCGAAACCATTACTAAGAGCAATTTTCCTGAAGAATTTCATGGTACTTATAGCACAAAAGGTATGTATAATATTCAAGAAAACTATTTTGAAGAAACACCAGATGGACATACAAAATGGGTTTCAATATGCGAATTTCAACCTTCAGGGTTTATGATGAAAGCCATGGCGTTTTTAATGCCTGGAGCTTTTAAAAAACAATCCAAACAATACATGGTGGATTTTAAGAATTTTGTTGAAAAAGGAACTTCGGTTGCCAATGGTTAAAAACGTTTTTAGTTAAAGTATGATACATTCCCTCAGCAAATTTTTGCATCAAAGGATTTATGAGCTTTACTGTTACAACACGTTCTCAAATTGAAGAATTACAATCAAAGAAAATAAGCACAAACCAACATACTTTATGAAAAACTCATATCGCAGAAAATTCGTAAAGCAACTATTTACTGGCGTTGCTGGAACTGTTTTATTATCCTCTTATAAAGCAAGTGATACCGATTATTCAACAACCTTTTTAGATATAAATGACGATAGCGAAGCTTTTTGGGAACAGATAAAAACGCAATTTAGATTTGCTCCCAATCTACACTATTTTAATAATGGCTCTTTAGGGTCTTGTCCAATTGCTGTACAAAAAGCAACCAATGAGTTTAGAGCGACTTTAGATGCTTTCCCATCAAAATATATGTGGGGAGGATGGCATAATGAAAAGGAAGAAGTAAGACAAAAAGTAGCTGATTTATTTTCAGTTTCAAAAGAAGAAATCGCCTTAACTCACAATACCACTGAAGGTATGAACCTTATAGCAAGAAGTTTTAATTTGCATGAAGGTGATGAAGTAATTTTAATAGACCATGAGCACAAAAGCAGTGTCATTCCTTGGACGGTTTGGCAAGCAGAAAAGGGTGTAAAATTGGTACGACCAGTAATTCCAATATTACCTAAAACTGTTGAAGATATTGTAAAAGTGTATAAAGACGCTATAACACCTCGAACTAAAATTATCTCTATGTGCCACAGTGTAAACACCAATGGCATGGTATTACCTGTAAAAGAAGTGTCTGAAATGGCACATAAAAAAGGGATTCTTGTTGCTGTTGATGGCGCTCAAGCAGCAGGTATGTTTGACATCGATTTAAAAAATTTAGGTTGCGATTTTTATACGGTTAGTGCCCATAAATGGCTGTTTGCACCAAAAGGGATTGCCATGTTTTATGCAAAAAAAGAGAGCCAGCATTACTTAAAACCATTAATTGTTGCTAATGGACATACAGATAAAAGCATAAGACGTTTAGAGAATTATAATACCAGAAATCTACCAGAATTATTAGGTTTTGGTAGCTCAATTGATTTTATAAATAGTATTGGTAAAGAAAAAATATCGAAACGCTCTTACGAGTTGAAACATTACTTTAGAGACAAAGTAAAAAACAACCCGAAATTTAAATTAAAAACGCCAGGACATGATGGATTGTCATGCGCTATCCAAACTTTGGAAGTCGTTGGAAAAGATGTACAAGATGTAAAAAATGCATTGAGCGACAATTATGGCATTGATACAAGACCAATGAGCACCTATGGTTTAAATGGTGTACGAATTTCGTTTGCAATATTTATTACCAAAAAAGATATTGATTATTTGGTGGATGCATTGGAAACAATTTCGAGCTAAACCATTTGACTTTTAAGAAAAAAAGCCGAACTTCGTTTAACGTCGTGTATAAAACATTAAAACGATTTCATACACGCCTTAAGTTGTACCCAATTAAAAATTACGAAAAAATTGATGATTTCAATTAATGATTGTACCTTTGATAGTATCAAAAGATAGTATCAAAATGACAAAACCACCATACGAAATCACATCAAAGATTTTAAAGTTAATTTCAACAATATCTGAAAAAATTGGAGAAGTAAATGCAAGCTTTTTAGATAAACCTTCTCCTAAACTGAGAAAACAGAATAGAATAAAAACTATTCATTCTTCATTGAAAATTGAGGGAAACACACTTACAGAAAGTCAGATTACTGCTCTTTTAGAAAATAAAAGAATCATTGGACCAAAAAAAGACGTAATTGAGGTTTTAAATGCAATAGAAATTTATAATCAATTGATTGACTATGATTCAAAAAGTGAAAAATCTTTTTTAAAAGCACATAAAATCTTAATGAATGGATTAATTGAAAATGAAGGAAAATACAGAAAACAAGGTGTTGGAATTGTAAAAGGATCAAAAGTTGAACATTTGGCTCCTCCATTTGAAAATGTTCCATTTTTAATGAAAGATTTGTTTAATTATTTAAGAAAATCAGATGAAATTGAATTGATAAAAAGTTGTGTTTTTCATTATGAAATGGAATTTATTCATCCTTTTATAGACGGAAATGGTAGAATGGGAAGGTTATGGCAAACTTTAATACTAATAGATAAATATTCAGTTTTTGAGTTCTTGCCTTTTGAAACCATAATTAGTAATGACCAAGAACAGTATTATAAAGCATTATCACAGTCAGATAAGGAAGGAAAATCTACAAAATTTATCGAATATATGTTAAATGTAATTGATTTATCCATAAGTGATTTATTAGATTTTAATAATAGAACTTTGACAGAAAAAGATAGATTAGAATATTTTGTTTCATTAAATAAAGTTGAGTTTACTCGAAAAGATTATATGAATGTTTTTAAAGATATTTCTTCAGCTACTGCAAGTAGAGATTTAAAGAAAGGAATAGAATTAAAATTATTCGAAAAAGAGGGAGAAAAGAATAAAACAATTTACAAATTAACAACTGGGTACAACAATGTACATAAAAAATAGCTTCATTAAGTAAAATAGAATGTTTCTAAAACAAAAAAATATTAATTTTAAACAACAGGAAATAACGTTTTCAAAACGCTATTTTTCATGTACTAAACCGTTAAACGAAATAAGATATCCACCCTATAAAACTTATGAGAAAATTAAAGCTAATTTGGGATTTTAGAGGTCCAGATGCCAATAAAATTGCAACACACCACGAAGTGCATTTAAGAGATTACATAAAATTAAATAAGTTAGACATAGATGTTACAGGAATTGAAATATTAAATGAAATGCACTCCATAGCTTTTATGGTGGTAAGTGACCATGAAATGAAAATGGTTCGTGACGCATTAAAACCTCATCGTGGTCAAATTTACCTCGAATAATTAGGTGCTTCTTTAGTTATAGTAACGTTATGAGGGTGGCTTTCACCAATACCAGATGCAGTAATTTTTACAAACTTACCATTGTCTTGAAGCGCAGCGATATCTTTGGCTCCACAATACCCCATTCCTGCACGTAATCCGCCAACAAACTGGTGAATACTTTCGTATAACTCACCTTTATATGGCACACGACCAACAATACCTTCTGGCACCAGTTTTTTGATATCGTCTTCCACATCTTGAAAATAACGGTCTTTGCTACCTTGTTTCATGGCTTCAACTGAGCCCATTCCTCTATAAGATTTAAACTTTCTACCTTCGTAAATAATGGTTTCACCTGGAGACTCTTTTGTTCCAGCTAATAAAGAACCTAACATAACGCAATCAGCTCCAGCTGCAACAGCTTTTGGAATATCGCCTGTATAACGAATGCCTCCATCTGCAATTACAGGAACGCCACTACCTTTTAAAGCAGCAGACACCTCCAACACAGCCGAAAATTGAGGAAACCCAACTCCTGCAACAACTCTTGTCGTACAAATAGAACCAGGTCCTATGCCAACTTTAACAGCATCTGCACCAGCTTCTACCAAATATTTTGCTGCCTCAGCAGTTGCTATATTACCTACGATTACTTCTAGTTTTGGGAAATTTGCTTTTACATCTTTTAATACACTTACTACACCTTTGGTATGTCCATGAGCTGTATCGATAATAATAGCATCGACTCCTGCTTTTACCAAAGCTGTTGCTCTATTTACAGCATCACTTGTCACTCCAATGGCAGCGGCAACACGTAAACGACCATAATTATCTTTATTTGCAATTGGTTTTTGGGTCACTTTTGTTATATCCCTAAACGTGATTAATCCTGCCAGTTTATAGTTATCATTAACAATTAAAAGTTTTTCAATTTTATTTTCCTGAAGAATAATCTCAGCATCTTTCAATGAGGTTCCTACTGCAGCAGTTACTAGATTTTCGCTAGTCATTACCTCAACAATTGGCCTGTCGTTATTGTGCTCAAAACGTAAATCACGATTTGTCACAATACCTTTTAGCGTGCCATCTTCATCTACAATTGGAATGCCACCAATACTGTATTCTTTCATAAATTGCTTAGCATCTAAAACTTTAGCTGTTAATGGTAAAGTAACTGGGTCTATAATCATTCCACTTTCAGCACGTTTTACTTTACGTACTTTCTGGGCTTGCTCATCAATAGTCATGTTTTTATGCAATACACCAATACCACCTTCTTGAGCCATGGCAATTGCCATTCTGCTTTCAGTAACGGTGTCCATAGCCGCAGAAATAATAGGGATATTTAAAGAAATATTCCTTGTGAATTTTGTTTGAATACTAACTTCTCGTGGTAAAATTTCGGAGTACGCTGGAACTAAGAGTACGTCGTCGTAAGTAAGACCTTCTCCAACAATTTTGTTTTGATGTGCAATCATTGCCTTTAGCTTTTAATTGCGTGCAAATTTACGTTTTTTATTTCATTTAATCATACTTTACTTTCTAAAGTGTAAATTCATGAAGTCCTTTGTATAAAATGAAAGTTAACCGAATAAATATACTCTTTTTTAAATGATAAATAATTTATATTTTTAGACTTTACGTCTAACTATGGAAACCTACGCAAATGCATTATTGTATGCAATCCCTTTTTTTATTGTGTTGGTACTTTTTGAAATAGCTTATGGCTATTTTGTAAAGAACCAAACGCACAATGCCATGGACACCATTTCCAGCTTGAGTTCGGGTTTAACAAATATTATTAAAGACTCATTGGGTTTGGTAGTTATTATTGTTTCTTATCCATATTTGCTAGATCACTTAGCATTATTAAAAATTGAAGCGACTTGGTTGGTTTATGTAATTGCTTTTATATCTATTGATTTTGCAAGTTATTGGAACCATAGATTAAGTCATAAAATTAATTTTTTTTGGAACCAACATGTCATACATCATAGCAGTGAAGAATTTAATTTGGCATGTGCTTTACGGCAATCTATTTCCAATCTATTAGGCTACTTCCCTATTTTATTGATTCCCGCAGCAATGTTTGGTGTACCACATGAAGTTATTGCTTTATTAGCGCCTTTACACTTATTTGCTCAGTTTTGGTATCATACCAAACATATTGGGAAATTAGGTGTGTTAGAATACATTATAGTAACACCTTCACAACATCGTGTGCATCATGCCATTAATAAAGAATACATTGATAAAAACTTAGCCGCAATTTTTTGTGTTTGGGATAGAGCTTTTGGAACATACCAAGAGGAATTAGATGATGTTCCTCCTGTTTATGGTGTGTTAAAACGAGCAAGTACCTGGAATCCTGTTCTTATAAATTTTCAGCATATTTGGAGGTTAACAAAAGATGCATGGAGAACCAAAAGTTGGTTTGATAAGTTTAGAATTTGGTTTATGCCAACTGGTTGGAGGCCGAAGGATGTGGCTGAAAAATTTCCTATTGATATCATAACAAATCCATATAGTTTAAAAAAATACGATACCAAACCTTCATCCTTTATGGTAGGGTGGTCTATCTACCAATTAATGGCTACTACTTTATTAATGCTCTTTATGTTTTACAATTATGCTAATATTGGTTTTAATAACCTTCTTCTTTATGGGCTTGTAATATTTTTAGGAATTTATGCATATACCTCAATAATGGACCGAATGAAATTAGCTTGGGTTATTGGGCTTATTTTTAGTTGCTTGGGCTTATTTATACTGTATAAAGAAGGCAACTGGTTTGGGCTGGACGCCTTTACAGCTTTTGGTAATTATGTAATTGCCCTCTATTTTATAAGTACTATTATTGGCGTACTCTATATCGCTTTTAATAATGAGCAATATCGAAATAGTATTTTATTAAAAACTTAACGCTTAGGACAACGTTTACAGTTTGATTTTCCTTTTTCTTTGAATTTTTTACAGCACTTCTTTTTTGTTTCACCACAGGCATTCACTACACATGGTGTTACTATCATTACAGGAACTGCAAAGCTAATTGTATTGGACATGAAGAACTAAACTACTCAGGGTTTTGGTTTGCTTGTGCAATGGTGTTAACATCTCTATCGAATAGATAATGTCCCGATTTATCATCACCAATAATATTTAATTTATCTAGTAAAGTTCTGGCTACGGCTTCTTCTTCTAACTGTTCGGTCACATACCATTGCATAAAATTATGCACATTATAATCTTTGTGCTGTAAGCACTCAAAAATAATATGATTTATTTGTTGGGTCACAAACATTTCGCTTTCTAGAAATAATTCAAACAACTCATTTAAAGAATTATATTCGCCTTTAGGTTTTTCTAGGTTTGGAACTATAACATTTCCACTTCGTTCGTTAATAAATTTAACCAACTTAATCATGTGTACTCGTTCTTCTTCCGATTGTGAATAAAAGAAATCGGCCACACCGTTATACCCTTTAGCGTCAGCCCAAGATGCCATAGCTAAATATTGCATTGATGCTTTTGCTTCAAACTTTACTTGATCGTTTAATAATTTTTCTATTACTTGATTCATACCTTAAATTTTACCAGCATAAAGATACTTAAAAGTTTTGTCTTTATAGATTGAATTACATCATATAAAGTAGATTTTAGCATCTTTTTATGTCAATTCCTTAAGCCAGAAAAAAAATTATTTCGCTAACTTATTAATACTGAGAAAGTATCTAAATATTATTTTTATTTATTCTAAATAAACTTTGTAAAAATAATTTTGAAGTATATATTTGCAGAATTAAATAAACCTTATTTTTAATCAGTCTAAATAAAATGAATACTAAATTGTCCTTTATTTTTTTAACCATAATATCATTTGGTTATGCACAAAATAATCAGCAAACAGTTGCAAAAGATTCTATACAGAAACTCGACGAAATCATTATATCTACAAATGTAATTTTTGGTAATAAATTTGTAGCTCAAAACAGAACAGGCTCTTCTTATTTTATCTCGCCACAAGAACTTAAAAAGTTTGGTTATACCGATATTAATCGAATTTTACGCAACGTACCAGGTGTTACGCTTTATGAGGAAGATGGTTTTGGATTACGCCCAAATATTAGTTTAAGAGGCACATCGCCTGAGCGTAGCTCAAAAATTACTTTAATGGAAGATGGTGTACTAATTGCACCTGCGCCTTATAGTGCTCCTGCCGCGTATTATTTTCCAACAGTAGCTAGGATGGAAGCCGTAGAAATTTTAAAAGGGAGCAGTCAAGTACAATATGGGCCTTTTACAACTGGTGGTGCCATTAATATGGTTTCTACACAAATTCCCAACCAGTTTTCGGCAAACTTAAGTGCAAGCTATGGCAGTTTTAATGGCAGTAAATTACATGCTGCTATTGGAGACAGCAAGCAAAATATTGCCTACATGGTTGAGTTCTTGAATTACACCTCTGATGGTTTTAAAAATCTATCGAATAATGCAAATACTGGATTCGATAAAAACGATGTGGTTGCAAAATTTAGGGTTAATAGCAACCCTGAAGCTAGATTTAACCAATCGGTAGAATTCAAGTTTCAGTATTCCGACGAAGATACAAACGAAACCTATTTGGGACTAACCGATTTGGATTTTGAACGCAACCCATATAGTAGATACGATGCTTCACAAAAAGATAATATGACAGCCGACCATATTCAATTTTCTGCTACTCATGTTTTAAATATTTCAGATGAATTTAGAATAACAACTACTGGTTATTATAATAACTTTTCAAGAAATTGGTACAAACTCAATGATGTAGTATTTAATGATACTAAAGTTGGAATTAATTCCATTCTTACAAACCCTTCAGATTATACCGATTATTTCAACATTATAAACGGTACAACAGATGCTCCTGCCAATTCCCTTTTATTAAAAGCCAATAACAGAGATTATATATCAAAAGGTGTACAGACCAAATTAGATTATCATTGGTATGGCAAAAATGTATTTCATGATATAGAAGTTGGTTTGCGTATGCATTATGATGAAGAGGATAGATTCCAATGGATTGATGGATACAATTTAACCAATGGAGAAATGACCTTGACTAACCCAGGCACACCAGGAACAGATGCCAACAGAATTAGTAGTGCCAACGCTTTTTCTGCTTTTGTAATGTATAAACTAAAGTATAATAAATTAACCCTTACACCAGGTTTACGCTACGAAAATATAGATTTAAGCAGAAATGATTATGGTAAGAACGATGTTAGTAGAATAGGAACAAATCTTTTAAAACGCAACAATAACGTCGATGTTTTTATTCCTGGAATTGGCGCCAATTACAAAATAAGCAATGATTTTTCAACTTTTGCAAGTGTACATAAAGGGTTTTCACCTCCTAGCAATCAAGTAGGGCAAAAACCGGAAGAGAGTGTAAACATTGAGTTGGGAACACGTTTCAACACGAAAGGCTTAAGAGGTGAAATTATTGCCTTTTACAATCAATACAGTAATTTATTAGGTAGTGACCTTGCAGCCACTGGCGGAACAGGCTCGTTAGAACAGTTCAACGCAGGAGAAGTAAGGGTTAATGGCTTTGAAATGCTATTAAACTACGATCTAATTAAAACCAATAGCAACTTTAAACTCCCTTTAACCTTTGCATATACTTATACAAACAGCAAATTTTTAAATAGTTTTGATAGCGATGACAGCCTTTGGGGAGAAGTTACTATAGGCGACCAGCTGCCATATATAGCCAATCACCAGTTTAGCTCAACTATTTCGTTAGAGCACAAAGACTTTGAAATAAACCTAAGTGGACGCTTTAATGGTGCGTTTAGAACAAAAGCAGGTAGAGGTGATATTCCCGAAAACGAAAAGGTAAACTCAAGTTTTATAATCGATTTTTCTGGTAAATATTATTTAAGCAAACACATAAATTTAACAGCAAACCTTGTAAATTTATTAGACACAACCTATGCTGTATCAAGAGTTCCTGCTGGTTTACGACCTGGACTTCCTTTTGGAGCTTTTGCTGGTTTTAACATTAAACTATAATAGAATATCAATACCTATATAAAATAGCTTTTAATTCAGGATACAATTAAAATTTATAAGTCATAAATAACAGATGAAATTTAAAATTATCGAAGGCAAAATAAAAAACTGGCTTCGATAGTTTTTTTATTCGTATTTTGAAAACAATTTAGTCGCCTCATTATAAGCACTTTCAAAGCTAAGTGCATTTAAAGCATTATTTTTTTTGGATGTAAAATAAGATAATAACTTCTCGGTTGGCATATTGCCAGTGAGTTCATCTTTTGCCATTGGGCAACCTCCAAAACCTTGTATAGCTCCATCAAAACGTTTACAACCTGCTAAATAGGCAGCATTAACTTTTTCGAACCATGTAGAGGGCGTTGTGTGCAAATGTGCTCCAAATTCAATATCTGGATAACTTGGTATCAAACTTGAGAACAAATAAGAAATATTCTCTGGATTAGAGCTGCCAATTGTATCGCTAAGCGATAAAATTTTAACACCCATGTTGCTCAAGCGTTCTGTCCACTCTCCTACTATTTCGACGTTCCAAGGGTCACCATAAGGGTTGCCAAAACCCATGGATAAATAAGCAACGACTTCTTTATTAGACTTTGTAGCAATATCTAATATTTCTTGTAAAGTAACTACCGATTGTGCAATTGTTTTATGCGTATTTCGCATTTGAAAGTTTTCTGATATAGAAAACGGATAGCCTAAATAATTAATTTCTTTATGTTTACTTGCATCAACAGCACCTCTCGTATTGGCAACAATTGCTAATAGTTTACTTTTTGTGTTAGATAAATCAAGTTGAGACAATACCTCAGCAGTATCAGCCATTTGAGGGATGGCTTTGGGTGAGACAAAACTTCCAAAATCAATTGTATCAAAACCAACGCGCAAAAGCGATTGAATGTACTGTACCTTTTTTTGAGTAGGGATAAATGCCTTTATGCCTTGCATAGCATCTCTAGGACATTCTATAATTTTTACTTGTTTAGTCATTATACTTTAAATACGGAATAAAAATACTACTATTTTTAAGAAATCAGCCAATAGATTTTAACTTGAAATAGCTATTAAATTCAATTAAAACCGAAAAATTGGACGCTTAATCGTCATTGTAATCGATAAGATATAATTATTTCTATTTTTAAAAATTATTAGGTATTTGCAAATGAAAATAAACACTACACGATTTCTGGTTGTTTGGTCATTTTTTTTAATTACAATTAGTGCATCAGCACAAAATGTAATTGAAGAGGAATGCGGAACAATTACAACTCCTGAATCTCAACAATACTGGAAAGACATTAAACCAGAAATTAAAAAATTCGAAAAGGAATTTTATAAAATGGCTTTGGATGGTGCGAGAGCCTCTATTGTAAATTCCATCCCAATTAAAGCACATATTATTAGAAAAACGGATGGCACAGGTGGATTATTGGAAGACGACTTAAATGCAGCCATCGCAAATATGAATTCATTTTATGCAAATGCATATATGGAATTCTTTTTATGTGATGGTATTAATTATATAGATGACGATAATTTTTATGATTTTAAAAATTCAGAAGATGAAGCTTCTTTAACTTCAGCAAATAATATAAATGGTTTAATAAATATTTATTTTACCGATTTTATTGAAAATGCCTCTGGAAGTAGCCTTTGTGGTTATGCATATTATCCAGGAGGCGCTGATGTTATTTTAATGAAAAATAGCTGCGCAGTTAACGGAAGCACGCTGCCTCATGAGGTTGGTCATTTCTTTTCTTTAGTACATACCCATGGGCCAACAAATATATCGCTTACCACAGAGTTGGTTGATGGCTCTAATTGTGATACCGATGGCGATGAAATTTGCGATACACCTGCCGACCCTCAATTAAGCACTGGTAATGTAGATATTAATTGTATTTATACAGGAATTGAAACTGACGCCAATGGCGACACTTTTGTTCCAGACCCAAGTAATATCATGTCCTATTCCAGAAAAGAGTGTAGAACACTTTTTTCCACACAGCAATTTGCTCGTATTTATGCCACATATAGAAGTGTACGAAATTATTTTGCCTGTCCATCTCTAAATATAGATTTCACAGCTAATATCCCTGAAGATTGCGCTAGTAATTTAACTGTTGATTTTACCGATAATAGTACTGGAGCTACATCGTGGCAATGGGATATAGACAGCGATAATATTATTGATTACACAACCCAAAACCCCTCACACACCTATACTTCGGGAGTTTACGATGTTACATTAACAGTATCAAATGGAACAAATACAATCACTAAAACATTTTTTGAATATATAAAAATTGGCACTCAAAAATCAACACCATTAGAAGAAGATTTTGAAAGTTTTGATATTGCCAATAAAGATGGTTGGACGGCTAACGATGTTAGTGGTAATGGCTATAATTGGATAGCAACTAATGGTGGAACACCTTCAAATGGTACTGGTCCAGAAGTAGATAATACTACTGGAACTGCATCAGGGACATTTATTTATGCTGAAGCCTCCTATTCTGTTGTTGGCGATGTTGCTGAATACGTGTCTCCTTGTATAAATATTAGTACTTCAAGTGCAGAGTTGGAATTTGCTTACCATATGTTTGGCTCCAATACTGGCGAACTACACTTAGATATTTTAACCGATTCGGGTGAAGTGCTAGATGTTATCACACCCTTAATTGGCCAACAGCAAACTGCTCAAACTGATGCTTATCTACTACAAAAAGTAAATCTTTCATCATATTACGGTCAGTCTATAAAAATACGTTTTAGAGCTATTCGAGGTACTAATTGGGATGGCGATATAGCTATAGACGATATGAGAGTTTATGCTAATTTATTAAGCACAGACAAAAATGAACTATCGACTATTAAAATTTATCCAAACCCAGTTTCTAATATGGTTTTAAATATAAATAGTCGTACTTTTTTAGCTGGTCTATCTTATAAAGTTGCAAACATTATAGGTCAAATAGTTTTAGAAGGTACTCTCACGGAAAATCAAATTAAGGTTAATAATTTAACTTCTGGTACTTACTTCTTGATTTTAAAGCATGAAGGCACAAAAACAATAAAAAGATTTGTAATTCAATAATAAGAAAAAGGGCTAATTTTTATGAGTCCTTTTTCTTTTTTATAAGCGTTTTATTAATTGCCTTTATTAACTGAGGGCCTTCGTAAATAAATCCTGTATAGATTTGAACTAAGTCTGCTCCTGCTTCAATTTTCTCTAAAGCATCTTTTGCAGAGTGAATACCACCTACTCCAATTATTGGAAACGCCTTGTGGCTCTTTTTAGCTAAATACTCAATTACTTTAGTGCTTTTATCTTTTATTGGTTGACCACTTAACCCTCCTTTTCCAATTGTTTCCAAAACTTCTTTTGATGTTTTTAAACCATCTCTGGATACTGAGGTATTTGAAGCTATTACGCCATCTATTTTAGTTTCTGCTACCAATTCTATTATTTCATCTAATTGAATAGTATTTAAATCTGGAGCTATCTTTAATAAAATGGGTTTTTGGGTGTTATGACTTTTGTTTACAGTTTGCACTTCTCCTATTAACTCTTCAAGGTAATCTTTATCTGTTAGTTTTGCATGACTCCCAACATTAGGGCAACTTACGTTAAGCACAAAATAATCCACATAAGGATGTAACCCATTAAAGCACTCTAAATAATCTTTTGTATAATCTTTGGGATTTGTGTTAGTATTTTTACCAATATTCCCTCCAATTATAACCTTTCCTTTGTTTTTCTTTAATTGCTCAATAGCAGCTTCAAGACCTTCATTATTAAATCCCATTCGGTTAATAATGCCTTGATCTGCCTTTAACCTAAACAATCGCTTTTTGGGGTTTCCCTCTTGACCCACTGGTGTTACAGTGCCAATCTCTATAAACCCAAAGCCGAAGTTAGCCAATTCATTATAGAGAAGAGCATTTTTATCAAAACCTGCTGCCAAACCTACAGGGTTTTTAAAGGTTAAACCAAATAAATTTCGTTCTAGGGATTTGTCTTCAACTGCATAAAGTGCTTTAATAATGGTTGAAACAAATGGGATTTTGAATAGGTTTTTAATAAAGGAAAATGTAAAATGATGTACTTTTTCTGGGTCGAAACAAAAAAGCAGAGGGCGAATCAGTATTTTATACATTTTCTAGATTTTGACTGCAAAAATACATTATTTATTAGCATAAAAAAAGAAACAATTAATACTTGCCCCTTACAAAATCGTTGGTTATTTTTGAGTAAATCCAACCGTATAATGTTAAACAAACAGCTCATTATTAATCGCTTTTTAAGTTATGTGAAAATTGATACAGAAAGCGACCCAAAAAGCAATACCACACCAAGTACAAAGAAACAATGGGATTTAGCCAATAAGTTATATGAAGAACTCATAGCAATTGGTATGACAGATGTAAGCATTGATGACAATGCATATATCATGGCAACATTACCAAGCAATGTAGAACATGAAGTCCCAACCATTGGATTTATTTCACATTTTGATACCTCACCAGATTTTACAGGAGCCAATGTCAAGCCTCAACTTGTTGAAAATTATGATGGTAAAGACATTATTCTAAATACTAAAGAAAACATTGTATTATCGCCAAATTATTTTGAAGATTTACTACTTTATAAAGGGCAAACTTTAATAACAACCGATGGTAAGACTCTATTAGGAGCCGATGATAAAGCTGGTGTTTGTGAAATAGTGACTGCCATGGAATATTTGATACAACATCCCGAAATTAAACATGGTACTATTAAAGTTGGTTTTACACCTGATGAAGAAATTGGTCGAGGCGCTCATAAATTTGATATTGAAAAATTTGGTGCAGATTGGGCTTATACTATGGATGGCAGTCAAGTTGGTGAGCTGGAATACGAAAACTTTAATGCAGCAAGTGCTAAAGTAACATTTAAAGGCAAAATTGTGCATCCTGGTTATGCCAAAGGAAAAATGATAAACTCCATGCATTTTGCCACAGAATTTATAACTATGCTGCCTCAACTGGAAACTCCTGAACATACCGAAGGCTATCAAGGATTTTTCCATTTGCATGATATGAATGGAACTGTCGAAAAGTCACTTTTAGAATATATTATTCGAGACCATGATAAAGATAAATTTGAAGCAAGAAAAACATTAATGCAAAAAATTGCCAATGACTTGAATAAAAAGTATGGAAAACCAATTGTTGACATTGAAATTAAAGACCAATATTTCAACATGAAAGAAAAGGTTGAACCTGTAAAATATATTGTTGATATCGCTGAAAAAGCAATGCTCCAATTAGGTATAAAACCAATAATTAAAGCCATAAGAGGCGGAACCGATGGCTCACAGTTGAGTTATATGGGTTTACCTTGCCCAAACATTTTTGCTGGAGGCCATAATTTTCATGGTCGTTATGAGTATGTCCCTGTTGAAAGTATATTAAAAGCAACACAAGTAATATGTAAAATTGCTGAATTAACCCAAGAACGCTATAAATAATGAACATTGTAGAACAGCTTCAAAAAAATAAATTTGTATTTCAATCTTTGTTGGAAGGTGCTCCCAAAGAATTTATTACATGGCGATCTAAACCAGATAAGTGGTGTTTACTGGAAATACTTTGCCATTTATATGACGAAGAACAATTTGATTTCAGATTCAGGACACAATGGGTTTTAGAAAAACCTAAGCAATTACCTCCTCCATTTAACCCTTTAGATTGGGTTAAAGAGCATAAATATATGGGACAAGAATATAACGAGATGATTAAAAAATTTCTATTAGAACGAGATGTTTCTATAGCTTGGTTAAAAAATTTAAAAAAACCAAATTGGGAGAACTCTTATATGCACCCAAAACTAGGAAAAACAACAGCCAAATATTATTTGTGCAATTGGCTAGCACACGATTACTTACATATTAGACAAATTATAAAACATAAGTTTGATTATTTAAATAGCCAAACCAACGAAAATTTGGAATATGCTGGAATTTGGTAACACATTTTATAACTTGACTTTCTCAAAAAAATAGTCGAAATTCGTTTACTTGCGCTTAATATGCTTAAAAAGCATAGCGTACAAATTATTAAACCAACTCATACACATATTAAGTTGTGTTTCATTATCACTAACCGCTAACAAATGATAAAATTCTTTAGAAAAATTCGCCAAAATTTACTTATAGAAAATAAAACTGGAAAGTATTTTAAATATGCCATTGGCGAAATTATTCTTGTAGTTATAGGAATTTTAATTGCTTTACAGATTAATAATTGGAATGAAAATCTGAAAGCACAAAAACAAGAAACACAAATATATACAGAGATAAAAAGCGATTTACTGCAAACTAGAAACGATATCCAACAAACAATTTTTAAGCATAAAGAAATACTTAAATCAAATCAACAACTAATATTTGATCTCTATAATAAAAAACCATACTCAAATACTATCTATAATTTTTTTACAGAATCAGGTAGTGACTTTCAGGTGATTCCTAAAACAAGTGCTTTTGAAAACTTAAAAAACATTGGTTTAAACACCTTATCAAATGACAGTTTGAGAATTTCCATATCTAATTTGTATCAATTAGACTTAAAACATTTGGAAGATGATTTCGGATTTAGAAACTCTAGTTTTGATTTTATGGAACAATTATTTCCTTATCAAAATAAATATTTATTCGCTGATTATAGTGAACCCACAAAATTCGGATTTAAATATTCAGATTCTATTACGATTTACAAATTAAAAATAAAAGACTATGACACATTTTTAACAGATAACAACCTCTTAAAAACCTTACAATTGACACTTTGGGGTAGAAGTAGAATAGTAAGTAAAGAGGCCGAAACTGTTGAAGAAATTGACAATGTGATTAAAAGAATTGAAAAAGAACTTAAATCTAGAAACAAATAACTAAAGTAAAAAACTCATGAAAAAAATACACTCAGTTGAAGAATACATAGAAACCAACGAGCATTTTAGTGATGCATTAACTATATTACGAAATATTATAAATTCCACAGGACTTAACGAAGCCATAAAATGGAGCGCTCCAGTATATGACCTTAAAGGCAAAAATGTGGTAGGTATTGGTGCATTTAAAAATCATTTTTGTATATGGTTTTTTAACGGCGTTTTTTTAAAAGACAAAGACAATCTACTAGTCAATGCTCAAGAAGGCAAAACCAAAGCCTTACGACAAATGAGGTTTGAATCTATTAACGATATTAATAAAAAAGCTGTATTAGCTTATGTAAAAGAAGCTATAGACAACCAAAAAGCTGGAAAAGAAATAAAACCTGATAGACGTAAAAAAGAAACGATTATCCCTCAAGAACTAAAGTCTGAGTTAGATAAAAATACAGCTCTAGCTAATAGTTTTAACACATTATCCCCATCAAAACAGCGTGAATATTGCGAACATATAGCTACAGCTAAACGAGAAGCTACTAAATTAAGTCGATTAGAAAAGATTAAACCTATGATACTGCAAGGTGCAGGTTTACATGATAAGTATAAAAACTGTTAGATAAAAAATAATGTCATTCTTAATGGAATGAAGAGTCTCATATAATGTAATTAACATTATGTTACTAGCATTCTTCTCAAAGCTAAGCATGACAATTAGAATGGAAAATGGTAGGATTTAAAAAAAGCAGCTCGATGAGCTGCTTTTTTTTAATATTATTTTGCTGGTAAATTGAGTTTTCTGCTCATTTCCATAGAAAGAGCCGATCGCTCAAATTTTATTTTCCCTGCCGAGGTTTCGATAATACAAGAACCATCTTTATCGTTAAGTTCTATAACTTTACCATGCATACCGCTTTTGGTAATAACTTTATCTCCTCTTTTTAAGTCTGCAGCAAATTTTTTCTCTTGCTTAGCACGTTTCATCTGTGGTGCAATCATAAAGAAATACACAACAACAAACATGAGTATAAAAGGTGCAAATTGCCCTAATCCTTCCATTTAAATGAATTAATCGTGGTTATGACCTTCGTGACCTGGCTGTGTACTAGACTTAACTTGAGTGTTAGCTACAGCAGGAATTCCATTTGCAGGAGTACCTTTAATAAAGGCTTTGATTTTTACAGTTTCTGTACCAGCTTCAGTATTTGCAGTTACAGTAACCGTTTTTGATGTACTACTACCTGGAGATCCTTTTCCGTTAAACTTAACAGTAAATTTTGATGAAGATCCTGGTGCCAATGGCTCTTTGCTCCAATCTTGAGGAACAGTACAACCACATGTACTCTTAATATCGGTAATTACCAATGGTGCGTTTCCTGTATTTGTATAATTAAATACAGTTTCTACTGGAGTTCCATTTTCAATTTCTCCAAAATCGTGCTCTTTTTTGTCAAAAGTAATAACAGGAAAATCTCCTGCAACAGCATCTCTTTCAGCTGCTTGTGTAACATTTTCTGCTTTAATTTTACTTGTTGCATCTTCTTTACAAGATGTAAATGCAACCAAACATAAGGCACTTAAACTTAAAATTATTTTTTTCATAATTTTCATTTTTAATTGTCTATTCAAGATAAACTTTTGGGTTATTTATTTGTTTTATAGGTTATTTCGGGCATAAATGTAATAAATTTTAATTAAATCAGCCCTCTGCCTACTTTATTTAACGTTCCTTTATCATTATATTCCTTTACTAATTTGTCTAATATTCCATTAATAAACACGCTGCTTTTTGGGGTGGAATATTCCTTTGCAATCTCTAAATATTCATTAATTGTTACTTTAACTGGAATAGATGGAAATTTTTGAAACTCGCATATAGCCATTTGCAACAGCACAAAATCGATATTCGCAATTCTGTCTTTATCCCAGTTAGCTGTTTTTTCTTCAATCTCTTTGCTTAAAGACGTTAAGTTCAAAATTGTTTTGTTTAATAAATCGTTTGCAAACTCTTTATCCTCAACATCTCTAACAAGCTTTGGAAGAAAATGGCTTTGTGATATTTGAGGGTTTGCTTTTCTAAGTAGTTTAACAATAGTGGTATTAATTACTGGTAAATCATCTAACCAAGTAATATTCTTATCTTCTAAATAATTGTAAAGCTTTTCGTTTGGTGCTATAATTTCTTTAAAAACATCTATTATAAAAAATTTGTCTTCTTTAAAGGTCGATGTTTTTGTTGCCATATACTCTTTATACAAATCGCTTTCCAAAAGAATTTTAAATATTACATCAACATACTCGTTGTCCAGTTTCCAATTGTCAACTTTTCTAGCTTGCAGTGCTTCATTTAATAAGGTGTTTTCTTTTAAAAGAAGAAGCAATTCATTATTAATAAACTTTCTACTAGGGTTTCTTTCTTCAATTGTGGCCAAATGCTTTTTTTGTGATTTTATCAAGTGGTCTTCTGCTTTAGCTTGTATCTCAATTAATAAGGAAAGAATTAAGAGGTACAAGTTGTACATATTCTCCATGCTTTCTAGTAAAAATTTCTGATTTATTTTTAAATCATCACTTTCAGTACCTCGAAATGCATATATTACTTGCATTACTTTTACACGAACATGTCTTCTATTAAGCATATTAAAGAACTTTTTATAATTCTAAAGAATTATTTTATTTTAAAATTAAGGATGCAAAAGATAATTATCTTTCGGTTCGCAAAAATAGTATTATTTTAAAAAGAATTTATTTTAAGCTTCTTTTTTTCTAGTTGCTATTCTTTCTCTTGCTATATCCAATGCAGCTTGGTTAGTGGTTACATTATTATCTTGCGCCTTTTCTAATATTTGAAGCGTTGTATTATAGATATTCTCGGTTTTTCTAATAATCTCTTGCTTACCATAATTTTCCAATTCGGCATACACATTAATTATACCTCCAGCATTTATTAAAAAATCTGGTGCATACACAATGCCTCTTTTTTGAAGTATAGCACCATGCTTATCCTCAATAGCTAACTGGTTGTTTGCTGCTCCTGCAATTACTTGAGCTTTTAATTTATAAATAGTATCGTCATTTACAGTGGCTCCTAATGCACAAGGTGCATAAATATCCATAGGCTCACTATAAATGTCGTTACCAGTATAAATGGTAGCTCCGTATTTGGAGCTAACTTCTTGTAAACGCTCTTCGTTTATATCGGCAATAACAACTCTAGCACCTTCATTAACTAGATGCTCCACTAAAGACTCACCAACATGCCCAATTCCTTGAACAAATACTGTTTTGTCTTCTAGGATATCTGTTCCAAATTTAAATTTAGCGGCAGCTTTCATTCCCATAAAAACACCAAAAGCTGTTATGGGTGAAGGATTTCCGGCTCCACCTTTACTTTCGGATATTCCTGTAACATAAGGCGTCACTTCTCTTACTAAATCCATATCAGAGGTTTCCATCCCAACGTCTTCTGCTGTAATATACTTTCCGCTTAAAGAATGAACATACTCTCCAAATTTTTTCATTAATTCGGGAGTTTTTTGTGTTTTGGCATCACCAATTATTACTGCCTTCCCTCCTCCAAGGTTTAATCCAGTAATAGCCGCTTTAAAGGTCATTCCTCTCGAAAGCCTTAATACATCGTTTAAGGCTTCCCACTCATTATTGTATTGCCACATTCGAGTACCACCAAGTGCTGGTCCTAAAACCGTACTATGTATTCCTATTATTGCTTTTAAACCTGTATCTTTGTCATTACAAAAAACGACTTGTTCGTGGTTGTCAAAAGAAAGTTGTCCAAACACTGGGTCAACTTTTTTGATGTCTTTGGGGTTTATGACGTCTGAAATCATTAATATTATTTTTTATTTTTATGGTTATTATTAGAAAATTAATAATAACAGCATGCAAAAATAATCTAATATTACATTTTAAGCAAAAAAACCTGTTTAAAAACAAGAAATCACTAATTAATGATTTTGAAGAAGAAAATTTTAAATGAAAGAATTACAACACCTTAATAAATATTTTTTAAAATATAAATACAAGCTTTTATTTGGCGTAATAATTACTATTAGTGCTATTATTTTTAAGCTTTTTACACCTCGTTTAATTGGAAGTGCTATAGATGTTATCTCAAACAAAATAAATGGGTCCATTACAGAAGAAATGTTTAGGAAAGAATTAATGCTAACAATTCTTTATTTAATCGCTGCTGCACTAGCTGCTGGAGCCTTAACTTTTTTAATGCGTCAAACCATTATTAATGTTTCTAGATATATTGAGTTTGATTTAAAAAATGAAATCTACCAACAATATCAACGTTTATCTCTAAATTTTTACAAAAGTAATCGTACTGGAGATTTAATGAATCGCATTACTGAAGATGTTAGTAGGGTACGTATGTATGCTGGACCAGCAATTATGTATTCATTAAATATGATTACGCTTTTTGTTGTTGCTTTTTTTTATATGTACAACCAGTCTCCAAAACTAACCATGTACACGATAATACCGCTTCCTATACTGTCGGTAATAATTTATTTTTTAAGTAAAGAAATACATAAACGAAGTACTATTGTACAAGAATACCTTTCAAAATTATCAACATTTACGCAAGAATCTTTTAGTGGGATTTCGGTTATTAAAGCTTATGGTATTGAGCCAATTACAAATCGTGATTTTGAAATCTTATCTACTGAAAATAGACAAAAACAAATTGACCTAACTAAGGTACAGGCCTTGTTTTTTCCATTAATGATTTTACTAATTGGAGTGAGTAACATTTTGGTTATTTATATTGGAGGCCTTCAATATATTAATGGTGAAATAAAAAGTATTGGTGTAATAGCTGAATTTATTATTTATGTAAATATGCTTACATGGCCTGTGGCCACCTTAGGTTGGGTAACCTCAATTGTACAGCAAGCTGAAGCTTCTCAAAAAAGGATAAATGAGTTTTTAAGAGAAGAACCAGAGATTAAGAACACAGCTAATTCCCCTACAAAAATAAATGGTACTATAGCGTTTAAAGACGTACACTTTGTTTATAGTGACACTAATATTGAAGCATTAAAAGGACTTAGTTTTAAAGTAAATAGTGGTGAAACACTTGCAATTATTGGTAAAACAGGATCAGGAAAATCGACCATTCTAGATTTAATTGGTAGGCTTTATGATGTGAATGAAGGTGCTATTGAAATTGATGGATTACCCATTGAAAATGTTAACTTAACCAGCTTAAGAAACAGCATAGGATTTGTACCGCAAGATGCATTTCTTTTTTCAGATTCAATAAAAGACAACATAAAATTTGGTTCTGCCAATGCAACAGATGAAGATGTTATAAAAGCTGCAAAAAATGCCGTTGTACACAAAAACATCAAGGGCTTTAACAAAGGTTATGAAACAGTTTTAGGAGAACGTGGCATTACACTTTCTGGAGGTCAAAAACAACGCATTTCTATAGCTAGGGCTATCATAAAAAATCCAAAGATACTATTACTTGACGATTGCCTCTCGGCGGTAGATACTGAAACTGAAGAGCAAATTTTAAACAATCTAAATAAAGTGTCTAAAGGCAAAACAACTATTATAGTTAGTCATAGAATTTCTTCGGCGAAAAATGCCAATCATATCATAGTATTGGATGAAGGTAAAATAATTCAACAAGGATCACATGAAAACCTTATAAACGTTGATGGTTACTACAAAGAGCTCTATTTAAAACAATTATCGGAAACCTTAAACGAGAAAAACTAATTTTTCTTTTTAACTGCTTTTACCAATAAAATGAAACAACCAAAAAAAGAAATGTGTTAATTAGTTGGTTGCTATATATATTTTTTAGATTTTTGAGTCACTAATTAAAATATAACACTACTATGAGTAATAATGATATGATGGAGAAAGAAGAAATATTTTCAAAAGTTTTAAGAGCTGGTAGGCGAACTTACTTTTTTGATGTAAGAGCTACCAAAGCTGGCGATTATTATCTAACTATTACCGAAAGTAAAAAGTTTACCAATGACGATGGATCTTTCCATTACAAAAAGCATAAGATTTATTTGTACAAGGAAGATTTCGCAGAGTTTAATAGCATTTTAAAGGAAATGACCGATTATGTTATCGAAGAAAAAGGCGAGGAAGTGATTAGCGAGCGTCATCAAAAAGATTTTAAAAAAGAGGAGTACAACGGCAAGCAAAGTGACAATGAAACACCTACCTCTCCTGAAAGTTTTACCGACGTTAACTTTGAAGATATATAATTTTTAAACAAACTAATAACACATAAAACCGTTGCATATTGTAGCGGTTTTTTTATGCTTAAAGTTTTATCGCAAATAGTGCAATTATCAAGCTTAGCATTAAGTATAAAAGTCCTGCTAAAACGGAGTGCATAATTAAAAGTACTACAGTTACAATCAATAAATAAATAGGCACTAAAGTAATGGCAATTACAAACCTAAATGTAGATATAAACTCTATTTCCTTAATTTTTGGTCGTGCGACGAATTTCCATATTACATATGGAACAATCAGATTTATCTTTAACAATATTTGAAAAAAGGAGCTTAAATATTTGGCTTTATTTTTAGTCTTAGCTTTGCAGTTCTCAAAATTACTTTTCAAACATAAATTAACTTCATTAGGTTTTAAAAAGTCAACATTAAGATTATTTAATTTTTGCAAATCCGCCTCATAATTTTCTTCAGAAATATGAGCTGTCAAGTTCATAATTTTATTCTGCACAGTTTGTTTAAGCTCTAATGTTTCCTCCTTTTTATTGTCTCTTATAAAATCTTTTGCAGCAAAAGGTTCTCCAAAATAAATAGCAGTACTATCTGGACATGCTATAGCATTTACAAAGTTGAGCCCAATTGGGATCAATTGTAAATCTAAATCAGGATACTTTTTAAGCGTGTCAAATACAATTCTTGTAAATCCTTTACTTAATGGTCTTACACGACGTGCCAAATTGTGGCTTCCTTCTGGAAATATCACAATGGCTTCATTTTTATTTAAAATCTCGGAACAATTTTCAAAAATGGCGTTATTATTGGAAATTGTACTCCATCCATCTCTCACTCTATATACAGGAAGCATTTGCAAACTATTCAATATTTTGCTAACATACATCTTTTTAAAGACTGCTGCCCTAGTTAAAAAAAATAAAAACCTGTCACTTTTTGTTGCTATTAACAGAGCATCTAACAATGCATTTTGATGATTGGCCAATAATAAAACAGGTTTGTTCTTTGGGATGTTTTCAACATTATGCACATGTATTCTTTTAAAATAAAAGAACATGCCTAATCTTAAATAACTTCTTACACTATGTAGCCAAAGCTTTTTCAATACCATTGCTTTTTTTGGACCAATAAGTTGCTAATATCAATCCAGATATTATATGCCAAATTCCCCAGAAAGCAGCTAAAATAGCCATTCCTCCCAAGCCATTAAAAAATGTGAAGATGAGTAATAACCCTAACCCTGAATTTTGGATTCCAGTTTCAATTGTTAATGTTTTTGCATCTCTAAACGATAACCGAAATAGCTTAGCAACACCAAAACCTAAAAGTAAGGCCAACAAATTATGTCCTATACCTATAGCGAAAACACGATGTGCATAATCGTTAAAAATATCTAGATTGTTTAAAAATGCTATAACCACAATAGCTACAAAAACAATTATGGACAAAGGCTTTAAAATTTTAGATAATTTTATAGCAAGTTTCTCGTTTTTTTGCCTTAAAACCATTCCTAAAGCCAAAGGTATTCCAAGGATTAAAACAACCAGTTTTACCAATTCAAAAGGCTCTAACGATACTGTTTTTAATATTTGTGCGGTTGGCTCATAAAGGTTTCCGTAAAATTGAAAATTTAGAGGTGTCATAAATATTGCCAAAAAAGTTGCAAATGCTGTTAAACTTACAGATAATGCTGTATTACCTTTGGCCAAATGAGTCATGAAATTTGAAATATTACCACCTGGACAAGCAGCAACCATTATCATCCCCAAAGCAATACTTGGTTGTGGTTTTACCAATAAAATAATTAAATATGTCGCTAAAGGCAATAACACAAATTGAGAGACAATACCTATTATTACAAGTTTAGGCTGTTTCAATAAACCTTTAAAATCGTTAAAAGTAATACCAAGTGCAACACCAAACATAACCACTGCTAGAGCGATATTTAAAACCCAAAGCCCTCCACTGTCAAAATTAATTTTTACTGCATCTAATTCTTGCATACTCTAAGATACAGTTGAACCATTTTTTACTTTATGCTCTGGATGTAACAGTATAACATCCTTATCCTTAACAGCTCCCATAACCAAGCATTCGCTCATAAAATTTGCGATCTGTTTTTTAGGAAAATTGACCGTAGCTACAATTTGTTTGTGCAATAAATCGTCCTTGGTATATAAGGTGGTTATTTGTGCCGAAGATTGTTTTTTTCCCAGTTCGCCAAAATCAATGGTAAGCCGATATGCTGGTTTTTTAGCTTTTGGAAAATCGTTTACTTCTATAATTGTTCCTACTCGTAAATCAACCTTTGTAAAATCTTCAAAAGAAATAGTTTCCTTCATTAGGCATTTAGTTAGACGCTGAATATATAAATTTTAATTTACAATTATGTTTAATCTTATGGTTTCTTTATTTTTGATGAACAATAAAAAATTATGGCTAGAACTCCATCCAAGATGCTTCCCTTAGGTACCAAAGCGCCAGATTTTACACTTCTAGATACAATCTCAAATACCAATAAGAGCCTAAACGACCTTAAAGGAACAAAAGGAACAGTAATTATGTTTATTTGCAACCATTGCCCATTTGTGATTCATGTTAATAAAATGTTAGTTGAAATTGCTAACCACTATTCTATGGAAGGTATAGGTTTTATTGCAATTTCCAGTAACGACGTGGTTAATTATCCTCAGGATTCTCCTGGGAAAATGACCCTTCATGCACAAGAAAATAATTATCCATTTCCATATTTATACGACGAAACTCAAGAAATTGCTAAAGCTTTTGATGCTGCTTGCACACCAGATATTTATGTGTTTAATAATACTTTAAACTTGGTGTATAGAGGACAATTGGATAACTCCAGTCCTGGAAATGGAATTCCAATATCGGGAAATGATTTAAAACATGCACTTGATTGTTTATTGAATAACATAGAAAACACAAACGTTCAAAAACCTAGTATTGGCTGTAATATTAAGTGGAAGAAATAATTTTTGATTAAATGGTAAGACTGGTAAGAACTGATTCAAAAAACACACACTTTAAATTACTTGTAAAGTTATT
This sequence comes from uncultured Flavobacteriaceae bacterium, assembly GCA_963975205.1. Lineage (GTDB taxonomy): Bacteria > Bacteroidota > Bacteroidia > Flavobacteriales > Flavobacteriaceae > Pontimicrobium. The sequence continues at coordinate 74,408 of CAXBFU010000006.1, read as the reverse complement.
GGATAAAGACTTAGCCATCTCTGATGGTGAAGATCATGGTTTTTATAATCAATACAACGGAATTGACACTATAAAATATACAGTTGTAGCATATCATGATGATTTACCTGTGGCTTGTGGCGCAATAAAACAATACGATACCTTAACCGTAGAAATTAAGCGTATGTTTACTTTACCAGAAGCAAGAGGCAAGGGTATTGCTACAAGAGTTTTAAATGAATTAGAGAATTGGGCAGCTCAATTAGAATTTAAACGTTGTATCCTTGAAACGGGTAAAAAACAACCACAAGCTATTGCGCTTTATAAGAAAAATAACTACTCAATTATTTCAAACTACGATCAATATATTGGTGTGGAAAATAGTGTGTGCTTTGGGAAAGACCTATTATAACCAACCCTCCCTTACAAGCATATTCTTAATATGGGCATAATGATGGTTACAGTGCCAAGCATAAATACCAACATTTTTTTTTAGCACTACTTCTTTGTTATACTCTGGATGGATAAAACTTTTATTTAAATCATCCTCACTTAAGCCTTTTAGTAAGTAAACTAGTTTAAAATGGACTGCTGCTAAATGGTCTAACGACATTTGTATTGGTGCATGCTTAGCATCAGGTAATTCTGCCCAAAGTTGCTCGTGATAATATTTAATTATTGGCTTATTTTCGGTTAAAGCCCATTTAAAACGAACATAACTATGGTGATGACTATCAGACAAATGATGCACTACTTGCCTTACCGTCCAGCCTTTGGTACGATATGGCGTATCTAATTGTTCATCATTAAGATGCTTAACCAGATGTTTTAATTGTAATGGAAATTGCTCTAAAACCTCAATCCAGTTTTCTATATGCGAAGTTGTTATTATCTTAGGACACTTAAATTGTCCAATAGGATATTTTATTTGCTCAAGTGTTTGTAAAGTCATTTAACAAAAATACACAAGCAATTTTATTTTTTCTTAAATTTTAAAAACTCTTTTAAAGTGCCATTATATACTCTTACAAAATAGGTGCCTCTTTTTAAACCAGAGATATCTAAAGATGATTGTTGAGTACTTTTTGCCTTTTTGAGTAATAACACTTCTCCTTTATTATTAATAACTTCATATCTTAGGTTAGACATTCTGTTTTGAAAAAATAATGACAAGGTATTGTCTGTAACATTCATACCAACACCACTTGGGTTAAAAGTAATTGTTGTGCTTGTAGAAAAAACACTCGTTGTTTCTAAAAAAGCTGTTTCGCTACTATCTTGGGCATTTATTGCCATTGCCGAAAATAGCAATAGCCACATGGCTATTGCAAGTTTATTTGGTTTCATAGTTCTTTGGATTAACTGCTATAAACTTAATTAGCAGACTATTAAATCACAAAGAATAGAGACGAGTGGTCTGTTTTAATCCATAAAAAAACAACAAATACAAAAAAAACCGCCAAAAGGCAGTTTTTAATTATAAAAAACTTTAAAATTATTTTATGTTTTATCAAATTTTAAAAAATCTTTTACTTCATCTGAAAAAACCCTAACGTAGTAAGTTCCTTTTTTTAGTTTTGATATATTCAACAACGATTTTTTGGCAGAAATCCCTTCTTTTACCAATAATAAATCGCCTTTTTTATTAATGACTTCATATCTCAAATTAGAAACTTCATTTCTAAACTCTAAAGTTAGCGTATTATCGAAAGCTAAAATTTTTATTCCGTTGGGATTAAACGCAACTTTATCAATTGAAAAATCATCTATGGAAGAAATAAGTCCTTCTTCTTGAGCAAATGCTCCAACTAAAGTAGAAAGCATAATGCATACTCCAAGCAAATATTTTTTTAGGTACATGGGTCTTATGGATTAATTGCTCTAAAATTACTAAACAAGGCATTAAATAGCAAAAACTTATGCTGATTGTTCATTCTTTTTGATAACTAAAAATACAAATACAAAAAAAGCCGCCAAAAAGGCAGCTTTTAAATTATAATGATACTTTATTTATTTTACGTTCATCAATTCAACGTCAAAAATCAAAGTGGCATCTGGAGGAATTACACCACCAGCTCCAGCACTTCCATAAGCCAAATCGCTTGGTATTACAAAACGCGCCTTATCTCCTACTTTAAGTAATTGAATCCCTTCGTCCCAACCTGAGATTACTTGGCCAACGCCTAAAGCAAAATCGATTGGTTGATTACGTTTATAAGACGAATCAAATACTGTCCCATCAGTAAGTTGCCCTTTATAATGTACTGAGACCGTTTTACCTTTTTCAGCTTTATTACCGTTACCTTCTTGAAGTACTTGATAACGTAATCCGCTATTTGTTTTACTAAAACCAGCTGCTAGTTTTTCCATTTCAGCTTCGGCTTCGGCTTTTGCTTGTGCTATTCTTTTCTCTCTAGCGCCTTCAAAAGTTCTAAACGCTTCCACAGCATTATATGCCTCAGCATCTGCTCCAACTCTAATAATCTCTAAATTATCAATAGTATCTCCTTGGGCAATAGCATCAACAACACTTTGTCCTTCTACTACTTTACCAAAAACTGTATGTTTTCCATCTAACCAAGCCGTTTGTATATGCGTGATAAAAAACTGGCTTCCATTAGTTCCAGGACCAGCATTTGCCATAGATAATACACCTGGACCATCATGTTTTAGGTCTGGATGAATTTCGTCATCAAATTGGTATCCAGGATTTCCTGTTCCACTTCCCAAAGGGCAGCCTCCTTGAATCATAAAATCTGGAATAACTCTGTGAAACTTTAATCCATCATAATAAGGAGTTCCTTGTGGCTTTACTGAGTTTTCTAAATTTCCTTCAGCCAAAGCAACAAAATTCCCAACTGTTCCTGGAGTTTTTTTGTATTCTAAAGCGACAACTATGTCACCTTTACTTGTATTAAATTTTGCGTATAAACCGTCTTGCATTGTTCTTGTTTTTAAGAAAGTGCAAAGATAGTGAGGATTTATGATTTATGAATAGTAATTAAGAGTTTTTGAACAAATCATTTACTATTTCTTTATTATGTTTGTTGAAAATTAGAAATAATGAAGCTTTCTTTAAATAACTTACGAACCGCATTTGGCAAAAATGATACAAATGACAAAACTGAAGACTCTATTTATTTAGAAAAAATAATGACTTCGATTAAAGATAAACCATTTGCTATCTCTAGTAGGAACATAATGTTTGCAGGAATGAGTGAACTTGCAGGCTATTATTATTTTAGACTTGTTTTGGTTGGTAAATTTAAGATTAACACATTTAAAGGTGCCCAAATCATTATAAATTGTAAGAATTTTGAAATGACACTAAAGTCTAATATGGATGAATTAAAATCAGATTTTGGTGAAGTCTCAAACAGTTTTATTACAGCTATTGATTTTGACATTGAAAAAATTCAAATTGAAAAACTAAATACATCAAAAATTGAAAGTTTACGAGTAATCTCTAAAAAACAAGATGTTTCGTTTACACTTGTTGAAGGCTAATTGGCAACTTCACTTATAAACTTGATACGATATAAACGTAATTCTTCATCGTCATATTCGCCATCAAATTCTTCAATTGCTTCATCTATTTTATCGTTTTCAGATTCCATAAAATACTCGTGAATTTCCTCTTGTTGGTCTTCATCTAGAATATCATTCAACCAGTAATTAATATTAAGTTTTGTGCCTGAATAAACAATAGCTTCCATTTCTTTAACAAAATCTTGCATTTCTAAACCTTTGGCTGATGCAATATCATCTAAAGGTAATTTTCTATCTATATTTTGAATGATATACAATTTTAAGGCCGAATTTGAACCAGTAGATTTAACAATCATGTCCTCTGGTCTAATAATATCGTTTTCTTCTACATAAGAAGATATTAAATCTATAAAATCTTTCCCATATTTTTTGGCTTTGCCTTCACCAACACCATGAACATTAGATAGTTCCTCCATTGAAATTGGATATTTTAGAGCCATATCCTCCAATGAAGGGTCTTGAAAGACAACAAATGGAGGCACACCAAGTTTTTTTGCATTTCGCTTTCTTAAATCCTTTAACATTGACATTAATTTTTCGTCTACCGAAGCTCCTGCTCCTTTTTTGGCAGTGATAATTCCAGTATGGTCTCCTTCATCAAAAATATGGTCTTCAGCCATCATGAAAGAGGTTGGTTTGTTTACAAATTCCCTTCCTAAATCGGTTGCCTTAAGTACTCCGTAAGTTTCTATGTCCTTCCTTAAATATCCAGCCACTAACACCTGTCTTATAAGTGCCATCCAAAATTTATCATCTTTATTTTTTCCGATTCCAAAAAATGGTTGGGAGTCTGTTTTATGCGACTTTATTAGTGCATTCTCTTTTCCAATAATAACATTTACCAAATCTTTGCTTTTGTATGTTTCATGGGTTTTGGCGACTACTTCTATTAATGTAACAACTTCATCTTTAGCTTCACTTTTCTTTTTAGGATTTCTAACATTATCATCCATATCGCCACCTTCACCTGTTTCATTATCAAACGCTTCTCCAAAGTAATGTAATATAAACTTACGTCTAGAAACTGCTGTTTCGGCAAAAGCTACTACCTCTTGCAGTAAAGCATGTCCTATTTCTTGTTCAGCAACAGGTTTTCCGGACATAAATTTTTCGAGTTTTTCGATATCCTTATATGCATAGTATGCCAAACAATGCCCTTCGCCTCCATCTCTTCCTGCACGACCAGTTTCTTGGTAATAACTTTCAATACTCTTTGGGATATCGTGGTGAATTACAAAACGTACGTCTGGTTTATCGATTCCCATACCAAAAGCGATAGTAGCCACCACAACATCGGCATCTTCCATTAAAAACATATCTTGATGCTTTACTCTAGTTTTTGCATCTAGTCCAGCATGGTATGGCACAGCCTTAATACCATTAACTTGTAAAACCTGAGCTAGTTCTTCTACGCGTTTTCTACTTAAACAGTAAACAATTCCTGATTTTCCTTGATTTTGCTTTACAAAACGAATAATATCGGCATCAACCGATTTTGTTTTTGGGCGAACTTCATAAAACAAATTTGGTCTATTAAAAGATGCTTTAAAAGTGGTAGCATCAGTAATTCCTAAATTTTTTAAAATGTCTTCTTGAACTTTTGGTGTCGCTGTGGCAGTTAAACCAACCATTGGTATATTGTCTCCAATACGCTTTATAATATGTCTTAAATTTCGGTATTCTGGTCTAAAATCGTGTCCCCACTCACTTATACAATGTGCTTCGTCAATAGCCATAAAAGAGATTTTTTGAGATTTTAAAAACTCTACATTCTCTTCTTTAGTAAGTGATTCTGGAGCTACATATAGCAATTTGGTAATACCTTTTTCAATATCGTCCTTTACTCGTTTTACTTGGGTTTTATTTAGGGAAGAATTTAATACATGCGCGACGCCTTCTTCGTTAGACACGCCTCTAATAGCATCCACTTGATTCTTCATTAATGCAATTAAAGGAGATACTACAATTGCAGTTCCTTCTTTCATAAGTGCTGGAAGTTGGTAACATAAAGACTTTCCTCCTCCAGTAGGCATGACAACAAATGTATTTTCTCCTGCTACTACGCTTTTAATTACTTCTTCTTGTAGTCCTTTAAATTTATCAAACCCAAAATATTTTTTTAAGGCTTGGTGTAAATCGGTTTCATCAAAACTCATTAATCCCTCAGTTTCTTTATTATGCTAAATCAAAATTTATTAAAAGAGTCATTAAATATTCAAATTTAGAGAACTCCCATTATTTTTTTTCGTTTTTTTGTACTATAATTTTCGTTACTTAAAAGTAATAAAATTAAAATGACTTTTAAAGATAGTAAAATCTTTAAAATACATAACCTTAAAAATTATAAATTTTGAATACTTCAAAATCTATTTTAGATATTGCAAAAGACACCATTAATATGGAGAGTCATGCGATTGCAAATCTTTCTAATTTGTTGGATGACAATTTTTCAAAATCGGTGCAGCTAATTTACAACTCTAAAGGTAGAGTTATTATTACTGGTATTGGAAAGAGTGCCATTATTGCCAATAAAATTGTAGCAACGCTTAATTCAACAGGAACTCCTGCTATTTTCATGCATGCTGCTGATGCTATTCATGGTGACCTAGGCCTTATTTTGGAAGATGATGTAGTAGTATGCATCTCAAAAAGCGGTAATACGCCAGAGATTAAGGTTTTAGTGCCTCTAATAAAAAATGGCCCAAATAAAATGATTGCAATTACTGGAAATACTGAGTCTTTTCTAGGTCAAAATGCCGACTTCGTATTAAATACTTTTGTTAAAAAAGAAGCTTGTCCAAACAATTTAGCACCAACAACCAGTACAACTGCGCAGTTGGTTATGGGTGATGCTTTAGCGGTTTGTTTATTGGAATTGCGTGGATTTTCGAGTAAAGATTTTGCAAAATACCATCCAGGAGGTGCACTAGGCAAAAAATTGTATTTACGTGTGAGCGATATCTCTTCAGTAAATCAAAAACCAAAAGTTTCAAAAGACACTAAAATAAAAGATGTTATTATTGAAATATCTGAAAAAATGATGGGTGTAACTGCAGTTGTTGAAAATGATAAAATTATTGGTATCATCACAGATGGTGATTTAAGACGTATGTTAAGTAAAACTGATGATTTTTCGAGTTTTACAGCAAAAGATATTATGGGTTCAAATCCAAAATACATAGACATAGATTCCATGGCTGTTGACGCCATGGAACTTATGGAAGAAAACGAAATTTCGCAATTACTAGTTGAAGACAATGGCAACTACGCAGGAGTAATACATTTACATGATCTTATAAAAGAAGGCATTATATAATGGCAAAGAAAAAAAAGAACATCAATGAAATGTCTTTTTTAGACCATCTTGAAGATTTAAGATGGCATTTAATACGAGCAACATCAGCAATTATAATTGTAGGAACGCTAGCCTTCATTTTTAGTCGTTCAATCTTTAAGCTTATTATTTTTGCGCCAACAGTAATGAGTTTTCCTACCTATAAAATGTTGTGTAAAGCTGCACAATTTATTAACGTAGATACTACTTTCTGTGCTGAAGAATTACCGATGATGATTCAGAATAGGACAATGGCTGGGCAATTTTCGGCAGATATCTGGACATCTATTTTAGCTGGTTTCATTATTGCTTTTCCTTATGTTATCTATCAACTATGGAAGTTTATTAGTCCTGGAATGCATCCAGATGAACGCAAGCATTCCAGAGGGTTCATCATCATTTGTTCCTTGTTGTTTTTCTTAGGCGTGTTGTTTGGTTATTATATTGTAACACCACTTTCAATTAACTTTTTAGCAAATTATAGCATCTCAGATATTGTAGATAATCAAATAGATATTGGTTCTTATATCGCTTTGGTACGATCTGCTACTTTGGCTTCTGGTTTGGTATTTGAGTTACCAATAATTATTTACTTCTTAACAAAAATAGGTTTAGTAACACCTGAATTTTTAAAAAAATACCGTAAATATGCTTTAGTAATTGTATTGATATTATCTGCAATTATTACACCTCCAGATATTGCAAGTCAAATTATTGTTGCCATTCCAATAATCATATTATATCAAGTCAGCATATATATATCTAAAATTGTGATAAGAAATCAAAAGAAAAAAGAAGCTAGACATGTCAAATCCAGTTAATGAATTTAACGAGTATCGTGCTAAAATGAATGATAAGATTTTAGCCGATAATAATAAAATAATAAAACGCATTTTTAATCTTGATACCAATGCCTTTAAAGAAGGTGCTTTGGATGTTAAAACCAAAGAACTTTTAGGTTTAGTAGCCTCAACCGTGTTGCGTTGCGATGATTGTATAAAATATCATTTAGAAAGCAGTTATAAAGAAGGTTTAAGGAAAGAAGAAGTTGTTGAAGCATTAAGTATTGCCACTTTGGTTGGAGGCACTATTGTTATTCCGCATTTGCGTCGTGCTTATGAATATTGGGACGCTTTAGAGCAACAAGGTTAAATAATTTATAAAAAACCTACGCAGTAATAGTAACTTATATGTTTTTACTATTTTTAGCGTTCATTATAAGTGTATGATTTTAAAAGCCAATAATTTAATGAAGTCCTATAGTGGACGAAAAGTTGTAAAAGACGTTTCCCTTGAAGTAAATCAAGGTGAAATTGTTGGGTTACTTGGACCAAATGGTGCTGGTAAAACAACCTCTTTTTACATGATTGTTGGTTTAATAAAACCTAATGGTGGAAACATATTTTTAGACAGTACCGAAATTACCAATTACCCAATGTACAAACGTGCACAAAATGGTATTGGTTATTTGGCACAAGAGGCATCGGTTTTTAGAAAACTAAGCATTGAAGACAATATTTTAAGTGTATTGCAACTTACCAAACTTTCCAAAAAGGAGCAACTTGATAAAATGGAGTCGCTTATTGAAGAATTTGGACTTGGTCATATACGTAAAAGTCGTGGTGATTTATTGTCTGGTGGTGAAAGACGACGTACCGAAATTGCTCGTGCTTTAGCAACCGACCCTAGTTTTATTTTACTTGATGAGCCCTTTGCTGGTGTCGATCCTGTTGCTGTTGAAGATATACAACGCATTGTAGCAAAACTAACCAAAAAGAATATTGGGATATTAATAACCGACCATAATGTGCAAGAAACCCTTGCCATTACCGATAGAACCTACTTAATGTTCGAAGGTAGCATCCTAAAAGCTGGAAAACCCGAAGAACTCGCTGCCGATGACATGGTTCGTAAAGTATATTTAGGTCAGAATTTTGAGCTACGTAAAAAGAAATTGGACTTTTAAACGCTAAGCCTTATTTGATTATTTCTATTACTCTACCTCTAATTAAATTGTAAAATAACCTAATTGTATCTCCAAGTTTTATATTCTTACAAGTACTTTTAGTTATTGCAACGTTATAAATCTTTTCTCTAAATTTCACTTTAATCAAGCTTCTGGAACCTATTGACCCTGTTTTACAGCGAACATAATTTACAGTAAAATCAACTTCTTCAATAGGATTATTAACACATGAAGAAAAAAAAATTAGTAGAATAATAAAAGGTTGTTTTTCAATATGTTACTATTTTTCTCATTCTATAGACCTCACAAGTTTTAAAAACCTATGAGGTCTATAAAATTAAGATCCATACTTTAGGTAACACTTAACTTACTAATTTTATAAATCGTTTAAGCAACTTAAAGCTAAGAAGCGCCAAAACACCAACACCTAAACCAACTACAAAATCCCTTAAAATACCAGGCCACGTTTCTAAAAAGTGGTGCAAATACTCGATATTATGTGTAAAAATACCTCCTGCAACCAATAACAGTGCGATTGTACCAATAACCGAAAGTGATTTAATAATAAATGGTAGGGCATTAACCAGTAGTTTGCCAATAAATTGCAGTAAATTCTTATTACCATTACTCAATTGCACCAATCGTAAACCTAAATCATCCATTCTAACAATTAGAGCTACAATGCCATAAACACCAACTGTAGCGATAATTGCTACTACAGTAACTACTAATATTTGAGTTAACAAAGGTTCATTTATAACAGTTCCTAAGGCAATAATCACAATTTCAATAGATAGTATGAAATCTGTTATTATTGCAGATTTTATTTTCTTCTTTTCTAACTCTAAAATGGCTGCTTTCGATAAGTTTTCAGTTTTTAAAATAGGAGTTTCATGAGTGTGTGGCACAAAATATTCATAGATTTTTTCTGCACCTTCAAAAGCTAAATACACTGCGCCCAAAAGTAATATTACAGTAACTGCCCAAGGCAAAAAAGCACTCAATAAAAAAGCTATTGGTAAAATAATTAGTTTATTTAAAAACGACCCTTTTGTTATTGCCCACAATACAGGTAATTCTCTTGAAGATACAAATCCAGAAGCCTTTTCGGCATTTACAGCCAAATCGTCACCGAGGATGCCTGCAGTTTTCTTGGTGGTAATCTTGCTCATGGTTACCACATCGTCCATGAGCACCGAAATGTCGTCGAGTAGTGCAAAAAATCCTGATGCCATTTATAGATTATTTTTTATTTAAAATAGAAATGATTATGTAAGCTAAGATGATTAATGGGATGGCTGCAAACTGAAAAATAATCAATAAAATAGCTGCCAACATAACAAGAATATATCTTGCGGCATTATCCTGAAAGTTCCATGTTTTAAACTTTAAAGCCAAGAGCTTCATATTGGCATTTAATAAATAACAACTTACAAGCGTTACAGCAATTAAAAACCATTTATTTAAAATAATCGAATTCATAATATCATTATTCTGAAACTCCATAATCAACGGAAAAGACAAAATAAGTAAGGTATTTGCAGGTGTTGGTAAGCCAATAAATGAATCGGTTTGGTTTTCGTCTATATTAAAATTCGCCAAACGGTAGGCTGATGCGAGTGTTATTAGAAGTCCAATAAAAGGTGTAAAGTTGCTTGATAAAAAAGATTGAGTAAAACTTACTGTATCCATGTAATCATACGGAAACCAATTGTTAGAATCAATAAAATTAAAAAGTTGAAACATTACAATTCCTGGCACCAATCCACTAGTTACCATATCTGCCAAAGAATCTAGTTGTAACCCAAGCTCGCTCTGTGCATTTAGTTTTCTAGCTAAAAGACCATCAAAAAAATCGAAGAAAATACCAAGAAACGCAAAAAAAGAAGCGGTTACCAAAAAACCATTAACAGCAAATATTACAGCAATACTTCCACAAAAAAGATTTAAAAGTGTTACAAAATTTGGAATATGTTTTATCAAACTCAAAATATTTAATGGAGTAAAAATAATAAACTATTTGGGTTGAACTCTAAAAAAGCACAATATCTATTACAATTAAGAGTTTAAAAGGTTAAAAAATATTATGCATCTTTGTATAAAAGAAATTGCCTTTTGAAAACGTATTTAGTTTCGCTATTTATTTTAGGTGCCACGATAGTTTGTGCCCAAACTACTAGAAAGTATTCTAATGAGTTCATGAATATTGGTGTGGATGCTGCTGCTCTTGGTATGAGCAATGCAGTTATTGCGACCACAAACGATGTTAACTCTGGTTATTGGAATCCTGCTGGTTTAGTGCATTTGGAAGACAATCAAATTGCCTTGATGCACTCCAGTTATTTTGCCAACATTGCAAATTATAACTACATAGCTTATGCAAAACCATTAGATGATAGAAGTGCCATTGGTTTTTCTATTATACGTTTTGGAGTTGATGACATATTAGATACCACACAACTAATTGACGAGCAAGGCAATGTAAATTACGACAATATTAATTTGTTTTCGGCTGCCGATTATGGTTTTACTTTTTCGTACGCAAGAAAATTACCTATTGAAGGTTTAAACTATGGTATTAACGCTAAAGTAATTAGACGTATTATTGGTGATTTTGCATCATCTTGGGGCTTTGGATTTGACTTGGGCATACAGTTTGAACGAAACGACTGGAAGTTTGGCGTCATGGTAAGAGACATTACTACCACTTTTAATGCTTGGGCAATAAACGAAGATAGATTGACCGATATAAAAAATGCGATTCCAGGTGAAAACCAAGAAGCACCCGAAGGCACAGAAATTACATTGCCAAAAATGCAAATTGGCATGTCTAAACAATTTGTTTTTAACTACGATTACACACTTAGAACAGAGCTCGATTTAAACATTCGATTTGAACAAAACAACGATATTATTTCTACTTCGTTTGCTAGTATTAATCCTGCATTAGGCTTCGAATTTGGATATACAGATATGGTTTTTTTACGTGCTGGACTTGGGAATTTTCAAACTGAATTACAAATAGATAATACTGAGCAATTAAGTTTTCAGCCAAATTTTGGTGTTGGTTTTAAATATAGAGGCATTCAAATTGATTATGCTTTTACAGATATTGGCGACCAAAGTGCTGCCTTATATTCCAATGTGTTTTCAGTAAAATTAGATTTTAGTATTTTTAGATAATCTATGAGGTTAAAATTACTTATACTATTATTTTTTATTTGTTCGTTTTTTAGCAATGCGCAACAGTTAAACCTATCCAATGAAGCTGAAATAAGCGTGCTTTCCATTGGTCCTGGAACCATGCTAAACGATGCTTTTGGGCACAATGGCTTTAGGGTTCGTGATCGAGAACGAAAAATTGATGTGGTATTCAACTATGGTACTTATGATTTTGACACACCAAATTTCTATTTAAAATTTGCTCAAGGAAAACTTAACTACAAACTATCCTATAACTCTTATGATGATTTTTTTCAGTCTTATATTGCTCAAAATAGATCGATAAATGAGCAAATTTTAGACCTAACTCGAACACAAAAGCAAGAGGTTATGGATTTTTTATTGGATAATGCCAAGCCAGAAAACAAATACTATCTCTACGATTTCTTTTATGACAATTGTGCTACCAAAATAAAAGATGTTTTGGAAGTTTCGCTACATAGTAAACTTAAATTTCAAGAACCTAATGGCTTTGAAGCAAAAACGTTTAGAGAGTTAATTCATGATCATGTAAACAAGAATTCTTGGGGAAGTTTGGGAATTGATGTGGCTTTAGGCTCCGTAATTGATAAAAAAGCAACATTGGAAGAATACATGTTTCTTCCTAAATTTATTGATTCTTTTTTTGAAACAGCAACTTTTGCAAATTCCAACAAGCCGTTAGTAAAACAATCGCGAACGCTTTACAAAAAAGTCGAAAGACCTATATCAAACTCTTTTATAACAAGTCCGTTAATGATATTTGGTCTATTAGGGCTATTAATTTTATGGATTACTTATAACGATTATAAAAAGAGCCATCGTAGTAAATGGTTGGACATTGGTTTATTCTCGATTACTGGCTCAATAGGTGTTGTTTTGTTGCTCCTTTGGTTTGCTACAGACCATACTGCTACAGCTAATAATTATAATTTGCTATGGGCTTTTCCCATCAATTTATTTATTGTAAAACAACTACTTAAAACCACACCTAGCACATGGTTTACAAGGTATCTTAAGTTTTTAATAATCATGCTATGTCTATTAACATTGCATTGGTTAATAGGTGTACAAGTATTTGCTATTGGATTGACTCCTCTCTTTATCGCTCTTTTGGTAAGATATGTTTATTTGGTAAGGTTTTATAGTCAAAACAGCTAGACTATTGCCCTCTATAATATAGCATTGTACTCAAGGTTTTTACAATAATATTTATATCTAAAAAGAAACTTCGGTGCTTAATATAATATAAATCGTACTGTAATTTCACTAAACTATCTTCTATTGAAGAACCATAACGGCTATTTACTTGTGCCCAACCAGATAATCCTGGTTTAATGGTATGTCTTGTTTCATAAAAAGGGATTACTTTAGACAATTCTTTAACAAAAAAAGGACGCTCAGGTCTTGGCCCAATAATGCTCATATCACCTTTAAGAACATTTATAAATTGAGGGATTTCATCGAGCCTTGATCGTCTTAAAAAGCGGCCAAACGAGGTTACTCTATGGTCGTTTTTATCTGCCCACTTTACGCCATCTTTTTCGGCGTTTTTAACCATTGTCCTAAACTTATATATTTTAAATGGTTTTCCATTTTTTCCTACTCGTGTTTGTATATATAATAATTTGCCTTTGTTACCAATTAAATTTCCAAGCAAAACCAATGGCAAGAAGATTATTCCAATTACAATACCTAACAGTGCACATATTAGATCCATTAAACGATGGTAAAGTATATATAATTTATTCTGGTTGCTTCTGCTAAATGGAAAGTATTTATAAAAATCTTTACCTACAAACTGTACAGGAATACGTTTGGTAATTTCTTCAAAAACTTGAGTGTATTCCCTAATCGTAAATCCTTTTTCCAAGAGGTGTGTTAGTTCATTATAAATGTAAGGTGTAATCGTTTCAGAATCATTTATAGCAATTACAATTTCAGATATACCTTCTTCTCTAATTGTTTTTTTTAGGTTTCCTGCACTAAACTCTTTTAATCCCTTAAATTTTACATTTTCATTGCTTGAAATATTACTGTTTATATAACCTACAATTTTATAATTAGGGTCCGAAGTACTAAAGGCTTTCACTAGGTTTTCAATATTTGAAACCTCACCCAATACAATAACTTTTTTATAAAATCTAGGTGATGCAATAAATGTTACATAGGCATATCGCCACATAAAAATTACAATGATAATTGCTAAATAAAAATATACTATTTCTATTCGATGATCTGGTAAAACTGGTGTTATAATAGGTGTAAACAAATAAAATAAAACTGTAACAGATACAGTAATTACAATATTTTTAAATGTGGTATCTAATTTACTTGACTGCTTTAAGTTATATAACTCGAATATGGTGCCAAAAACAGTTAAATAAAACCCTAGCACAAGTGACCAAAGCCACTGTTTTTTTGTCACTAAAAAATAATCAAATTGAAAATAATAGCCAATTAGCTCAAGAGCCAGCAACGCCGCCAGAATATCAAAAATGCGTAAAAGAACTTTACGCTCGGAAATTTCAAAATGTATTCCTTTATTCTTTGCCATAGTTAGACTTAATGCGTTAAATATACTAAGTAAAAATAGGTTTTTACTACTAAGCTACTGTAATATATCATGCCATAACTGTTTAACATTACTCCAATTATATTTTTCGGCCTGTTTCCTTGCGTTATTTGCTAAAGAGCGAGCAGTTTTTTTATTTTTACATAGTAAATCTATCGCTTTTACCATAGCTTTAATATCATTTTTCTCAATAAGAATTCCCGTTTTATTATTTTCTATTAAAAAAGGCATTCCACCAGCATTAGTTGAAACTATTGGAAGCCCTAATGCCATTGCTTCCATAACACTAACAGGTGCATTATCTACGTTTGTGGTATTGATAAAAATGTTATGTCCTTCTGATTTTTTATGCCATTCTTTTTTTGATAACATTCCAGTAAATTCAACACTATTTTCTAAGCCAAGTGTTTCAACTAGTGCCTTACAGGATTTGAATGAGTTATCTTTTTCTGGTCCAACCATACATAACGTTGCCTCTGGGTATTCCTTTTTTAGTTGGTTTAATACTTTAATTGCCATTTCAGGATTGTATATACTTGCAAATGCACGTACATATAACAGCTTTGGTGTTGAAATTCCCCTTTCAAGAAATGGGTAATTTTTAATTTCTAGAACATTAGGTATAAAAGCAGTGTCAAAACCTCTTATATAAAACTCATGTTTTAAGTAGTTGGAAACTGCAACATTTCTATAGGAGTTGGCAAAAATGAGTTTACTTAAGGTTGGTGATTTATCTAATCTGGATGGTAAATTACCACCATGAAGAATAGGAATGTAATTTAGTTTAAAAAACCTAGAAAGTTGACTAGTTGCAAATGCATAATAAAAATTTTTAGTGCTGTAAGTGTCTATTAATACAAAGTCGATTTTTCGACGATACTTTATAATCGCCCAAAGCATTAATAATAGCCGAAGAAATTGATTTTTTAAAGACGAAGTCGTTTTAACAGAATAACCTTCACTTTTCAATAGGTTACTCAATAGTGCCAACGTTGTTTGGTTTATTTGCTTAGATTTTAAATTATTTCCTAAATATAAAATCATGTATTGGTTAGATTTCTTGATTCTTAAAATTAGTTTTTTTTGGAAAGGTAACATCCAAGAGGCACAAACCGTAAATAAATGATGGAAAAGCAATTCGCATAGCTGAGTGATTAATAGTTAACAGCCACATAACATAAAATGAGTAGAAATAAATGTTATTGCTATTTTCAATTCTAAATAAAAGTGGCACAAATAGTAAAATTCCAAAAGCTAATATTCCTAAAGAACCGTGTTCTGCCAAAAGCCTACTTATTTCA
This sequence comes from uncultured Flavobacteriaceae bacterium, assembly GCA_963975205.1. Classification (GTDB taxonomy): domain Bacteria; phylum Bacteroidota; class Bacteroidia; order Flavobacteriales; family Flavobacteriaceae; genus Pontimicrobium. The sequence goes on along the minus strand of CAXBFU010000006.1, from coordinate 58,503 downwards.
TTATGTGAAGCTGCAACCTTACCTGTTTTATCGTATCGATACCCCTTATTTTTACCAACACCTATACCAAAAATTGGATTCTCGATAAACGCTTCCAATTCGGTTAAAAACAAATCCTTTCTACCTGTGGACACATCTTCTTTTTCAACACCTACCGCATTTTGGTTCGCATATCTGTTTTCTATTAAACCCGATGTTCTATTTGAAGCCAATAACCAAATGGAAGTTCCTAAAATAATAGACCAAAATATCGCCATCATTACTTTAAAACGAAATGTTTTTTGGCCTCTTAAATAGGTTATCATGATTAATATTACTATCGCAGCTATTGCTGTAAATATGCCTCCTCTTGCAAAAGTTACTAGACCTCTAAAGCTTATAAAACCTAAAAGCATCAGCTCTAAAATGGATTGAATGCCTCTAAACTTATTAAACAGTAACCTTGCAAATAAAATAAATATGCCTACTCCCAAAATAGTTGCTACTTGATTTGGCCCAAAACCACCTGAAGTCGCAAAATTAGATTCGGTTCCTGTCACAACATCCTTAATACTAGGGGTATAAAAAAACAGATATACTACTAGTGAAATTATAGGTAATAAGGCGTAAAAAAGCACTTTACTCAATTGTTGCATTGTTACTTTTTTCTTATAAAAATAAAAAGCCACAAATCCTAAAGAGACTGGTCCCGCAAGATTAAAGGCAATCATTTTTCTAATCTCATCGGTTAAATCGTAGGATGTAAAAACAATGGTAAGCAGTAATAACCCAATGTAAACTAAATACACTTGGCCTTTTACTCTTATTTGATCAAGTAGGAAACCAATTAAAACCAAAACAATTAGTAAGTACTTATGCAATTCATAAAAAAACAACCCATCAGTCATTCTAAAAAACACATCGCTTGTAGCTACATATGCTGATGCCAAAAGAACTGCCAAAACCTTATTTTTGGTTCCTAATACCAAGAAAATAGATAGAAATACTACCAAAAGACTAATTAATTTTGAGCTAAATGGCACTACATACACTATAAACCCAAGTGCAATATGCAAGAGGATCAACATCAACTCGTTATTTGTATTTCTCAAACTGTTCATGTCAAACTGAGTTATATATGTCCATTAGTTTATTCACAAACACTCCTTGAGAATATTCTTTTTCAACTGTTTGCTTCAATTGTTTACCAAATCCTTTTGCTTTATCTTGATTTTTAATACTTATACATAGAGCCTCTGCTAATTTTTGTGGATCTTTCTTAGGCACCAAAACTCCATTAACCTCATTTTTAATTACTTGTGAGCAATTTCCAACATTTGTAACTATTGCGGTTTTCCCAGCTAGCCCATATTCCAGCAAAGCAATGGGCAATCCTTCGGATTTAGAAGATAGTACACCTATATCGCTTTGGCTTAAAATATTAGAAACATCTTTTTTACTTTCATAAAAAAAAACGCTTTTATTCAAATTAAGTTTGTAAATAAGTTCTTTGATTTGTTTTGAGTAATCATCATCAAAATTTTTACCTACACAATGTAAGGTGTACTCTGGAAACGCTTTTATCACTTCATTAAATGCTTTAAGCAAAGTAAAATGATCTTTTTGTGGTCTTAAATTTGCTAAATGCAAAATTCTTTTTCCCTTAATTCCCTTTAGATTAGTTAACGGTTTACAATTATCCTGAACCGCAAAGTTTGGGATATAGGTGATGTTTTTTGTTGATAATTTTTTTATGGCCCAATCTTTTAGGGAATGGGTCACACAAATGATATGCGAAAAACGTTTAGAACAAATATTAAGTACCTTATATTTTCGTTTTATTAAAAACTCGCTATTACCATAATGGTCATGCCACACAATGTTAAGCGAAGGGTTTAACCACTTAATAAGTGTTGCCAAAAAAAAAGAGGTTGAATGCGCATGAATAATATCTATTTTATGCTTTGCAATAAATTGGTTAAGTTTTTTAATGGCAAAAACATCTAAGGCAAATTTTTTATTTAAAAACACATAACCTACATTTTTATTTAGGTTGTTTTTTAATAATCCTTCCTTTCTAGTAGCACATAAAAAAGATTTAAAATCTTTATTTAATGACAACGCATTTGCAATATTAACAGCTACTCGCTCTGCACCACCAGCATCTAGTGAATCTATTAATTGCAACACTTTCATAGTTTACTTAAAAGTTTGGGGATTTCAGTTTCAAATTTATCTAAAGTATAGGTTCTAGACCAAATATAAGCTTTCTCCACTTTATCTTTATAGATCTTTGCGTTGTTCACATAAAAATTGAATTCATTTATTATGGCTTCCAATTTGGGTTGTATTAGGCTTCCGCGTTTTCCTTGATTCAACATTTCTGGGATGCAAGACACATTTGTGCTAATTGGCAAACATTTCCAGAACATGGCTTCGGCAACTACTTTTGGCCAGCCTTCAGACTTTGACATGAACACTAAAAAGTGAGCTTTTTGATAGGCTTTCTTTAAAGTTTCTTTGTCTTTATTGCCATGCAAGGTCACAAAATTAGATAAATTGTTTTCAGACACATAGGCTTCAATTGTGCCTCTTTGTTGTCCTTCTCCATAAATATCAAGATGGACATTATGATTTAAGTTTACGAGTTCTTTAACTATTTGAACGCTTAATAATGGTCGTTTACCGCTATTTAAAGTTCCTACAAACAATAAGCCAATCTTGTCTTTTAGAGGTTTTGGTTCCACATCAATCTTTTCCTCTTCTTTGTAAGAAGCCGTAAAAAAAGGGTGTATGTTTTTGGAGGGTTCTTTCCAATTGCCATAGACCAAAACTTGTGTGTTTCGTGTAAGAAACTCATTTTTTAAAATCCATTTCTGAATTTGATAAGACCAAGGTTGTTTGGATTTTGGATCCCAATTGCCAGCATACTTAACTGTTTTGGGTTTTTTAGGAAACCATACCTGAACAAAACAGCCTAACAACCCAATGTTACCTGGACATCGTATATGGATATGATCTGTTTTTTTACATGCCTTAAAAATCATGAACAGTATATATGGTAACTTGAAAAATGATGCAATTGATGCTCCAATTGAAGTGAATTTAATTTGAGGAATTGTATTTACTTTAATGTTGTTGTGCTGGTAAGATATATTAATTGGTGAAGAATGTTTAACTTTAACCAAAGGTGCTACAATTTCAACACTATCTACATATTTCAACCACAAGTTCATTTCTTGCACATAAGGTGCATAGGCACTATATGTTTGCTCTTGTTTAAAATGTTCAGCATGTGTAATAATCAAGAATTTCATTGAATAGACTTATAAAATTGAATATTGTCTTTGGCTAACTTTTCTATGTTGTAATTGCTTAAAACAAATTTCCTAGCATTTTGAGCAATTATTTTACATTCTTCCATATTATTTAATGCCCAAAAAATATTTTGAGCAATATTTTCGATGTCATAAGGGTTACATAATAATCCTGTTTTTTTATGGCTAATGGTTTCGGGTCCTGGACCACAATTAGAAAAAATAACCAGTTTTTTTGTTGCCATAGCCTCTGGAGCCACTAAGCCTTGAGTTTCCATAAGCGAAGGAAATACACATAATGTGGATGAAGCATATTTTTTGGCCAGCTCATTAATTGCTACTGGACCTTTAAAGATTATGTTTGTAGCTTTGGCTCCTAAAGTTGGGATTACTTTTGACTTTAAAAATTCTATATAGGAGCTTCCATCTTTAAAAAACCAATCTCTACCATAAATCTCTAGTTTTATTTCCGGAAATAATTCCAATACTTTTTTCATAGCCAAAATTAATTGTCGAATTCCCTTTTTTTCACAAACTGTCCCAGCAAATAAAATCGTATTTGCAGACACTTTTATTTCTGGTCTAGGATGAAACACTTCTAAATCTATTGGATTTTTTATATTAATTATTTTCTTATTGTTAAAACTTAAATATTTAGCTGTATGCTGTTTTACATAATTTGAAATTGCAATAAATGCATCTGCTTTTTTAAATGATTTTTTTTCTTGAAATCCTTTCCACCAATTTATATTACGCCTTTCGGCTTCGGCAAAAAAATGATGCCCTCCATGAAGTCTTATAATATATTTTATTGATGCATTTTTTTTAATGAAAGCCAAGCCAAGTTCTGGAGTTTCAACAATATCAATAGGTGTTTGCTTGTGTATTTTTTTAATACAATTATTTATAGCTCTACTATTGAGCATCCAAGTAAAGCCCTTAATTTTTATAGGTTTTAATCTATGAATTGTTACTCCATCAATAGTACAAACCTCTTCTTGCTTGGTGTAATTATTAATTCCAACAACACTTACTTTATGACCAATATTTGCGTAGGCTTTACTATTGGTTTTAACAAAAGTGCCAATACCTCCATGCGGAAATCCTTTTTTAGGGTATTCGTGTGTTACAAAACAAATATGCATGGTAATTAGTTTAAAAGTAGTTGGGTTATTGCTTGGGTACTATTATTATTAAATGAATTGATTGTTTCAAGCCAGTGTTTGCCTAAAGAATGTTTGTTTTTTAAACTCTTCTTAATAATCTCAACGTAATCTTCCTTAGAATTTATCCAATATACAACATCTCTTTCTGGCATTGATTTAAAATGCTGAAAGTTGTAAATGGTTTTAACTGACCAGTGTTTATCTTCAACAGTATCATAATTTATAAATGCCGCAGGATTATCAAAAATTGCAAAATCGTGTGCCATGGTTGAACCTACATTAATCACCAAATCACAATGCTTGCATATATTTGCCAATAGCTTTACGTCTTGGTAATATGGAAACAATTGTGTCCATTGTTTTTGTATGTTGCTCCATTTTGGTTCGATAGGAATAATTAGGTCTTTGTTTTTGGCAATAATATGGTTATACCTTCCAGACAAATCAACTGGACTGCGTCTAAAAACGATTTGAACTTTTTCAATTAGACTACTGTTCTTGATGGCTGAAATTAAATCTTCTAAATAATTTGGATCGTATGGCGATGTTAGCTCGTCATCGCCAGAAAAACAAATGGTAACTTTGTTTATATCTAGTTTATGTTTATTAAAAAAGTTTTCTTTTTTATCTATTTCAACATCGTGATATAATTCAAATTGTGGTGTTCCAGTTATAAAAATATTAGTTGGGTTTATTTCTTTATAATATCTAAGCAATTCATTGCGCATATAGTTTGACCAAACCATATACTTTTTTGTTCGTATTGCTAAACGAGCCTTAACGAGATTGTCCCATGAATAAATGGCACCTACTGTTTTAATGCCTAAGACTTCGGCTGCTTTAAATATTGGAATGGCGTTTAAGGCTCTTTGGTGTGAACAAAATATTACATCTGGATTATAGGTTTTTAAAAAAGACACTTCACTATCAATACTTTTTAAAAGCGATTTTTGATATTTATCTTCAAAGTTTAAAATTCTTTGATAGTTTTTCCCTACATAGCCTCCAAGTACCTCTGCAGCTTTATAAAACCATTTTTTTAGTCCTTTATAATTACGTTTCCAGTTGGTTAAAACTGTTGGGTTGTTTTCTAGTACCGAATTATAATGTAGTCGTCCATAACATATAGTTTCCCTTAAAAACTTTTGCCTAATGGTTTCGTTATATCTAGACATTGGTTTTTTGGTTAGTGTAATATTATGAAGTTTCTCTACTTCTTTTATGGCTTTATTTGATAATGCATGATAAATAAGCACATTGCAATCTTGCTTTATTAGGTTGGGAATGATTTTAGAAAACAAATAATTTCTTATTCCTGTTCCGTCTGGGACGACTAATATTATTTTTTTGTTTTTCAACTATAATTTTACTTTAATGAATATCGACAAAATGCTTTTGCGTATTCAATGTCCATAGAGATTCGTCTAATAATGATTCTAAAAATAATTGCGAACTATTGCCAATACCAAAAGTTTCGGCATCTTTTTCAACCAATTCATGATTAGTTTTTAAAGCTTCAACTATATTGTCACTTTCATAAGATACATTAGTAATGTGTGAGTGTAATGACCTATTTTTCTGTCTGCTCCCAATATTAATAGTTGGTATGCCATAGTAAGGTGCTTCCCTAATGCCTGCACTGGAATTGCCGACAATAAAATTGCTGTTCTTTAAAAGTGTTAGAAAATACTCGAACCTCACTGATGGGAAAATTTTAAATCTTGAATTATTATCAAGTTTGTTGTAGGCTTTAATGATTTTTTCAGAACCTAGATCATTGTTAGGAAATATAACCACATAGTTTTTATTGTCTTTTAACAAGGCATCAACAAAATTACGTGCATAACCTTCCATTTTACTATATTCGGTTGTTACAGGATGAAACATTGCCAATGCATAATTGTTAAACGGGATTTCATAATATTTTTTTACCTCATCAATTGTAGGAAGATGGCTGGAAAACATTATATCTACATCTGGTGAGCCAATTATTTTTATGCTCTTTTCCAATTCGCCCATTTGTATTAATCGCTTTTTTGCATTTTGATTTGACACATAATGAATATGACTCATTTTACTAACAGAATGCCTGATAAGCTCATCTACAGTACCAGATAGTTCACCTCCTTCTATATGTGCTACTAAAATGTTATTTAAAGCACCTACAATAGCTCCAGCCATTGCTTCTACTCTATCACCATGCACAACTATAAGGTCTGGTTGAATTTTTTTTATATATTTTGAAAACCCTTGAATGGTCTTAGCTAGGGTTAAATCCATTGTGGCTTCGTTTGTATGGTTTTTAAAGGCATGCACATTCGAGAAGTTACAACGTTCAATTTCTATAAGTGTGTAACCATAGGTTTGCATAAGGTGCATTCCTGTTACAAACACAAAGGGTTCAAAGTGTATATCATCCTCAAGAATTTGTATTAAGGATTTAATTTTTCCAAAATCGGCTCTTGTACCAGAGAGAAATGCTATTTTTTTGATTGCTTTACTCAAAGTCTGTCCATTTAAGTTGAACATCTTGAGTTATATTTTTTATGGCTTTTTTGCCTAAAATATCTTTATAGTTTTCGGCAAGAATTTCTCCTGTTCCTGGTCGTTTTACCCAAATGTTAGCTTCGGTTAAAATGTCGTTCTTTTTAATCTCTTTTATAGAACAAACAGTGGCAAATGCAAAATCTATGGTAACTTGTTCTTCTTTGGCTGGCTCTTTATAACCTCCACGCATTAGAGCGATTTCTTTACTTCCTTTTACTAAATCCCTACACTCGTTTTCGTCCATACTACAAATTATATCTGGTCCTGTTCGCTCTTTATGGTCTGTAAAATGACGCTCCAATATAGATGCACCTAAAGCTACAGCTCCAAGACATGCATTATTATTTAATGTGTGATCGCTCAAACCAATTACTTTATCTGGAAACGCTTCTTGTAATTGTTGCATGGCTCCAAACCTTACTAAACGAGGTGGTGTAGGATACAAATTAGTCGTATGTAATAACGCAATTGGAACTTCATCTTTTTCAAAAATAGCGACTGCTTTTTTTACGCTTTCTATGGTATTCATACCTGTACTTAAGATTACAGGTTTTTTAAACTTTGCTATGTGTTCTAATAAGGGATAGTTATTGCATTCTCCTGAGCCAATTTTATAAGCTGCAACCTCCATTTTTTGTAGCCTGTTTGCTGCTGCTCTGGAAAATGGTGTTGATAAAAACAGCATTCCTTTACTTTCAACATAGTTTTTTAATTCTATTTCATCTTTTTCGTTTAAAGCACAACGTTTCATGATGTCATAAATAGACACCTCAGCATTTCCAGGAATTACAGATTTTGCTGCTTTGCTCATTTCGTCTTCAACAATATGCGTTTGGTGTTTAACAACCTCTGCTCCTGCTCTTGCGGCTGCATCTACCATTTTTTTTGCTACTTTTAGAGAGCCTTCATGGTTAATACCAATTTCGGCAATAACTAAAGGTGGATAATCCAATCCTATTTTTCTATTTTGTATTTTGATATATGGATTATTCATTTGGATAATTGTCTAGAATAAATTGCGCATATTTTAAATCTTCAGAGGTATCAATATCTACTGAAGCATAAGGGTGATTAACAATGAATGGACAGTTTTTACTTCCTAAAATAGCATCGTTAAGTATCAAATTTGTTTTTGATATGTATAATAGCCCATTTTCGAAATATAAAGGTTCCATATCTTGGCTACGTTGTCCCATTTTATAATTATAAGGTTCAAATCTGCCTGCATTAATTTTACCTAACTTTTTATTGTTAATACTTACTGTCATGAGGCTATCAAAATCGCCTTCAATATATTTGGTGTAGGCTTCTTTTAAGAGCTGTTTTTGTCGCAACGGATTTGTTGGCTGTAACAATATAACATTATCCACGGTTTCATTAATTGATACAACCGCATGCTTTAGCGCAGAAACTGTGCTTGAAAAATCTCCAGAAAGTTCTTCAGGTCTGTCAATGACTTTAACTCCTGAGTCTAATGCCAAAGCTTTTATTTTTTTATCATTTGTAGATACATAAACATCACTTATAATGTCTAGATTGGCTTTAGCATAGTTTATACTATGGGTTATTAAAGGTACATCGCTAAACAAAAGCCTATTTTTGTTGGGCAATCTTTTAGAATTAGCTCTTGCTGGTATGATGACAATGTTTTTAATTTTCATTTATTGCTTTAATAAATTTCTGCTCCCAATTATTATAATCCCAAATTTTGCTTGTAGTTGTTTTATTTGGTCTTGTTTTTCCAAAGTTAGTGTCTTTTCTGGCTAAGTTAAATGCTTCTATCCAATTTTCTGGGTTATTTATTTTTTCAACCATATAAACATTATCCAAACCATTAAGAATTTCTGGTATTGCTCCTTTTTTTGATGCAATAATGGCATTGCCGCATTTTAAAGCTTCTATCATAGACAATCCAAACCCTTCATTATAAAAAGTAGTAAACATATAGTAATTACTAATTTTTAAATACGTTGCTACTTTTTGATTACTTATACGTCCAATATTATTGGCTCTTGGATGATCGTATATTTTATTACTACCTATAATAATGACTTTTAGATTTGGGTAGATTTTTAATAATTCTTCAATTATTTTATGAAAAATATCGATGCCTTTTTTTGGTCTATCGTTTGCTACCCATATTAATATTTCATCTTTGACATCATACCCTTTTTCTTCTCTTTGTTTAGCAAATTCTTTCTCATCCAACGGAAAAAATATGTTTGAATCTACACCATTTCCTACAACTATTGTTTTTGGAAATTTTTGAGGATACTTTTTTTTACTCAACTCACAACTTAACTGCGATAAAAATAATATTTTGTCTACTTTGTGTAGTATCTCGTTTTTTAAATTAAGTTCAAATCCATGAAACGAAAAAATTATCTTTATTGGACATTTGTAGTTATTTTTAGTTAATGTTATTGCTTCCACTAAATGGGCATCATCCATAATAACAACAGTAATTTTACTTGAGTTTTTAGATAAAAATTTAATTTTTTGAATATAATCTTTTGCAACCCAATATTTTATATTAAACCTTCTAACTTCTTTTCTCCAAGTAATAAATTCCCTTTTTTTACAATTTAGATATTTCTCGTTGTAACTTGAAGGTGATAAAATATAATCGAAAGAGGTATTGTTTAAAATAAGCTTAGATATTCTTGTACTCCAGCTACCAATTCCGTTAGTTGGTAAAGCTCGATTACTAACCAATATCTGTAATGATTGTTTCATTAATATGGATTTTTCATTCCTTTTAAACCAAAATAGACTTTTTTGAATTTTTTAAAGAATAATAGGTGCATTAATTGGCCCATTTTGTGACCGAGATATCCAATGGTTTTTGGTTTGGGTAAACTTTTAATAGTGTTATAGGTTACATTAAAATTATTAAGTTTATTAAGTTCATCATGCATCCAGATTTCTTCCTTATTACCTAAATGATACCCATAATTTTTAAGAGTAGCTAGTCTTAAAAAACCTGCTTTGTCGTTTGGTTTATCTAAATATCGATTTTCACTACCACCAACAATTTTAAATTTACAATTTTCTCTTGGTGAGTTTTTAAAAACCTCTGCTCTAAAGGTTGCCAAAAAATGACCACACCCGATTACAGCTTTTCCCTTTTTATTTGAAACTACTAGATGCTTTTTTAAATGCATTTCATTATACATTTCACGACCTACACTTTCTTGAAATTTAATTAGTCCATCGGGGTTTTTGATCTTTTTAAACTTCAACTTCCCTTTAAAAAAAGCATAGTAAATGGTGCTATTTAAATATTGTCCTCTATAAGCTATACTGCTGGGGACTGGCGAAACCATTCCGCACTCCGGAAACTCAACCAATGTGTTTTCTACTGCTTGTTGCCAGTGGGGTAAAAACATAACGTCAGCATCAGCAATAGTTATAATAGGTTCTAAATTGCTTTTAATTGCTGCATATAATGCATTTATTTTACCCAAGTTAATTTTGGAATTAAGTAACTGATCAATCTTTTCATGTTCACAATATAGGCTTTCCAAGTAATTTGAAACTTCACTACAACAATTGTTATTTATAATCGAAATTCTAGTTTTTGCGTGTACTGTTTTTAGTAGTGAATGAAGGCATAATTTTAAGATTTTTAAACCATCTTGAAAATAGGGTTCAGTTAGATTAGGGATATAGATAGGTAAGACAACTCTATGATAAGCATCAATCTCTAAAATATTTTGCTCTTTCTCTGGGTTATTGCCAATTCTCATAATTTAATGACTTAACGGTCTACAAGAAAAGGAAGAACCTTTTACAATAGTTCCGTACATTTTTTCATATTGAATTTTTCCCGCAAGCAGTTCATTCCACTTATAAAGGATTTCTTCTTCACCACTTCGCCTAGTATCATCTAAATAAATAGCCACATTACTCGAAAGTTTATCGTGTAAAAAAGGAACTGCAGGATAACGATTAAATTTTGAGGAGTCAGTACTTGGCCCATCTACTAACAATAAATCTATATTGCTGGTTATCCTATTTTTAGTTTTTTCTAACTCATTTAAATCGTACCAAAACATATTATCCAAACAATTTAATTGAGTATTATCTAATTCTTTAAGTTCACAACACGACATTTGTACTTTATTATCACATTTATTCTTCTTTAATTCTTTTAAAATTAAATTTTGCCACTCTTTATTATCGTCAATACTAAAGAACTCTACTGATAAGTTATTGATTTTTATGAATTTGGATATAACTATGGTTGAGAGTCCAGTACCAAACTCAAACACAACTTTTCTATTATTTAATAAAATATCATTTAACACATGTAAAATTGTATAAGGGTTTAGCGAAAATGGTGTAAAGGGTAAATAACACGGTGAGTCAAACAGTTTATGAATTATATTAATTGCATAAATATCATCATTACTCCTATGGATTTTATCTAAAGAGGTTTTGTAATTAATAAATTGTTTTATTTTTTTTAATGACATCTAAAAAGATTAATTTTTATAATTTTTCATTAGTTCTTTCAAACCTACTTCTAATGATAGAAGCTCTCTTCCCAATATTTTTTTCATTTTGGTAGTATCTGGGCATCTTCTAGCCATATCTCCCTCTTCTAGGGCTGGAATGTGCTCAATTATAGACTTTGAATTGGATACTTTTATGATTGTTTCAGCCAATTCCAAAACAGTGATCTCTTTATCGCTCCCAATATTAATAACTTCATTATTGTATTTAGGGTCATTTAATGCTCTTATGCATGTTTCAATATTATCATTTACGAAACAAAAGGATCGTGTTTGTTTTCCGTCACCATAAATATATAAAGGCTCATTTTTTAAAGCTGCTTTTAAGAATTTAGGTATTACGAAATCTTCACTCTGATTTGGGCCATAAGTATTAAAGAACCTGAAAATGGTATATTCTAGACCATATTCTTGATAATAGGATTTAAAAAACGCTTCTCCCACATTTTTTACAATGGCATAAGGTAATCTAGAATTTAAAGGTGTTGTTTGTTCGTTTTGAGGTATTTCGAATGGCTCACCATATACTTCGGAAGAACTTGAGTAAAAAACTTTTTTAACACCACTGTTTTTAGATAATGATAATATATTCTTTATTCCTTCGATATCCTCTAGTACCATCATAGGGTTTTCCAAAGTACGTTTTACACCAACAACAGCGGCAAAATGGAATACATAATCGAAATTGAACCTTCCAAAAATGGGGACAATATCATTGTAGTTATTTACATTGGCTTTAATGAAAGTAACATTTTCCCTTTTGGGGATTTTAGCCATAGAGCCTGTTAAAAAATTATCTACTATTACTATTTGGTTATTAACATCTTTAGATAATTGAAGTGCTAGTGCGCTTCCTATATTCCCTGCTCCACCTGTTATTAAGTATCTTGTTAGGCTCATGTAATTAACTTTTTAATAATTGTTTTTTGAACTCTAAAATTAAAAAACCAAAATGGATTAATCTTGAACATGTTAACAATAGTTTTCCGAAAATTGATTTTAATCATTTTGCTTTGCATTAAACAAATATTCAACACGAGTGTATTATATACATCACTCTTTATAACTCCTTTATTGTAATAATTATTTACAATGTCCAACAAATATACTGGTAATGATGTATAAATTTCTTGATTATTTGACACATTATTTTTGTGTTTTCTATATTTAACGAGCGGTTCATTTATATAATAAAATTTGGTATGAAAAGCACAGCGAGACCAATATTCTACGTCTTCTCCTGCATGTGGCATAGCTTCGTTAAAATAGCCTACGTCTTTGACAATTTCTTTTCTAATAAGAGGTGTGGAACTCATTATAGTCCAATTACCAATCATTTTAGTTAAAACATCTCCATGTTTTACATTAGCGTGCCCTGGTTTACCTATTATTTCTTTTAATTGTTTTCCTTCTGCATCAATTGTACTACAATGCGAATGCACCAATCCAAAGTTTGTGTTTTCATCTAATATTTTAACCTGAATTTCAAGTTTTTCTGGTAGCCATAAATCATCATCATCTACAAAAGCAATATACTTTCCATTAGAATTACTTATACCAACATTTCTAGGGCATGCTGGTCCTCCACTATTATTTATTTTTATGTATGTAAGGTTATTATATTTGCTACATAGTTTCTCATTTTCATTGTTAGGAGTTCCATCGTCTATTACAATAATCTCAATATTGCTATAGGTTTGGTTAACAACACTATTTAAGGTTTCTTTTAAAAAGTGCGCGCGCTTATAAGTAGGTACTATAACACTAACTAAGGGGTTACTTACCATAATATAGAAGTTTATGGATTATAAATTTTAGTAAACTTAAATAGTAGTATGGTATAATATATTTTTTTGTTTTTAGTTTTTTTAGAAAACTTACTTTAAATACTGATTTTTTATTATTCCAAATGTAATATTTGATATAATGATCTATTAAAGTTTTATACTTATTTGCTTGCCCAAAATAATTAAGGTACTCGATATTTTCTAAGTATATTTCCTTTTTTCTTAATTTATTGTTCTGTGCAGTTGTTGAAGAATTATGTTGTCTAAAATAGTTCAGTAAAGAATTATTAAAAATAAAGTAACTATCATCTAGCAAGTAAGTCCATAAAAAAATATCTGAATTTTGCTTATGGAAAAATATTTCTTTCGGTATTTTAGCTTTTGGATTTCTAAAAACGACACTGCTACCATTAATGATATAAGTATTAAAAGGTAATCTATCCATAAGCTTTTTACCGTTAAAAATAGCATATTCATTTTCCAAGACATCCAAATCTAATGTTCTAATCAATGAATTGTATAAAAAGTCTCCATTCACATTTACATAGTTTGATGAAGAAAAACATAAGCTTACTTTTTTGTTAATCTCTATTGATTTTATCATGACATCCAAAAAAGTAGGCGTACAATAATCATCAGTTTCAGCAATCCAGATAAATTCTGTGTCAGCTAAAGCAATTCCTTTTTGCCATGATTTGTAACCACTACCAGAATTAATTTTATTTTTAATAAATTGTTTTACTCTAAAATTTGGTTTCTCATCTAAATAACGTTCAATAACTTTTAAACTCTTATCTGTAGAAGCATCATCAATGATTATAGCTTCCCAATTTTTAAATGTTTGATTATAAATACTATCAAGTCGTTGCACTAAAAATTGAGCATGGTTATAATTAGGTATAATGATTGTGACTTTAGGCAATTTTTCTTGATTTAATTACATATGGCTTTCCAAGTTGAAATTATGTCTTGCTCTTCAACAGTCATGCTATAATTAGTTAATATGAACTCTGAGGCTTTCTTTCCTTTTTCTACAAATAATTCAGGGTTTACATTAAATGCTTTAATAACCTTTTCTAGAGTTTTTACATATTCTTGTACGTTTCTATCTGGTATTGGATACGAAAATTCCGAATTAAAAATTTCGTTTCCGCCTTGTCCAGTATATCCTACTACTATACACCCACAAGCCATAGCCTCTGCTGGAGGCATTCCAAAGCCTTCGTTAATATTAAAACTTAAAAAAATAGCACTTTGTTTCATGCATTGCGCTACTTGTTGTTCATTCATATTTTCTATAGGTAGTATTTTCCATCCCTCAAGAATTCCTCTGAATTTTAAAATATTTATTACCTGAATAATATCAGATCTTAGCCGTCTTGTCATAAAACATATTTGACGTTTTTTATTTTCTGAAATAAAAAATTCCTTGTTATTAAATCCATAATGTATACGATATAAATTGATGTTAGGGAAAGCAAGAGACATATACTGTCTAGCATCTTCAGAATTTACAATTACTGCTATCAAATCTTTACTTGTATATGGAGTATCCTTCGAATTAAGATTAAGGTTGTAACCAAAAAAAGTTTGATAAACTCCTTGATTATAAATTACTTTTTTTATACCGTCATATAATGTAGCAATATGTGGACCATAAATTTCTGGGAAGACTAAAATATCATCTTTGGTCAACTTTATATCTGAACTAGGCTTTAATGTAGAGAGTATTTGTTTAACAAATAGTTTTAGCTTAGTTTTTATGGTTTTACTGTTTGAAGTTTTTAACTTAGCTATATTTTGAAAAAGTTCTTTATGATACAAAATAGGAGTTGAATTATTAAACCATTGGCATCTAAAGCCTTCATTTTTATGCAAGATATAAGCACTAAAATCATTTTCATTAAGCACATCTACTTGCCTATAAATCTGCTTAATACCTCCAGAAGGTATGGAGTTATCTGGACAAACAAATAATAACCTCTTACCCATTCTATTAATTAATTATTTATCATAAAACTTAATGTATTCACTCTTATTTTAACTTTTCATATGTAGCTCAAAATCTAACAAAAATGAAGATTCTTCAATTGGAACTCTCTTTCCCGATCTGTAAAAATCTCCTTCCATCACATCAAACTTTACTGCATTTTGTAACCAATCAGATCGAGAATTATCAACATACAAATCCGAACTTAAATAGTATGTCCCAGAATTAAGCATTAATTTTGGTATTGAAAATATCAAAAACTTTACATTACTAATTGTTTTATGTTCTATCACATAATTACTAAGCCACAAAACCCGTCTTCCTTTAAAATCATCAATTTTTAAATCAATTCTAATTTCCTTAGAGCTATACTTAAAAGGATTATCTAATAAAACTTTAATTACAAAGGGAGTTGCAGATTGAGGCTTGAATTCTTTACTTATTCCATAAATTAAAATCTCTTTAACTTTTACCTTTCCATTCCCAGACCTTTCTTTGATTTGGCTAAGATCCTTAATATTTGATGCTTTCTTAAGGTAATAACTTATCGCTAAATCTGTTTCACAATTGTTAACTAATATACCTTTTTCAAGCACAATACATTTTTTACATAGGTATTGAATAGCAGTCATATCATGACTCACAAACAACACCGTTCTACCATCTCCTTTAGATATATCTTGCATTTTCCCAATGGCTTTTTTCTGAAATTCGGCATCTCCTACTGCCAACACCTCATCGACCACTAAAATATCAGGCTCTAAATGCGCTGCTACTGCAAAAGCCAAACGAACAGTCATTCCAGAAGAATAACGTTTAACTGGTGTATCTATATAACGTTGACATCCAGAAAAATCTATAATCTCGTCCATTTTAGAACGAATCTCAGCTTTGGTCATCCCTAATATAGCACCATTAAGGTAAATATTTTCCCGTCCTGTCATTTCTGGATGAAACCCTGTACCTACTTCTAATAACGATGCAATACGTCCTTTTGTTTTAATCTCGCCTGTTGTGGGACTTGTAACTCTAGACAATATTTTTAACAAGGTTGATTTTCCTGCACCATTCTTTCCAATAATACCTAATACTTCGCCACGCTTTACTTCAAAATTAATATCCCTTAATGCCCAAACATAATCACTTTCCCCTTTTGTGCTTCTATCATTAGTTTCTCCAACTTTTAAAAATGGGTCTTCTTTCCCTCTTACTTTACTCCACCATCTATTAAGGTCGTGACTGATAGTACCTGTACCAACCAAACCCAATCGGTATTGTTTGCTTATGTTTTCAGCTTTTAATATAATCTCACTCATTTTATTAGTGGATGGTTAATAGTGAAACGTGAATAGAATCACTAAAATTCTTATTTTTTTTATGCTATTAATTATAAACACCTTCACTTCTCACTCCTCACTTCTAACTTCTAACTTCTAAAAACTAAACCGTATCAATAAAACTCTTTTCTGTTTTGTTAAACACAACTAATCCTAATAAAAATATTAATATACTAAAAACAACAGCATATATAAACTTATCTAAGTAAAACAAATCTACTCCTAAAGTCATATTTCTAAAAGTTTCAACAATAATGGCTATTGGATTATACTCTACAAGCCAAGAATAATTAGGTAATTTCTCTTCAAAATAAGATAATGGGTACATCACTGCTGAGCCATACATTAACAATTGTACGCCAAACTGAACCAAAAATGTAAGGTCTTTATACTTTGTTGTCATTGATGAAATAAGCATACCAAAGCCTAATCCCAACAATGCCATGACCAATACAATTAATGGAAGTAATAATAAATTAATGTTTGGTAAAACATTAGCTCCTTTAGCAAACACATAGTAGAGGTAAAATACAATAAAGACTAATAATTGTATTCCAAACTTCAATAAATTTGAAACGACTATAGACATTGGCATAATGACTCTTGGAAAATAGACTTTACCAAATATGTTTTGATTTTTTGTAAACGTATTAGAGGTTCCAGTGAGACACTCTTTAAAATAGTTCCAAGAAGTAATTCCAGCTAGGTTAAATAAAAATGCTGGTACACCATCGCCTGTTGGAATATTTGCCAGATTATTAAAAATTAATGTGAAAATTACTGAGGTAAATAACGGCTGAATAACATACCATAATGGCCCTAATATGGTTTGCTTGTATAAGGTAACAACATCTCTTTTTACAAACAGCAATAATAAATCCCTATATCTCCAAATCTCTTTGAAATTGAGGTTTATTAATTTGTGTTTGGAAGATATTGTATATAACCAATTCTCATCTTTCATATTAGTTCAAAGCTATTTTCTTTACACTTATCTTTTTAATTTTAGAGTATTCTTTATAGGGTCTTCAGTAAGCAGTCTTCAGTTCTATTACTTAAATTTGTTCGGATTGTTAATCATATAATTAATTAGCTTACCTACTTCATTATTCAGTTGTTCTAATTCCATTTTCTTATCACTACTTATATAATTACAAGCTTGAGCAAATTCTAACCATCCCAATGTTTCAGCATTTTCAGCATCTGAATCTGTAAGTTTACTAATAAAATGCTTCGGATAAATTCTTTTCCTATATGCCTCGGCCAAATTTACACAAACAGATCGTGATGACCTCCTGATTTGATCTGTTAAGGAATAAACTTCTTCTTTTGGAAAGTTTTTAGATATTTCAAAAATTAACATAGCCAATTCAAATCCTTTCTGATATGCTTTGAGTTTTCTAAATGCCATTAATTAATCCTTTTTTATTACTGCCAACTGTTTGCTGTATTCTGCCAACTACTTTTTTAAATGAAATAGTTCCCAAGTCATTTTTAATCCTTCCATAACTGAAAATTGAGGTTTATAACCCATTAATTTTTCTGCTTTAGAAATATCAGCCAACGAGTCTCTTACATCGCCTTGTCTTGTCGGACCATAAATAGCTTTAACGTTTTTTGATGCTGCATTATTAAGATGCTCCCACAAATAATTGACACTTATACGTTCGCCACAAGCAATATTATATACTTGATTGGCTGCTTCTTTTGGCGCAAAAAACCCTTTTATATTGGCTTGAACAGCATTTTCTACAAAGGTAAAATCTCGTGTTTGCTCGCCATCGCCATTTATTGTTGCTGGTAAATCGTTTTTAATTGCTTCCATAAATAATGGAATTACTGCTGCATAAGCTCCTTTTGGGCTTTGCTTTGGACCAAAAATATTAAAGTACCTCAAGCCAATGACATCTGTGTTATAGGTATTTCCAAATACATCGGCATATAACTCATTAACATACTTAGTTACTGCATAAGGCGATAATGGTTTCCCTATATTATCTTCAACTTTGGGTAGAGCTTTACTATCTCCATAAGTGGAACTTGATGCAGCATAAACCATACGTTTTACAGTATCACTTTCTTTGAGCGCAATCATCATATTCAAAAAACCAGTAATATTAACCTCGTTAGTGGTTGCAGGATCGTTAATTGATCTTGGAACTGAACCTAAAGCTGCTTGATGTGATACGTAATCGATACCTCTCATAGCATCCTTACAGGTTTGTAAATTGCGAATATCTCCTTCAATAAGTTCAAATGCTGGATTGCTTTCAAATTCTTCAAGATTTTCCCTAAATCCGTTAGAAAAGTTATCTAGAACCCTAACTAGATTTGCATTATTTTTTAATAGGTACTCAACAATATTTGAACCAATAAAACCTGCTCCTCCTGTAATAAGAAATGCATACTTATTTAAATCTTCGTTGTGGTATTTGTGCTTGTACATTATAATCTGGCGTCTATAATTTGTTTTGGTAATAGTGATTTTACATCAAAAATCACTCCTATGCTTGATTTTAATGCTGATATATCCAGCTCTAAAAATTTGTTATGAGATACTGCCAATATAATGGCATCATAGTTATCTTTTAACTGTGATGTAGCTGTTTTCATATCTAAATTGTATTCGTGTTTTACCTCTTCTTTTGAAGCCCAAGGGTCATACACATCCACATTTACATGATAGGTTTCAAACTCTCTAATAATATCTATAACTCTGGAGTTACGAATGTCTGGGCAATTCTCTTTAAAGGTAATCCCTAAAACCAGAGCATTTGCACCTTTGATTTTTGCGCCTTTTTTAATCATCATTTTAACCGTTTCTTGCGCTACATAGCTTCCCATACTGTCGTTCATTTTTCGACCAGCTAAAATTATTTCAGGATTATAACCAGATTCTATGGCTTTTTGTGCCAAGTAATATGGATCGACTCCTATACAGTGTCCTCCAACGAGTCCTGGTGTAAAGTTTATAAAATTCCATTTGGTTCCAGCAGCTTCCAAAACTGCCTTGGTATCGATATCCAAGAGTCTGAAAATTTTGGACAACTCATTAACAAAAGCAATATTGATATCTCTCTGAGAATTTTCAATCACTTTTGCTGCTTCAGCAACTTTTATAGAAGGTGCCAAATGTGTTCCTGCAGTAATTACCGATTTGTACAACTCGTCGATTCGTGTTGCAATTTCTGGTGTAGATCCAGACGTTACTTTTAATATTTTGGTAACAGTATGTTTTTTATCTCCTGGATTGATACGCTCTGGTGAATAGCCTGCAAAAAAATCTTCATTAAATGTTAATCCTGAATTGGCTTCAAGAATAGGCACACATACATCTTCGGTTACACCTGGATATACGGTCGATTCGTAAATCACAATATCGCCATTATTCAATCCATTTGCAACGGTTTCGCTAGCCTTGATTAATGGTGTTAAAATTGGTTTATGTAACTCATCAGTTGGCGTTGGTACTGTTACAATATAAATATTAGAAACCTCTAAATCTGTTGGGTTTGATGAAATAAAAAGGCCTTTATCTGCATCAATATTATGTATTAATACGGCTTTTAGATCATCATCTTCAACTTCAAGGGTTCTGTCTTTTCCTTGTGTTAATTCAGCTATGCGCTCTTCATTAATATCAAAACCAATGACATGGTATTTTTTGGCGAATTCCACTGCCAAGGGAAGCCCAACATATCCCAGTCCAATAATGGTGATTTTATCTTTTGAATTCATTAGCTAACTAAAAAATTGATTGTAGTATATACTTCAAATCTAAGTAAAAACTCCAATTTTTCACGTACTTTTTATTTATTTCAACCTTATCTGCCCAAATAATCGTTCTATTGTAATTTTCTGGGTCGTTTTGTAGGGCTAATATGGTTTCTTCGTTTTTATATTTAATTGTCGCTGGACCTGTTACGCCTGGTTTAATTTTTAAAATAATTCGGTCTTCTCCTTGTAATTCATCAGCAAATCCAATTATATCTGGGCGAGGCCCAACAAAACTCATATCACCAAAAAGTACATTGAACAATTGAGGTAATTCATCTAATTTGTAAACTCTTAAAAACTTACCGAAAGGAGCTGCATACCTATCTAATTGACCTAACTCGTGTTTTCCTTTTTTTAGGGTTCTTATTTTATAAATATTAAATACGTTGCCACATTGCCCAACCCTTTTTTGTTTGAACAATCCCGACTGTTTTGTTTCTATTGTAGCTATTACTAAGAAAAAAATCAATGGAAATATAACAAGTGGGATTAAAATAAGTGCCAATAAAATATCAAATCCTCTTTTTAGCTTTATTTGCGATTTAGTAATCAACGAAATTTAAGATTTACGTTTAAATAAAGAGCTAATCTTACTCAAGATAGTTTTATTCGTTTCGTTATCATGATAGCCATATCCATAACCGTAGCCGTAACCATAGCCATAACCTTGTCGTTTTTTATGAGTATAATAATTTAAAACAAAACTTATATTTTTTACCTCTCCTTTTTTGTACTTATTATTAATAACAGAAAGCATCTCTTTTTGGGAGTAGTTTTGCCTTACTAAATAGATAGTTGCATCAGCGTATTCTACCAGTTCGATTGCATCGGTTACCAAGCCCAATGGAGGTGAGTCCAATACTATAATATCGTATTTTTGTTTTAATTCTTCTATAAATACGTCCATTTCATCGCTCATCAATAACTCTGATGGGTTTGGTGGTACAGAACCAGATAAAATAATATCGAGATTATCAATATGTGTAGGTTGTGCTACATCTTCCAGTTTTTTGGAACCAATCAAATAATCAACAACTCCCAAAGCACTTTTAAGATTAAAATCTTTAGAAATTTTAGGCTTACGCAAATCCAGGCCTACTAAAACTGTTTTCTTGTTTGTTAAAGCAAAAACAGTTGCAATGTTTATTGCACAAAATGTTTTTCCTTCTCCACTAACCGAAGATGTAATTAAAACTGTTTTTGTTCCTTTAATTTTTTGGGTTTTGTATATAAATTTTAAACTGGATCTAATAGCCCTAAATGCCTCAGAGATTGCCGATTTTGGATGATTGTAAACTGCAAGGCTTCCTTCGTTTCTATATTTACCAATGACGCCTAATACTGGAATCTTGGATAATCGTTCAATATCTGCTACGGCATGAATACTAGTGTCGAAAAATGTAATTATTACAATTATTACTAAAGGAATAAGTAATCCTGCAAATAAAGCAATGAGATAGTTTAAACGCTTATTAGGTCCAATTAATCCACCTCCAATATCCTTTGCTTCGTCAATAACATTAATATCTGAAATATTGGCTGCTCTAACAACTGATGCTTCACTACGCTTAGTTTGAAATACATTATAAACTTCTTCACTTATATTAAATCGTCGTTGGATTTTTAGGTATTCTTGCTGATCTATTGGGAGTTTGCTTAAAGTAGCTTGTAAACTCGCCATAGTTCTATTAAGTGTATTTAGCTGAATTCCAAAGATTTTTTTTGTTTCTTTTATTGTTTCCAGCAGCACATTTTTCTCAGCATCAATTTGTCTATCAATATTTCTAAACTGTTCAGAAGTTTCCCTTGTTGTATATTCCAGTTTTTGGCGTGCAATGGATAAATCAATGATACGTTGTACACTGCCAACGATATTAGCTTCTTGAATTCCAACACTGGTTGGTGCTGCAATTTTAGTATAATCTGTTTTAGTTTCTAGATAGGTTTGTAGTGAGTTTAAATAAGCTATCTTGGAGCTTAAATCGTTTTCCATAGATTCGTACTCTCTTAATTTTTCTGAGACGCGACCGCTTTCGTCATCAATATTAAAAATTTTATTTTGACTCCTGAATTTATTCAACTCATCTTCAACATCTTCCAAGTCATTGCCAACTATATCCATTCTATCATCAATAAATTTAATGGTATTAGTGGCGTACAAATTTTTTCGTTCCAACTGTGTTTTTTGTAAAATTGAAACCGTAGTATTTAAATAATCTACAATTTTAGACTTATTGGCTCCTGTAAGTCTTAAATTCAAGACCGATGACCCTTTGGGTTTTGTATCCACATTTAACCCATTTTGGTATTGATTAACAACATTGTCAAAATTTAAGAAATTTAAGAAATACTCTTCGCCTATTTCTATGTTAGCATCTTTTCGAAGTACAATTTTTCCATTTAAAAAAGATGTGTTAATAACCTCACCAACTTTAAATGTTTTTAAAAATGGTTCCTGTGGTAATACTAAATTTAGGTTTTCTTTTGAGGCATATAATTGCCCTGTCCCACTTTCTAATTCGAAATTAGCAAATACCTCAAAAGTATCGTCGCTCGTAAATTTAATAGAAACTGGATGCCCAAGAATTTGAGGTTTGGTTTTATCTAATTTAAACTCAAATGGTGCCTTTTTATAAATGTCATTTTTTCTATACTTTCCTTGGATTAAATACTGCATGAAGTATTGCAAAGAATCGACAACCTTTTCGTTGTGGTTTCTTGTTTTTAAAGTCGTAATTACGGTTTGAACTTTATCGGTAACGCCTCCATAATTAAAAGAAATACTAGTATTGGACGTAAAAAATGGGTTTTGATCGTTCTCAACAGAAATTAAAGACTCTAAGGCATATTTGTTTTGCATACGAGCATTTTTGTAGTATGCTATACCAAAACCAATGGCTAAAGCTACTACAAATAATGGCCAATAGTTTAAAACTTTAAATACAAAGCTTTTAATTTCGAAATTAGAAGGTAATTCATTTATATTAAAATCTTCATTCATATATCAATTCCTAATAAGTAAAATTGTAGTAGTTACCAATGTTACTAAAGACACTAAAGTTGTTATAGATTGTACTCCTGTGGTGCCAGTTCCCCATGATTTTTGCTTAAGGGGTTTTACATAAATTAAATCATTGGGCTGTATATAGTAATAAGGAGATGCCATCACATTAACATCGGTTAAATCTAAATGATGTATTTTTTGTCCCTGAGGGTATTGCCTAATTATCATCACATCTTTTTTATCTCCTGTAATCGGTATTTCTCCAACATTGGCAATAGCTTCAAAAATATTTACACGTTCTTGAAACATGGTAATTGTTCCTGGATTCACAACTTCGCCGCTAACTGTAAAGCGCAAACCGGATAATTTTACTGTTACAAAAATATTGGCTGTTTCTTTAAACTCTTCTTCAAGCAATTTTTTTTCAATGATTTTTTCAATCTCTTCGGTTGTATATCCAAGCACACTAATAGTCCCCAAGGTTGGAATTCTAATATTGCCATGAAGATCTACAGTAAACCCATCAAAATAAGCACGTTCTGCACTTTCGGCATTTAAGTTTACATCGCCAGCTGGATTAAACATATTTACAAGTGCTTGATCCAAGGCTTTTACTCGAATATTCAATATATCATTTACTTGTATGCGATATGGTTTTTGAACTTCAGAAATTATATGAGGCTCATTAATAGCGCTTCCTTTATTTTGAAAGTACAAGGTGTCTTTTTGAGGAACACACGAAAATGCTAAAACACTTAAAACGAGTACTGTAATAGCATATATTTTCTTCATATTGAGGCGGTTTGTTTACACACAAATATAGCTTTTAGATAGCAAAATAAAAACAGCTAAGGCTTTTTTTGGTTTTTTATGCTTTATTTGCACAAAAAAACAACTTGAATTATCTAACAGTAGAGAACATATCAAAATCTTATGGAGAGTTAACCCTTTTCGAAAATGTGTCTTTTAGTATTCATAAAGATCAAAAAATTGCCTTTGTTGCCAAAAATGGTTCAGGAAAAACAACCATTTTAAACATTTTGTCTGGAAAAGACCAAGCAGATTCCGGAAAGATTACTTATAGAAAAGGCCTTAAAACATCGTTCCTAGCACAAGACCCTGAGCTTAATGAAAACCTTACTGTAGAAGAGTCTGTTTTTGATTCAGATAATGCAATTTTAAACGTCATCAATACCTATCACATAGCTTTACAAACCCCTGAAGACGAAGAAGCTTATCAAAAAGCGTTTGAAGCCATGGAACGTTTTAATGCGTGGGATTTTGAAACCCTGTACAGGCAAATATTATTTAAGCTAGGTCTTGAGGATTTAGAACAAAAAGTTTCGCAATTGTCTGGTGGCCAAAAAAAACGATTGGCTCTAGCAAATGCCTTGATAAACAAACCCGATTTGTTGATTTTGGACGAACCTACAAATCACCTTGACCTAGAAATGATTGAATGGCTGGAAACCTTCTTCGCTAAAGAAAACATTACACTATTTATGATTACACACGATCGCTATTTTTTAGAACGCGTCTGTAATGAAATTATAGAATTAGATCAAGGTGAAATATTCAATTATAAAGGAAGTTATTCATACTACTTAGAAAAAAAAGAAGCGCGTATTGAACGTGAAGCTGTCGAAACCAATAAATCCAAACAACTTTATAAAAAAGAGTTAGATTGGATGCGAAGGCAACCAAAAGCACGAACCACAAAATCTAAATCCAGAATCGATGATTTTTTCGAAATAAAAGAACGTGCACACAAGCGTAGAAAAGATCATGTGGTACAGCTGGAAATAAACATGGAGCGCTTGGGAAGTAAAATTGTCGAATTCCATAAAGTGTCAAAAGCTTTTGATGATAATATAATGCTCAATAAGTTTGACTATATGTTTCAAAAAGGTGAGCGTATTGGTATTATAGGAAAGAATGGTACAGGAAAATCTACATTTCTAAATCTTATTACCAATACTATAATACCAGATTCTGGTAAAATTGTGCTTGGTGAAACTGTAAAATTTGGCTATTACACTCAAAACGGTATTAATGTAAAACCAGATCAAAAAGTAATTGATGTTGTTAGAGATTATGGTGATTATATTCCTTTAAAAAAGGGACGCCAAATTAGTGCGCAACAATTACTAGAACGTTTTTTGTTCGATAGAAAAAAACAATACGATTTTGTTGAAAAACTAAGTGGTGGTGAACGCAAACGCTTGTACTTATGCACAGTTCTTATCCAAAATCCTAACTTTTTAATTCTAGATGAACCAACAAACGATTTGGATATAGTAACTCTAAACGTTTTGGAAAACTTCTTATTAGATTTTCCAGGATGTTTAATAGTTGTGACTCACGATCGTTATTTTATGGATAAAATTGTTGACCACTTATTTGTTTTTCGAGGACAAGGCGTTATTGATGATTTTCCAGGAAACTATAGTGATTTTAGAACTTACGAAGATAGCATTCCTAAAGGGTCAACTGAAAATAAATCAGAAAAGAAACAATGGAAAAAAGACAGCAATAGTCAGCTTTCTTATAACGAGCAAAAGGAGTTAAAAAATATTGAGAGCAAACTCAAAACCTTAGAATTTAATAAAAAAGAATTGGAAGCCAAGTTTAATAACGAAACTCTTTCTCCAGAAAAAATAAATGAGCTTTCAGCAGAGTTACAACAAATTATAGAAACCATCGAAGAAAAGGAGTTTCGTTGGCTGGAATTGCTCGAAAAACTAGAAAACTAATATGTGGTATCCATTAACAGCATATTTAAAATTTCTTTTGCGCTCTACCAACCAACATGGTGTGCACTCGCCTTTTGTGTATAACTTGGTTACCAAATGCTTTTATGATAAAGTAAAATTTGAAGATTATTTAAAAATTAGAAAATACAAAAAGAGATTAAAAAAAATTAAACATATAATCGAAATTACAGACTTTGGAGCAGGGTCAAGAGTCACAAAAAGTAATAAACGAGCTGTTTCAAGCATTGCAAAAAACTCTGGAACTACTTTAAAAAGAGCTAAGTTGCTCTATAGGCTTGTTAAATATTTCGACAGTAATAATATATTGGAATTAGGAACATCTCTAGGTATTGGCACACAAGCTATGAGTTTAGGAAATCCAAATGCTAAAATCACTACTATTGAAGGATGCCACAATATTTCAAAATTCACTAAAGAACAATTTGAAAATAAAGGGTTGAGAAACATACAAATAATCAATAGTAATTTTGCTAAAGCTATAAAAAATTTAGATATAGCTTTTGATTTCGTGTTTTTTGATGGCAACCACCAAAAAAAAGCGACCTTAAGTTATTTTGAAACACTTCTACCAAAAGCACATAACGATACCGTATTTATTTTTGATGATATTTATTGGTCAAAAGGCATGACCGAAGCTTGGGAAACAATAAAACAGCATCCAAAAGTAACAGTAACAATCGATACATTTTTTTGGGGATTTGTGTTTTTTAGGAAAGAGCAAGAAAAAGAACATTTTACGATTCGTATTTAGATTTAAAAGGAGTTTCAATTCAAATCTTTGTAACTTTGAAACTTTCAACTTTGAAACTCTTAAAATGAAAATCTACACAAAAACAGGCGACAAAGGTAAAACTGCATTATTTGGAGGCACCAAAGTACCCAAGCATCATATTCGTATTGAAAGTTATGGCACTGTCGATGAGCTAAACTCGCATCTAGGTTTAGTTAGAGACCAAAACATCGATGCACATTTCAAAGACATCTTAGTTATCATTCAAAACAAATTATTCACAGTTGGAGCTATTTTAGCCACAGACCCAGAAAAGGCAATACTAAAAAGTGGTAAAGAACGTTTAAACATTCCTAAAATTTCTAATGAAGATATTGAACATCTGGAGAAAGAAATAGACAAAATGAACGAAACCTTACCACCAATGACACACTTTATACTTCCTGGAGGCCATCAAACCGTGTCATTCTGTCACATAGCACGCTGTGTATGCCGTAGAGCCGAACGTTTAGCAACTGCTTTAAACGATTTGGAGCCTTTTCAACCAGAAACATTAATGTACTTAAACCGTCTATCTGACTATCTTTTTGTGTTGGCACGGAAATTGTCCAAAGACTTGCAAGCTGATGAAGTACAATGGATCCCTGAAACGCATTCCTAAGTTAAAAAAATCAGTGAAGTATTAATCTGTAAAACTGGTTTAAACTGATGCTTTACAGTAAAAATTGAACGTTCATATAATTTAATGATTAAATAATTCGATTTTTTCTTGTCTTGTTCAGTTAAAAATTTATTTTTGCAAAAAATTAAATTTGTAAGAAATGTATTGGACATTAGAACTAGCATCATATTTAAGTGATGCGCCTTGGCCAGCAACAAAAGATGAGTTAATCGATTACTCTATTAGAACAGGAGCTCCGCTAGAAGTGGTTGAGAACTTACAATCTATCGAGGACGAAGGTGATTCTTATGACTCTATTCAAGAAATATGGCCAGATTATCCAACAGACGAAGATTATCTTTGGAACGAGGATGAATATTAAACCAAACCATAAAAAATAGTTAAAAAGTCTCGCTAGAGACTTTTTTTGTGCATTATTTTTTCATTAAACATAACAACAAGTAGTATCTTTGACTACCTATTGATCAAAGACTAAAAATAAATCGATATAATGAGTATTTTAAATTCTGTACTTAAAGTATTTGTCGGAGACAAATCAAAACAAGATGTCAAGGCTATCCTGCCTATCGTCAATCAAATAAAATCCTTTGAATCACAACTAGAATGTTTATCGCACGATGAACTAAGAGCAAAAACTTTAGAGTTTAAATCTAAAATAGCCGATGCTCGTAAAAGCATAGAGGATCAAATAATAAAGCTACAAGAAGAAGCAGATACCACGGAAGATATTGATAGAAAGGAAGACATCTATCTTGAAATAGATAAACTAAAAGACGATTCATACAATATTACTGAAGAAACGTTAAATAGTATTCTTCCTGAAGCTTTTGCTGTAGTTAAAGAAACTGCTAAACGTTTTGTAAACAATACAGAAATTAAGGTAAAAGCCAATGCTTTTGACAGAGAAGTTTCTGGCGATAATGATTATGTAACACTCGAAGGCGATAATGCTATTTGGTCTAATTCATGGGATGCTGCTGGAAAACCAATTACCTGGGACATGGTACATTACGATGTGCAATTAATTGGTGGTATAGCAATGCACCAAGGTAAAATTGCCGAAATGCAAACTGGAGAAGGTAAAACACTAGTGGCAACACTTCCTGTATATTTAAATGCCTTAACTGGAAAAGGTGTACACTTAGTAACTGTAAATGATTACTTAGCAAAACGGGATAGTGCTTGGATGGCTCCTATTTTTCAATTTCATGGTTTAAGTATCGATTGTATAGATTATCACCAACCAAATTCCGCTTCACGAAAAAAAGCCTATAACGCAGATATCACTTATGGTACAAATAATGAATTTGGCTTCGATTATTTACGTGATAATATGGCACATTCACCAGACGATTTAGTGCAACGCCCACACCATTACGCCATTGTAGATGAAGTCGATTCGGTACTTATTGATGATGCACGTACACCATTAATCATTTCTGGTCCAATTCCACAAGGAGACAGACATGAGTTTAACGAACTTAAACCAAAAGTTGACGATATTGTTAACGTACAACGTAAATATTTAACAGGTGTTTTAGCCGAAGCGAAAAAACTCATTGCAGCAGGAGATACTAAAGAAGGAGGGTTTCAATTACTTCGTGTGTATCGTGGCATCCCAAAAAACAAAGCTCTCATAAAGTTTTTGAGTGAAGAAGGTGTTAAGCAGCTTTTGCAAAAAACCGAGAACTTTTACATGCAAGACAACAATAGGGAAATGCCAAAGGTAGATGCCGAATTGTACTATGTAATTGATGAAAAGAACAATCAAATTGAATTAAGTGATAAAGGCGTAGAATACCTTTCTGGTAAGGATGATCCCGATTTTTTTGTGATGCCAGAAATGGGAACCGAAATTGCCAAAATCGAATCACAAGGTCTTTCAACAGAAGAAGAAGCAAATTTAAAAGAAGAATTATTTAGGGATTTTGGAGTAAAATCTGAGCGTATTCATACCTTAAACCAGCTCCTAAAAGCCTATGCTTTATTCGAAAAAGACATTCAGTATGTTGTCATGGAGAATAAAGTAATGATTGTTGATGAGCAAACTGGTCGTATTATGGATGGTCGCCGTTATAGCGATGGCTTACACCAAGCGATTGAAGCTAAAGAAAATGTAAAAATTGAAGCTGCTACACAAACCTTCGCAACTGTTACTTTGCAAAACTATTTCCGTATGTACCGTAAACTATCTGGTATGACAGGAACTGCTGTTACCGAAGCTGGCGAATTATGGGAAATATACAAGTTGGATGTCGTTGAAATTCCGACCAATCGTCCCATTGCTCGTGATGACAAAGAAGATTTGGTTTATAAAACAAAACGAGAAAAATACAATGCAGTTATTGACGAAGTAACCAAACTTTCGCAAGCTGGACGACCTGTTTTAATTGGGACAACCTCTGTTGAAATTAGTGAGCTATTGGGTAAAATGCTAAGCATTAGAAAAATTTCCCACAATGTACTTAACGCAAAACAACACAAAAAAGAAGCCGAAATTGTTGCAGAAGCAGGAAATTCAGGGCAAGTAACCATAGCAACCAACATGGCTGGTCGAGGTACAGATATTAAACTATCTGAAGAAGTAAAAAAAGCTGGAGGTCTTGCCATTGTTGGTACAGAACGTCATGATTCTCGTCGTGTGGACAGACAATTACGTGGTCGTGCTGGACGACAAGGAGATCCAGGGAGTTCACAATTCTACGTATCGTTAGAGGATAACTTAATGCGTCTTTTTGGTAGTGAACGTATTGCCAAAATGATGGATAGAATGGGATTACAAGAAGGCGAAGTGATTCAGCATTCCATGATTTCAAAATCTATTGAGCGTGCTCAGAAAAAAGTGGAGGAAAACCAGTTTGGTGTTCGTAAGCGATTGTTAGAGTATGATGATGTCATGAACGCGCAACGTGAAGTGGTTTACAAACGTCGTTACCATGCTTTGTTTGGCGAACGTTTACGTGTGGATTTAGCCAACATGATTTTTGACACATCTGAAATTATTGCAGAAACCAATAAAGATGCCAACGATTTCAAGAATTTTGAATTTGAATTGATTCGTTATTTCTCTATGAGTTCTCCAATTACTGAAGTAGAATTTGAGAAACTTTCAGATAAAGAAATTTCATTAACTATTTACAAAGCAGCATTTAACCATTACAAAGAGAAAATGGAACGTAATGCTGAACTAGCATATCCAGTTATAGAAAATGTCTATAAGACACAACGTGATAGATTTAAACGTATTGTTGTTCCTTTTACAGATGGCATTAAGAATTTACAAGTAATTACTGATCTTGAAAAAGCGTATGAAACAAATGGAAAACAACTAATTACCGATTTTGAAAAAAACATATCATTAGCCATTATTGATGATGCATGGAAAACACATCTTCGTAAAATGGACGAGTTAAAACAATCTGTGCAATTAGCTGTGCATGAGCAAAAAGATCCATTGTTGATTTACAAATTTGAGTCGTTTGAGTTGTTTAAAACCATGATAGACCAAGTGAACAAGGATGTAATATCTTTCTTGTTTAAAGGTGAAATTCCACAAGAAACAGCAAATACTATTCAAGAAGCTAAAGCGAGAAAACGAGAAAAAACACAAACAACTAAAGAAGAAATTCAAAACTTAGATGAGCGTTCTGCTGAATCTAGAGCTGCAGGAAACACACAGCGTCAACAACAAGTGGTAGAAACCATTGTACGTGATAGACCAAAAATTGGACGTAACGATCGCATAACGATTAAAAATGTAATTAGTGGTGAAAGCAAAACCTTAAAATATAAACAAGCAGAACCTTTAATTACCAAAGGTGATTGGGTTTTGGTTGAAGATTAATAATTTTCCTGCTAAAGCAGCGAATCTCTGAGTCGTCCTAGAATAGGTTGACAATTTTTAAAAAAATTATATTAAACCAGAGAAATTATCCTCTCTGGTTTTTTTGTGAGCAAAGTCAGGTGTTTTTTACGAACAGATTTTGTAATTATTTTCACCTTTGTTGGTAAAAAACACCAACAAAGGCAAAATGATAAAAAAGCAGCTAAATTAACTACATCCTTCTTATTTCTTTGGAATGCTTTTAAGTATTTCCAAAACAAATTCCCAATATTTTTTAACCGAAGATATTTGAGCTCGTTCATCTGGTGAGTGGGCTCCTTTAATATTAGGACCAAAGCTAATCATTTCCATTTCTGGGTAATTAGTTCCTAAAATTCCACATTCCAATCCTGCATGACAAGCTGCTACATGAGGTTCTTCATTATTTAGTTTAACATATAGTTCTCGCATCACTTTTAATATAGAAGACTCCATATTGGGTGTCCATCCTGGATAGTTGCCAGAAAACTCAACATCACAACCTATCAACTCAAATGTTGAACGTAGTTTGTTAGCTAAGTCCATTTTTGAAGACTCAACCGACGAGCGAGTCAAGCACAATATTTTAATGCCACCATCCTCCACTAATACTCTTGCAATGTTATTGGATGTCTCCACCAAGTCAGGAATATCAGCACTCATTCTAAACACTCCATTATGAGCAGCATAAATTGCTTTAATAAAATTTCTACCAAAATCGCTTTCAACCATTTTAGAAGGCATTTCTGTTGAACCAAATGTAATATCTAGATTAGGCTCAGTTGTCTTGAATTCCTTCTTTATGTTTTCAATTTCTTCAAGAAGAGTAAACTCGATGAATCTGTCATTATTTCTATCTGAAACCACAACCGAAATACTTTCTCGTGGTATGGCATTTCGCAATCCTCCTCCATCAATTTCTGAAATTTGAATTGCATTTATTACAGAATAAAGCAACCTGTTCATTATTTTGTTTGCATTGCCTAAACCTTCGTGAATTTGCATTCCTGAGTGCCCTCCGTTAAGCCCTTTAACTTCAATTTTATAGGCAATGAAATCTTCAGGCACGTCCTCTTCAGCATAAGTTCTAGTTGCTGTAACATCTATTCCACCAGCACATCCAACTCCTATTTCATCATCTTCCTCTGTATCTAAATTCAATAAAATTTCACCTTTCAACAATCCGCCTTTTAAACCCATAGCGCCTGTCATTCCTGTTTCTTCATCAATAGTAAACAGTGCTTCGATAGCAGGATGTGCAATAACATTACTTTCTAAAATCGCCATAATTGTAGCTACACCTAAACCATTGTCTGCTCCAAGTGTTGTTCCTTTTGCTTTAACCCAGTCACCATCAATAAACATATCAATTCCTTGTGTATCAAAATCAAATTTGGTATCTGCATTTTTTTGATGTACCATATCTAAATGCGACTGCATTACAATTGGTTTTCTATTTTCCATTCCTTTGGAAGCAGGTTTTTTGATAATCACATTTCCAACTTCATCAACGATGGTTTTAAGCCCTAAATTTTTTCCAAAATTTTTCATAAACGCAATCACACGTTCTTCATTTTTGGAAGGTCTTGGGACTGCATTTAAATCGGCGAATTTATTCCACAATTCTTTAGGTTCAAGGTTTCTTATTTCTGAATTCATGTATCTATTAATTAAGTTTTACAAAGGTATGTAAGTAAATAAAAGAATTGTTAAACTATTGTGTATTTTTGAATGATGCTGAACAAGAAAAAACTAATAATCGCTTTAAGTATTATACCACAATTTATCATTGTAAAGCTATTGGCTAATTATCCAGAGTTTATTGAAGCCTATTATAGCAATGGTGTGTATCAATTTACTTCAAAAATACTACGCTACGTTTTTGGTTGGATTCCTTTCTCAATAGGAGATATACTTTATACTATTGCTGGAGTTTATATTATACGATGGTTTATATTACATAGAAAACGCCTAAGATTTGACACAAAAAATTGGTTTGTTGATGTGTTTTCGACAGTTTCAATAGTGTATTTGGCATTTCATGTATTTTGGGGAATGAATTATTATCGAATTCCCCTACACAAATCGCTGGACATCGATTATAAATATTCAACTGAGGAATTAATTAATGTAACAGAAGCGTTTGTTGAAAAATCCAATGCTATTCACTTCGCCATTACAGGCAATGATTCCGTTAAAGTAAAAGTTCCATACAGTAAAAAAGAATTATTTAACAAAACAATGGATGGATATAAGGTAATTGCAAAGGAGCATCCCATTTTTGCCTATAAAGCAAAAAGTATTAAAAAATCCATTTATAGTTTACCTCTTACCTATATGGGGTTTAGTGGTTACTTAAATCCATTTACCAACGAAGCACAAATCGATGGTTTAATTCCATTATATCAATATCCAGCAACAGCATGTCATGAACAAGCACATCAATTAGGCTATGCTGCCGAAAACGAAACTAATTTTATTGGCTATCTAGCTTCTATAAACAACCCTGATATATATTATAAATATTCAGGGTATGTATCAGCCTTAAGACAATGCTTAAATGAAGTTTACAGACGTGATAAAGAAAGTTTCGAATTATTAAAAACAAAAATCAACAAAGGAATCTTACTTAATTTTCAAGAATCATATACCTTTTGGAACAAATATAAAAATCCGTTAGAACCTGTTTTTAAAGTTATCTATAGTAATTTTTTAAAAGCAAACAATCAAGATAAAGGCATTGAAAGCTATAGTTACGCAGTTGCATTATTGGTAAATTATTATAAGGAAAAGCCTATCTAAAAAACGTTAAAAATATCATAACGTCGCTTTACTTCTCTCACAATCGTTATATTTATAGTTCTAATTTATTACCAACTAAATATGATTAAAAAGTATCTTATTTTAATGATGCTTATGTGCTCATTTTCACTTGTAGCACAAGAGCATTTTCCGAAAAATGATGGCGTAAAATCAATAAACACAAACTACACAGCATTTACAAATGCTAAGATTTTTGTGACGCCAACACAAGTAATTGACAAAGGCACCTTACTCATCCATGATGGGAAAGTGGTAGCTACTGGAACGTCAGTAAACATTCCTGCAAATGCTGTTGTTATTGATGTTTCAGGTAAAAGTATTTATCCTTCATTCATTGATATTTATTCCAGTTTTGGAGTTGAAAAACCAAAACGTCAAGGAGGAGGATTTAGATTTGGTGGTGGACAGTATGATGCTTCAAGAGAAGGATTTTACTGGAACGATCACATCAGACCAGAGCAAAACGCAGTTGACCATTTTAAGTATGATGCCAAAACCGCTTCGGCTTTACGCAAAGCTGGATTTGGTGTGGTGAACACACATCTTCAAGACGGCATCATGCGAGGTACTGGAGCACTGGTTGCATTGACATCAAAAGGTAGTGATGCCGAACGTATTTTAGACGACAGGTCTGCCGCTTACTTATCATTAAGTAAAAGTTTAAAGTCGCGTCAATCGTATCCTAATTCCTTAATGGGCTCTTTAGCATTAATTAGACAGGTTAACCATGATGCAACTTGGTACGCAAAAGGAGGAATTAAAATCACTGATCGCTCTTTAGAAGCCTTTAACAACAATAAAGGTCTAGTAAAAATCTTTGTTGCTGGCAGTAAGGCAAATGCTTTGAGGGTTGATAAAGTAGGTGATGAATTTGGTACTCAATATGTGATTGTAGGAGGAGGCGATGAATATGAACGTATTAAAGATATTAAAACCACAAATGCCACGTATATTTTACCACTTAACTTTCCTAATGCTTATGATGTAGAAGATACGTTTGCAGCAAGTGTATTAGAGCTTTCAGCAATGCGCGAATGGAATCAAAAACCATCGAATCCAAAAGCATTGGCAGATAATGGCATCCGATTTACCTTTACAACTGATGGTTTAAAATCTCCAAGTATGCTAAAAGCTAATTTAATGAAAGCCATTGAATATGGTCTAGATAAGACCAAAGCATTAGAAGCACTTACAATCGTTCCTGCACAAGTGTTAGGACAATCCAATAAAATTGGTTCTTTAAAAAATGGAGCTTATGCTAATTTCCTGATAACCTCTGGAGATATTTTTGATAAGAGTACGACACTTTATGAAAACTGGGTAAAAGGTGATAGAGATATTATTAAGGATATGAACATTAAAGACATCGATGGGAATTACTCATTTACCATAGCAGGCAAAACGTATGATATTAAAATTTCAGGTTCTGCAAGCAAACCAAAATCTGATGTAAAAAGTAATGGCAAGCAATTAGGATCTAAAATTTCTTATAAAGACAATTGGGTAAACCTAACCTTTACAAGTATAGACACAACACAACAGGAATTTATACGCTTTACCTCAAGAATTAATCAAAATGATAATTTAAGTGGAAAAATTATTGATCCAAATGGAAATATAGCTTATGTAAGCGCTGTTAAATCTTCTAGTGATGATGATTCCAAAAAAGATGGAATGAACAAACGAGGAGGTTCAAGCAAGGAGATTAAAATGATGCCAGTTACCTATCCTAATGGTGCCTATGGTGTTTCAGAATTACCTCAACAAGAAACTATTCTATTTAAAAATGCAACGGTTTGGACTAACGAATCTGAAGGCATCCTTCAAAACACTGATGTGTTAGTTAAAAACGGAAAGATTTCCAAAATAGGAAACAACTTGAGCGCTAGTGGTGCAAAAGTCGTGGATGCCACAGGAAAACATTTAACAGCTGGAATAATAGACGAGCATTCTCATATTGCTGCTGCCAGCATTAACGAAGGTGGTCAAAACTCTTCAGCTGAAGTAAGCATTGAAGATGTCATTGATCCTGAAGATGTTAATATATATAGAAACCTCGCAGGTGGCGTTACCTCAATACAAATTCTGCATGGTTCTGCAAATCCAATTGGAGGACGTTCAGCAATCATTAAATTAAAATGGGGAGAAACTGCTGATGGGCTCATCAATAAAAATGCACCAAAGTTTATAAAATTTGCTCTTGGTGAAAATGTTAAACAATCACGTTCTCAAAATGGAACGCGCTTCCCTAGAACCAGAATGGGTGTTGAACAATTATTTACCGATTACTTTACAAGAGCTCAAGAATATGATGCCAAAAAGAAAAATGGCCAACCATATCGCTACGATATAGAATTGGAAACTTTAGCAGAAATATTGAATGGAGAACGCTTTATTTCTTGTCATTCATATGTTCAAAGTGAAATCAATATGATGATGAAAGTAGCGGAAAAATTCAATTTCAAAATGAATACTTTCACTCATATCCTAGAAGGTTATAAAGTGGCAGACATCATGAAAGAGCATGGTGTTGGTGCTTCTACTTTTAGTGATTGGTGGGCTTACAAGTTTGAAGTAAACGACGCTATTCCTTACAATGCATCGATTATGCACAATGTTGGTATTACAACTGCTATTAACAGCGATTCTGGTGAAATGTCTAGACGCTTAAACCAAGAAGCTGCAAAAACTGTAAAATATGGAGGAGTAAGTGAAGAAGATGCCTGGAAAATGGTAACCCTTAATCCAGCCAAATTGTTACACATAGACAATCGCGTTGGAAGTATTAAAGTTGGCAAAGATGCTGATGTTGTATTATGGGACGATAATCCATTGTCGGTATATGCTAAAGCTGAAAGAACTATGATTGAAGGTGCTACTTATTTTGATATTGATAAGGATAAGCAAATGCGTTCTAAAATTAAAAAAGAGCGCAGTGAATTAATGACAATGATGATGCAGGAGAAAAACAAAGGCATGAAAACACAACCTATAAAAGCAAAAGATAAGCAACTCCTTGAATGTGATTCAATGGAACAAAACTAGAAATTATGAGACACATAAAATATATATACTCAATTTTAATGTTAAGTTGCACACTTTCGTTTGCGCAACAAACACCTGCAGACACCCAAAGTCAGGCTATTAGCATTACAGGTGCAACGATTCATGTTGGAAACGGAACTGTTATTGAAAACGGAACTGTTGTTTTTGAAAATGGTAAAATTCAAGCTGTTGGAAGCTCAAGTACTGCAACAAAAGGAACTGTTATAAATGGTTCAGGCAAGCATATTTATCCTGGTTTTATTGGAGCAAACACGAGCTTAGGTCTTGTTGAAGTTGATGCTGTAAACGCAAGTAATGACCAACGAGAAATGGGAAGCATGATTCCGCATGTTCGTAGTTTAGTGGCTTATAACGCAGAGTCTAAAGTGATAGAATCCATGCGACCAAATGGAATTTTAACAGCTCAAGTATCTCCAAATGGCGGAACGTTCTCAGGAACATCTTCCATTATGCAATTAGATGCTTGGAACTGGCAAGACGCAGCCATTAAAGCAGATGATGGTGTACATCTTAATTGGCCAAGTAGTTTTTCGAGAGGTCGTTGGTGGCTTGGTGAGCCTAGAGGCTTAAGACCAAATAACAATTATGCTAAACAAGTTGAAGGCATTATTGCTTTTGTAAAAGAAAGTAAAGCCTACTTAAAAGGAAAGCGAGCTACCAAAAATATTCCTTTTGAAGCTATGGAAGGCTTATTTGATGGTTCACAGAAACTGTATGTTCATGTTAATGACGAAAAAGGGATTACAGATGCTGTAAATTTCGCTATTGAAAATGGAATGACAATGGTTGTGGTTGGAGGTTATCAAGCGCATACTGTTAGTGGTTTGCTAAAAAACAATAATATTCCTGTGTTAATAGACCACACGCATAGCTTACCTGCAACGTCCGATCATGATTATGATTTGCCATACAAAAATCCAAAACTTCTGGCAGACGCTGGAGTATTAGTTGGCATTCATACAGGAAGTAACTCTAACTTCCAAACACGTAACTTACCGTTTTATGCTGGACAAGTCGTTGGGCAAGGTATGGCTAAAGAAGATGCACTAAAATTAATTACTTCTAACATTGCCAAAATATTAGGTATTGATGAGATGTTAGGAACCATTGAAGTTGGTAAATCTGCGACTTTGTTTGTTAGCGAAGGAGATGCTTTGGATATGAAAGGAAATCAACTAACCCATGCGTTTATTGATGGTCGTGAAATCAGCTTAGAAACGCATCAAACTGAGCTTTGGAAACGTTATAAAAATAAATATGAAGGAAACTAAAACCTTATTCTTTGAAAAAAAAGCGAGCCAAATGGCTCGCTTTTTTATTTTACAATCATTGTACTATCAGGAACCTTAAACATATCCATATTAGGCAATTCTTTTGATAATTTTACATTTAAAAAATTGACATTGTTTCTAAACGTCGTTGGCATATTGTTTTCGTAGTTATACCAGGTTAAAGTTTTAGGCAATAATAAGCCCTCAACATCTTGCCAATCACTATACTTTATAAAATGAAACTCCTTGCCTTTTTCTTTTGAAAAATAAGTCACTGTATAACCCAACCACTCCATCTTAAAGGTTTTAGGGTTATAGTACAAGATGTATTCATCTTCTGGAGATTCTCCAATTCCAGCCTCATAAGAAATAGAAAGTCCATGATATGTTTCTCCTTCAAATTCCATAGCTTCTGCTTTTCCGTAGTTAATACCATTATCACCAAGTACAAAAGGCATGGCATAAAAGTAAAACATTAGGTTATAGTAAAACTTTGGATTGGACTTGTACTGCACTGTATCCAGATTTTTTAGCCAAACATTTTCGCCATCAAATCCTAATTGGTGATGCTCATAATCAATAAGTGATTTTCGGCTTTTTAAAGCGACATTATACTTCTCGTTAACCTTAGGTTTCTCTATTTCATAATATAGGGTTTCAAAAGTATTCCAAGCATCAATACCTCCATGAGCATCAAGTATTTTGGTTACTGTTTCAGGATAAATTGTAGTACTTATATTCAGTTCAGCACCTTTATAATTGATTGTTTTTGATTCTTCTTTACAAGAAATAAAAGCGATAAGACTTAAAGCGATAATGAGTGGTTTTTTCATTTTTAGTGATTTTAGTTGAAAGCTTTGTCGTTTACTAAGGTACTTAATTACTTTTATTATTTATTTTTGCGATAATGGTAAAGCAAATTTCAAGCGTACAAAATTCATTTATTAAAGAACTGGTTCAGTTAAAAGAAAAATCCAGAAATCGTAAGAACTCTGGTCAGTTCCTTATTGAAGGGCAACGTGAAATTGAATTAGCATTAAAAGGAAACTACGAGTTAGAAACCATTTTGTATTATCCTAAACTTTTTTCAGAAGAAGAGTTAAATAAACAACTAAACGAATTAATAAATCATCCCGAAATTATTTCAATTTCGAAGGAGGTTTACCAAAAACTAGCACATCGTGAAACAACAGAAGGTGTTTTGGCTGTAGCTAAGACAAAATCTTTAGAGCTTAGCAACCTTAATATTGATACTGAAAACCCTTTAATCCTCATTGCTGAAGCTCCTGAAAAACCAGGAAATATTGGTGCTTTATTACGTACTGCTGATGCTGCAAATATTGATGCAGTGATTATTGCAAACCCAAAAACAGACATGTACAACCCAAATATTATTCGCTCTAGTGTTGGTTGTGTGTTTACCAACCAGATTGCAACTGGCTCAACTAATGAGGTTATTGATTTTTTAAAAGAAAACAACATTAACATCTATTGTGCTGCATTGCAAGCTTCGGTAGATTATCACACACAAGATTATACAAAACCAACAGCTATTGTTGTTGGCACTGAAGCAACTGGACTTAGCGATGAGTGGTTGCAGCATTCAACGCAAAATATTATCATTCCAATGCAAGGACAAATTGATTCCATGAACGTGTCTGTAGCTGCTGGAATTTTGATTTTTGAAGCTAAACGACAACGTGGTTTTAATTAATAATGAATGTCCGTCTGAGCGCAGTCGAAGACTCTAAAAACCTAAATGTTTTCTTACTTTGTTTACATACTAAAATGCTCAGACAATTCCTATTACAAAGGAATTACAAACAACTTAGACAAACGTCTAAATGAACACAAATTTGAAAAAAATCGTGACTGTTACACTTTAAAAAGAAGACCATTAGAATTAAAATTTCAACAAATTTTTAATGATGTTTTACTAGCAATTTATTTTGAAAAGAAAATTAAAAAATGGACAAGGTCAAAAAAAGAAGCCTTAATTAATGGCGATTTTGATATGCTTCAAATACTAGCAGAATGTAGAAATGCATCGCACTTTAAATACTTTGTTAAATAAGCACTTCGACTGCGCTCAGTGTGACAAATACTTTTTATTTTAGCCTTAAATAAAACTAAAATGACTTCTATTACACTTTTTTATATCATCATCGGAATTATCATTGTTAATTTTATAATTGACAAAATTTTAGGTTCACTTAATGCAAAACACTTTAATGACGAATTACCTCTTGAATTACAAGATGTTTATGATGAAGATGAATACAAAAAATCACAATTATACAAAGCCACTAATCATAAATTTTCTAATATCACGTCATTATTTTCATTGGTATTAACACTTGGTTTTTTCTATTTTGATGGCTTTGAATATGTGGATAATATCGCAAGAAGTTATAGTGACAACAACATTGTTATAGCACTTATTTTCTTCGGAATCATTATGTTGGCGACTGATATTATAACAACACCATTTGCTTACTACAAAACTTTTGTGATTGAAGAAAAGTTTGGTTTTAACAAAACAACTACCAAAACGTTTATTCTTGATAAGATTAAAGGTTGGCTTATGCTAGTCATTCTTGGAGGCGGAATCTTAGCACTCATCATTTGGTTTTATGAAGCAACTGGAAGTAATTTTTGGTTGTACGCTTGGGCTTTAGTAGCTGTGTTTTCAATATTTATGAATATGTTTTACTCAAAACTTATTGTGCCTTTATTCAACAAACAAACACCTTTAGAAGAAGGTGATTTACGAAATAAAATTTCTGCTTACGCAAAAACTGTTGGTTTTAAACTCAATAAAATATTTGTTATTGATGGCTCTAAACGTAGCACAAAAGCCAATGCGTATTTTTCAGGATTTGGTAGCGAAAAACGTGTAACCCTTTACGACACATTGATTAAAGATTTAAACGATGAAGAGATTGTCGCTGTGTTAGCTCACGAAGTAGGTCATTATAAACGCAAACACATTATCTTTAACCTTTCTGCCTCAATTTTGCTAACTGGTTTGACGCTTTATATTCTCTCGCTTCTTATTTCAAATCCAATATTATCTAATGCTTTAGGTGTGGAGATTCCTAGTTTTCATATTGGTCTTATTGCTTTCGGATTATTGTACAGTCCTATTAGTGAGATTACAGGTTTAATCATGAATTACTTATCTAGAAAATTTGAGTATCAAGCAGATAATTACGCTAAAGATACTTATGCTGGTGAGCCATTAATAACATCACTCAAAAAATTATCAAAAAACAGTTTAAGCAATTTAACACCTCATCCTACTTATGTTTTTATGCACTATTCGCATCCAACATTGTTACAACGAATTAAGAATTTAAGGTCTTAAAAAAATAAAGGCTATCTTAGGCTTTTTATTTTTTTGAATGAGCGAAATCAATCTTGAAAACAAACCATGGTACAAACGTATTCCGCATGCAGTAACCATGTTGTTTGGTATTATCATTTTAGTCACAATTCTCACCTACATACTTCCAGCTGGAACTTACGAACGCATTCTAGTGGATGGAAGAAAAGCCGTAGTACCAAACTCATATAGTGTTATAGATTCTACTCCAATAGGATTATTGGACATGTTTAAAGCGATTCCTTTAGGCTTTAAAGCTGCTGTTGAAATTATTTTTATTGTACTTGCTGGAGCTATCATGTTTGGTTTTATGGAAAAATCCAAAGCCGTTGAAAATTCTGTAGGCACAATTGTTAAAAATTTAGGTTTAAAAAACAAAAACCTAATTATTGTCATCATGACCTTTATTTATGGGTTACTTGGTGTTGCCGTTGGTTATGAAAACAATATCGCAATGGTTCCTATTGCAGCAGTACTCAGTTTAGCTCTTGGTGGTGATTTAATTTTGGCAGCAGGAATTTCGGTTGGTGCCATGACCATTGGTTTTGGGCTCTCACCTATTAATCCATATACAGTTGGAACTGGACATAAAATAGCAGAACTACCAATGTTTTCAGGAGCTTTGCTACGAAGTGTGCTGAGTTTTATTGGCTTGAGCATTATGGCATATTATAATGTGTGGTACTTTAAAAAAATAACAAAACATCCTGAAAAAAGCCTTGGCAAAGGTCTGGATACTAGTAATATGTCTTTGTCAAAACCGATTAAAGATTATAATGTAACAGGAAATAACTGGTTGGTTATTTCAATATTTATTTTTGGTCTTTTGGTAATTCTTTATGGTGTTTTTAACCTTAAATGGTACCTCAACGAACTATCTGCAGTATTTTTAATGATTGCTCTACTTTGCGGT
Organism: uncultured Flavobacteriaceae bacterium; assembly: GCA_963975205.1. Lineage (GTDB taxonomy): Bacteria > Bacteroidota > Bacteroidia > Flavobacteriales > Flavobacteriaceae > Pontimicrobium. Next base: position 15,576 of record CAXBFU010000006.1, on the reverse strand, counting down.
ATTGTATCCAGAATGGATGCCACAACCATGAGCGAAACCGTTTTAAAAGCAGTATCTGTCGCAGCTCCTGGAGCTTTTATGGTTGGTTATGCAACGTCTATAAAAGTACTTATGGAAATGGGAAATATTGGTGATACCATTTCATATAACCTGTCTGTGATGCTACAAGATTTACCTTTGTACGCTTCAGCAATAAGCATGTCTGTCTCACAAACCGTTATCAACTTTTTTATTCCGTCAGGAAGTGGTCAAGCTTTGGCAACATTACCTGTGATGCTTCCTCTGGGAGAATCACTCGGTTTAACACGACAAATCACCATTTTAGCATTTCAAATTGGTGATGGTCTATCCAATTTAATCAATCCAACTTTAGGTGGACTTATTGCCATGTTAAGCATGTGTCGTGTCCCAATCGACAGATGGATTCGGTTTATATTTCCAGTATTAATCACTTTAATGATTATTGCATTTTTAGCACTCATTATTGCAGTAGCAACAAACTATAGTTAATATGACAGTAGAAGAAATTTTAGCAAAACTTGTATCCTTTCCAGTACTTGGTGGCGAAAGCAATATGAGTATTATTACTTGGATTAAAGAGTATGTTGAATCTTATGGAATCACAACAACTTTAGTTCCAAATGTAGAAGAAAATAAAGCCTCACTACATTGTAGAATTGGGCCTGAAGCTGATGGAGGCGTGATTCTCTCTGGTCATACAGATGTTGTTCCTGTTAAAGGTCAAGAATGGACAACAGACCCTTTTAAACTCACTGATAAAGGCGACGGCAAACTCTACGGAAGAGGCTCTTGCGATATGAAAGGCTTTGTGGCATGTTGTTTGGCTGCATTACCAAACATGGTAAAAGCCGATTTAAAAAAACCCATCTATTTTGCCTTTTCTTATGATGAAGAAGTAGGCTGTTTGGCTGGTCCAGAATTAGCTCAAGCCATAAAAACACATTACACTGAAACACCCAAATATGCTATTATTGGTGAGCCTTCGCTCATGGAACCTATTGTTGGACAAAAAGGAATTTATATTCTGGAAACTTATGTAAATGGTTCTGCTGGACATAGTAGCAGAATCAAACAAGAAGTAAGTGCCATACACGAAGCCATGCGTCTCATTTTATGGTTGGAAAACAAAATGAATCAACTCATAGACGATAAACGATTGGACGAACGCTTCCATCCACCTCACTCTTCTATTCATATAGGTTTGGTAAATGGTGGTATTGCACCAAATGTTATTGCAGATAAAGCCCATTTTTATTGGGATTTGCGTACCATTCCAATGGATAATACTAAAACCATTGTTTCTGAATTTGAAGCCTATTGTCGCGAACGTGAACAAGAACTACAAAAAATATTTCCTGGTTTCGAAATTAAAACCATTGAAAATCATCCTCCTGTAATACATTTAAATACCAAAGAAACTGATGATGTCGTTGATTTGGTTAAACGTATTTCGGGCAACTCAAAACTTAACACAGTATCTTACGCTGCCGAAGCAGGACAGTATGCTGCTGAAGGCTTTCAATCTGCCATTTGTGGTCCAGGATCTATAGCACAAGCACATAGAGCTAATGAGTTTATTGCAAAAGATGAATTGGTAAAAGGCATGGAAATGATGGATAAGCTGATTACTGAATTAAGTTCTGGCAATTTTAAATAGAATTTGTAAATTGATTTTGTTAAAAATAACTGCCAGCTTCGTTTAACAGTCCATAACCTTCAGTTAAAACTGCTTTCTTGCCTTTTTATTTCTTCGCCTTCGGAACTTTCTACTACTTTTTGTTAAGTAATCCACTAAAGTCATAGCAACACCAATAACTATGACTAGGATAATTATTTGATAAAATTCATCTGGTAAATTCATCTTATTAATTTACAAATAAAAAATTAAATCCTAAAAACCTATTGCTCATTAATTTACTTTATGCTATTTTTAATCTATGACAGATGTAGAGATAGAAAAAGAAAATGCAGCTATTGCCAAAGCCTACAAAGAACTTCTAAAAGTTAGTTACAGGACGCTTTCAAAAGAGGATAAAACACTTATTAGAAGTGCTTTTGAAATAGCTCTTGATGCTCACAAAGACCAACGTAGAAAATCGGGAGAAGCTTATATTTTCCACCCATTGGCTGTGGCAAAAATTGTTGCCCAGGAAATTGGCTTGGATGCTACGTCTATTGCTGCGGCATTGCTTCATGATGTAGTCGAAGACAATCCCAATTACACCATAGACGATATTCAGCAAATGTTTGGTGATGCAGTTGCTAAAATTGTTGATGGCCTTACTAAAATATCCTCATTAAAAAAGGACATGAACGTCTCCATGCAAGCAGAGAATTTTCGTAAAATGCTACTTACCTTAAATGACGACGTTCGTGTAATCATCATTAAAATTGCCGATAGATTGCATAATATGCAAACCATGGAATCCATGCGTCAAGACAAACAAGTAAAAATTGCTTCAGAAACGCTTTACATTTATGCACCATTAGCGCATAGAATAGGCCTATATAATATTAAAACCGAACTTGAAGACCTTGGTTTAAAGTACACCGAACCAGAAGTGTACAACGATATTTTACTTAAAATAAGAGAAAGCAAAGAGCAACAAGATGCTTACATCAAGGAGATTAGCAATATTTTAAAAATCTCATTAGATAAAGAAGGTTTAAACTACGATATAAAAGGACGACCAAAATCTATTTTCTCCATACGTCGAAAAATGCTAAAACAAGGTGTATCCTTTGATGAGGTTTACGATAAGTTTGCAGTTAGAATTATTTACAAATCCGATATTGAAAATGAAAAATTCTTAGCTTGGAAAATTTATTCCATTGTTACAGACCATTTTAGACCCAACCCTATTCGATTACGCGACTGGATTTCATCACCAAAATCTACAGGTTACGAAGCTTTGCATATTACTGTAATGGGTCCAAAAGGACGTTGGGTTGAAGTACAGATTCGTAGTGAACGCATGAACGAAATAGCCGAAAAAGGCTATGCAGCACATTATAAATATAAAGAAGGAAACCAAAAAGAAGACACACTTGATGCATGGATTAGCAGGCTTCAAGAAGCACTAGAAAACCCTGATGGAAATGCTGTAGATTTTGTAGAACAGTTTAAACTCAATTTATACTCCAAGGAAATATTTGTTTTTACACCTACAGGTGACCTAAAATCGTTACCAAAAGGAGCAACACCTTTGGATTTTGCTTTTAGTATTCACACCGAAGTCGGCATGAAAACACGTGGCGCAAAAGTAAATGGCAAGTTGGTACCATTAAGCCATGAATTAAAAAGTGGCGACCAAGTAGAAATCATGACCTCGGAAAATGCCAAACCAAATACCAACTGGTTAGATTATGCTACCACTGCTAGGGCAAGAAGTAAAATAAAATCATCTCTAAAAGCCGAAACCAAAATTGTTGCTGAAGATGGTAAAGAAATATTACGCCGAAAATTAAAGCAACTCAAAATTACGCTTAATGAAAAGTCAATTAACGAATTGGTAAATTATTTTAATTTAAAAACCAGTCTTGACCTTTTTTACCGTGTTGGTATTGGTGCCATTGACAGCAAAATGCTTAAAGATTTTGCAGCTTCAAGAAGTAATGCTTTAGTAAGTTTTATTAAAAACAAAATTACTCGTAAACCATCGGCTTCAAAAGAAGATATCAATAGAGATGAAATAACTGCTAAATACGATATGTTGGTTTTTGGCAAGGAAGAAGAAAAGCTTAACTACAAACTCTCAAATTGCTGCAATCCAATTCCTGGTGATCCCGTTTTTGGTTTTTTAACCATTAACGAGGGTATTAAAGTGCATAAAAAAAACTGTCCAAATGCACTAAGCTTACAGTCTAATTATGCCTATAGAATCATGTCGGCAAAATGGATAGATTCTTCCCAACAAGAGTTTACAGCCATTATTAAATTAAATGGCATCGATAACCTTGGTTTGGTAAATGATATTACCAAAGTAATATCCAGTAACATGCATGTAAACATGAAGAATATTAGTTTTGATACTGACCATGGTGTGTTTAATGGAAAAATTACTGTGGTCGTTAAAAACAACAATTTAGTTAAGAAATTAATGGACAGGCTTAAAAAAATTAATGGTATAGAAAAAGTATCAAGAGTTTAAAAAATAGTTTAAATTTGCAACGGATTTATGAGTGCAAAAACCGAAAATAAAAATCAGGACATTGTAAAAAATGTGTTCACAAAATTTTTAGAAGAAAATGGCCATAGAAAAACGCCTGAGCGTTATGCCATACTTCAAGAAATTTATGATAGTAACGATCATTTTGATATTGAATCTTTATATATCAAAATGAAGAACAAAAACTATCGTGTGTCTCGAGCTACACTTTACAACACTATTGAGCTTTTATTGGATTGTACCTTAGTTAGAAAACACCAATTTGGGCAAAATCAGGCACATTACGAAAAATCGTATTTCGATAAACAACATGACCATGTTATTTTAACCGACAGTGGCGAAGTTATCGAGTTTTGCGACCCTAGAATTCAGTCGATTAAAAAAACAATCGAAGAAGTTTTTGACATAGATATTCATAACCATTCACTCTACTTTTACGGAACAAAAAAACAACCAACAAACTAATTACATAATGGCAGTAGATTTACTACTAGGTTTACAATGGGGAGATGAAGGCAAAGGAAAAATTGTTGACGTACTCACCTCTAACTACAATATTATTGCTCGTTTTCAAGGAGGTCCAAATGCAGGACACACACTTGTATTTAATGGCATGAAGCATGTTTTACATACAATCCCATCAGGAATATTTCATGAAGAGGCTGTCAACCTTGTTGGAAATGGCGTGGTGATTGACCCTGTCATTTTTAAAAAAGAACTGGATAAACTCGCTGAGCAAAATGTAGATTATAGAAAGTCATTGTTAATTTCAAGAAAAGCACATTTAATTCTACCAACACACCGTTTATTGGATGCTGCTAGTGAAACTGCCAAAGGAAAAGCAAAAATTGGTTCAACTTTAAAGGGTATTGGTCCAACATATATGGACAAAACTGGTCGTAATGGTATTCGCGTTGGTGATATTGAATTAGAAGGCTGGAAAGATAAATATCGTGCATTAGCCAATAAGCATGAAGCTATGATTGATTTTTACGATGTAAATATTCAATATGATTTAGATGAGCTAGAAGTAGAATTTTTTGAAGCCATTGATGTCTTAAAATCTTTAACTTTTATAGATTCTGAAGAGTATATTTTCCAAGCTCAAAAAAATGGGAAATCTATTTTAGCCGAAGGTGCACAAGGATCGCTTTTAGATATAGATTTTGGAACCTATCCTTTTGTAACATCTTCAAATACAACAGCAGCAGGTGCTTGTACAGGATTAGGAATTGCTCCAAATAAAATAGGAGATGTTTTTGGTATTTTTAAAGCCTATACCACTCGTGTTGGCTCAGGACCTTTCCCAACCGAATTATTCGACGAGGTTGGAGAAACAATGGGACGTGTTGGTCATGAATTTGGAGCCACAACAGGACGTAGTCGTCGTTGCGGATGGCTGGATTTAGTAGCTTTAAAGTATGCATGCCAAGTAAATGGTGTTACACAATTAATGATGATGAAAGGCGACGTACTCTCAGGTTTTAAAACCTTAAAAGTATGTACTTCATACAAATATAAAGGCAAAGAAATTACACATTTACCTTATAATATAGAACCCGAAAATGTCACACCAATTTATAAAGAGTTTAAAGGTTGGAAAGAAGATCTTACAGCTATGGAAGACACTTCCCAATTACCAAAAGAACTAAACGACTACATCCATTTTTTAGAAAAAGAACTGGAAACACCTATTAAAATAGTATCTGTTGGCCCAGACCGAAAGCAAACAATTTTTAGGTAAACAAGGCTAATTTAATAAATGAAACCTGTATTCAGCATTGTTGTTTACAGGTTTTTTATAAAGATATTTATACTTTTTGGCTAAATAAATTAAAACAATTTAAATATATGCAATGCTAAATATTTATTAACTAGCAATAAAGAACTAATATATATAGTTATTTTTACCAATAAATAATGTGCCTTGAAGTTTTATAAATTCACATATCTACTTGCAATCACTGCTTTTTTTATATCCACTTGCATTTTTGCTCAACAAAAGCGGGAAATACGTGTTATGTACGCTGGAGATTTCGAAATCAATGAAGAAAAATACCCTGGAGCAAAAATTTTAACCAGAGACGATTCGCAACAAGTGCACATTATTCATGATGGTATTGATTTGTGGTGCGATAGAGCCATACATTACGCACAAGAGAATTTTGTAGAAGCCTATGGCAACGTTAATATAAAGCAAGGGGATTCCATTAACATGAATTCGAAATATGTTGAGTACAGCGGCATCACGAAACTCGCTTTTGCTAGTGGCGATGTAGTATTGACCGACCCAACATCTATAATCAAGTCGGATACATTATATATGGATCGTGTAAAACAACAAGCTTATTATAAAAGTGGCGGAACAGTTGTTAAGGATTCATCTGGAACTATTACTAGCCAAATAGGACGTTATTATATGACTAATAAAAAATATCAATTTGTACAAAATGTAAAATTGGTAAATCCTGAATATGTTATTGATTCTGAACAATTGGATTATTATTCCGAAACTGGAAAAGCCTATCTTTTTGGGCCAACTACCATTACTGGCGAAACTAGTAAAATATACTGTGAACGCGGATTTTACGATACTAAAAACGACACAGGTTATTTCCTTAAAAAATCACGTATAGACTATGACGATCGCATCATAGAAGGTGATAGTTTATACTTTGATAGAAATAGAAGTTATGCATCGGCAACCAACAACATAAAAATTACCGATACCATAAACAAAGCCATTATTAAAGGGCATTATGCCGAAGTTTTTAGAGACAGAGATTCAGTATTTATTACCAAACGTGCTTTAGCTATTTCGGTTCAAGAAAATGATTCTATTTATATACATAGTGACACCTTAATGGTAACAGGAACACCTGAAAACAGGATTACAAGAGCCTATTACAATGCTAAAATATACAAATCGGATATTAGCGGAAAAGCCGACTCTATTCATGTAAACCATAAAACTGGATTAACAAAACTTATTAATTTGGGTCGGTTTTCTTCAAATGATAATTTTGCTAAAAAACGCACACCAGTTTTATGGAACATTGGCAACCAAATGACAGGAGATACCATTCATTTAATATCAAATCCAGAAACCAAAAAGCTAGATTCATTAAAAGTATTTGATAATGCCTTTATTATAAGTAATGATTCACTTGGCGATGGCTACCATCAAATGTCTGGAAAACAACTCTTTGGTTTTTTTGAAGATAATAAACTTAGTACAATAGATATTATTAAAAATGCTGAGTCAATTTATTACATGAGAAATGATAAAAATGAACTTGTAGGAACCGATAAATCGAAGTCTGGAATCATAAAAATCTGGATTACAGATAATACCATAGATGAAGTACGAAAAATTAAAGAAGTAGATGGCAATGTATTCCCAGAAGGTGATTTCCCAGAAAAGGAAAGTTTATTAAAAGGCTTTGTATGGCGTGATGATGAACGTCCAAAAAGTGTTGACGACCTTTTTAAAGACGACCCTCCTATAGAACTACCTATTATTAAAGGATTAGAAGACTACGTACCTCAAGACAATTTTTTTGACGAAGCACTTATGAAGCGAGTAAAAGAATCTGATACAAGAAGCAAAAGCAAACAAAAAGAAAGTAAAGCATCTAGAAATATTCCTAAAAAGCCAAAAATTGGTGGTAAAGCATCAAAAAAAATTACAAAAAAACAATAAAATCAAAGACGATTTTTTTAAATATCAAGCACAAACGACTCCACATCCATTAGCCATGGAAATTTCCCATGCTGAGGGAAGTTATATTTTCGATTCCAATAATAAAGCGTACCTAGATTTTGTTGCTGGAGTTTCAGCATGTCCTTTAGGCCATAGACATCCTAAAGTTATTTCAGCCATAAAAGAACAATTGGACAAATATTTGCATGTCATGGTATATGGTGAATATATTCAAAAACCAGCTGTAAACTTAACAAAACTGTTGGCAAAACACTTACCAAAACCTTTAGAAAGCACCTATTTAACCAATTCTGGCACCGAAGCCATTGAAGGCGCACTTAAACTAGCACGTCGTTATACAGGACGCTCAGAAATTATTGCAGCAAAAAAAGCCTACCATGGCAATACCATGGGAGCCTTGAGTATTATGGGGTTTGAAGAACGCAAACAACCTTTTAGGCCTTTAATTCCTGATGTACGGTTTATTACCTTTAATAACCCAAAAGATCTAATAAAAATAACCACAAAAACAGCTGCAGTAATATTAGAGACCATTCAAGGTGGTGCTGGGTTTATCGTGCCTTCAAATAATTACTTGCAAAAAGTACAAAAGCGATGTCAAGAGGTTGGTGCTCTTTTAATTCTAGACGAGATTCAAACAGGGATTGGTCGAACAGGAAGCCTTTTTGGATTTGAAAATTACAATTGCATTCCAGATATTGTAGTCATAGGAAAAGGTCTTGCAGGAGGGATGCCAATTGGTGCTTTTACTGCTTCCAAAACCATGATGGACTGCCTTAAAGACAAGCCCAAACTTGGTCACATTACAACTTTTGGTGGACATCCTGTAATCGCTTCCGCAGCATTAGCAACACTTACTGAAATAACACACACAAATTTATTACCTGATACTTTAAGAAAAGAAACGCTTATAAAAGCGCATTTAAAACATCCACTTATTAAAGAAATTAGAGGCAAAGGGTTAATGTTAGCTGCCATTTTACCATCTTCCGAGATAGCAAATCGTGTCATTTTGCAATGCCAACAAGAAGGCTTGATCCTTTTTTGGTTATTGTTTGAACCCTCTGCCATTCGTATCACGCCTCCTCTTACAATATCTGATAATGAATTAATTACAGGCTGTAACATCATTAAAAATATACTTGACAAAATAGTTTAAACCCTAGATTAGGTCAGGGAAATTGCTGTTAATTACTTTGTTGAAAACATTGAAGGATTACTCAAATATCTAAACAATAGAATGTTAATTTTATTTTGTGAATTTTTAATGCCACCTATGGAGTTTAGTCAATACGACGACAACAATAATCTATCACTCACAAAATTTGAGTCCATGTTAAAAACCAATAACGTATTGTTTTTTGACTCAAATGAATTCGAGAATATTATTCATCACTATTTAGACAATGGGAAAATAGCTTTAGCTAAAAAGGCTATAAACCTTGGGTTGCAACAACATCCAGCGTCATTAAGTTTAAAATTATTTCAAGTTGAAGTGCATGTATTTGAAAATAAGTTTGAAAAAGCTGATGAGCTTTTAAACGATTTATACGAGATAGCACCAAACAACGAAGAAATCTACATTCAGAAAGCTAATATTTTCTCAAAAAAAGACAAGCATCAAAAAGCGATTCAAACTCTAAAAAAAGCACTCGAATTTACTGAAGAATCGGCAGATATTTACTCACTTTTAGGAATGGAATATCTCTTCTTGGATAAGTTTGAAGATGCCAAATTCTATTTTATGAAATGCTTGGAAACAGACACTGAAGACTACTCAGCACTTTACAATATTATTTACTGTTTCGACTTTTTAGAGCAAAACCATGAAGCCATAGATTATTTAAACCTATACCTTGATACCAATCCATATTGTCAAGTTGCATGGCATCAATTAGGCAAACAATACTTTTCGATTAAAGACTATGAAAAAGCATTAGCATCATTTGATTTTGCTATTATTTCAGACGATATGTTTGTTGGAGCTTATCTAGAAAAAGGAAAGGTCTTGGAAAAATTAACCCATTACCAAGAAGCCATTGAAAATTACAAAATCACACTAGCAATAGACGACCCAACGTCGTTTGCTTTACTTAGAATTGGTAAATGTTATGAAAAACTGGACCAAAAAGAACTAGCAGTACAGCACTACTACAAAACAGTTGAAGAAGATCCACTATTAGATAAAGGTTGGATTGCTATAACCAATTTTTACAACAAAGCACAAAACTACCAAAAAGCCCTTTATTACATAAACAAGGCAATTAATATTGACACCGAAAATGTTATCTATTGGAAGCTTTACGCTCAAATAAACCAACGCTTAAACTTTTTGGAAGAAGCCGAACGTGGTTATAAAAAAACACTTGAACTGGGAAACTATGAATTAAAAACATGGTTATCAAGAGCCGATATTTTAATACAACTAGGTGAATATGAAGCAGCAATCTTCAATCTAGATCAAACTTTAGAATTTTACCCTGAGAATGAAGAAGTGCAGTACCGTTTGGCTGGCATACATTTTATCCTAGGAAAAGAAAATGATGCGCTTGTTTTTTTAAACAATGCCTTACGCATAAATGTGGAGTTCTATTTTATTATCCAAGAACTCTTTCCTGCCATTTATTCTTTAAAAACAGTAAGGGAAATTATAGAAACATATAGAAACCCTTCAAACTAAAAATTACCTAACTTTACGTTTCTTAAATTAAAATTAATGCAACGACGTTTATTAGACTATCTCATTATTTCTTTAAAAGGAATAGCAATGGGTGCAGCCGATGTAGTCCCTGGAGTTTCAGGAGGTACAATAGCTTTTATTTCAGGGATTTACGAAGAACTTATTGAAAGTATCGACAATGTAAATCTAAATGTTTTTAAAGTATGGAAAAAAAACGGTTTTAAATCTGCTTGGAATTCTATAAACGGTACTTTTCTATTAGCCCTATTCTCTGGAATTGCTATAAGTATTTTGTCTTTAGCTAAATTAATCAAATGGTTACTGCACAACGAACCCATTTTACTTTGGTCCTTCTTTTTTGGTCTTGTTTTGGCAAGCATTCTATACATTGGAAAGCAAATTAAAACATGGTCACCAAAAGTTATCGTTGCCATTATAATCACCACAATTTTATCATATTTTATTACGCTTGCCGAACCTTTTGCAACTCCCGACAGTTCCATTTACTTGTTATTTTGTGGTTTCATAGCAATAATAGCTATGATTTTACCTGGAATTTCAGGCGCTTTTATTTTATTAATACTAGGTGCTTATGAAACGGTAATTAATACCGTAAACAATCTTATTGAGGGTATATCAACAGGCAACTTCGAAATGTTAAAAGGTGCATTGTTAAAATTCGTTCTACTTGCAATTGGAGCTATAATTGGTCTAAAGGTATTTTCTAAACTGCTAAATTGGATGTTTAAACACAAAAAAAATATAACCTTAGCTGTTCTCACTGGCTTTATGATTGGATCATTAAATAAAATATGGCCTTGGAAAAGAGTTTTGAAAACTCGTATTAATTCTGAAGGTATTGAAGTAACCCTTTTAGACGAAAGCGTTTTGCCAAACTCTTATAGTGGTGATAACCAAATTATGTATGCTATATTATTTGTAATTATTGGTTTTGCTACCATACTAATTCTTGAAAATTTAGGAAGTAAAAAATCTAAAGCATAATGCAAAGTACAAGAACACTTACAGACAAGTTGTTTTTAGTCATTAAAGGACTAGGCATGGGAGCCGCAAATAAAGTTCCTGGTGTTTCTGGTGGTGTGGTAGCTTTTGTGGCTGGTTTCTATGAAGAGTTTATATATTCTTTGCAAAAGGTAAATGGCAAAGCCTTTAAGCTACTTATTAATGGTAGGTTTAAAAGCTTTTTTCGTTATATAAATGGACGCTTTTTAAGCTTACTGTTTTTAGGTATGATTGTGAGCTATTTTAGTGTTTCAAAAATATTGGACTATTTAATTGTTAATTACGAACTGTATGTTTGGAGTGTCTTTTTTGGAATGATTATTGGCTCGATTTACTATATAGGCAAAGATTTTGATGGCTGGTGCAATAAAACAATTCTATCGGTTTGTATTGGTATTATTATTGGTGTAAGCATCAGTTTTTTAGATCCAGCTACGCAAAACGACAACCTTTGGTTTGTGTTTTTATGTGGAATGATTAGTGTAACTGGAATGACACTTCCTGGGTTTTCTGGCTCTTTTATTTTAATACTTCTTGGAAATTATGTGTTATTATTAGTGGACTCTGTAAATGCACTTTACGACACAATTTTTGACATTTTTACTGGCGATTTTTCGTTTACAAACAATCTCGAACGAATTAGAATGCTAAAAGTATTAGGAGTTTTTACCTTAGGATCTGTCGCTGGATTGGTCACTTTTTCGCATATTCTTAATTATGTACTTAAACACTTTAGAAATATTACCCTTTCTTTGTTAATGGGATTTATTATTGGTTCTCTTGGCGTTGTGTGGCCTTGGAAAGAAACCATATACAAAACCTCCGAGAACGGATTGTTAATTCTAGATTCCAGAGGTGAAAAAATCATTGAAAACTATACTCGCTTCATTCCAAAAATGCAAAGTGAAACTTATATTGCAATAGTATATATATTATTGGGTATATTATTAGTTTTAGCTTTGGAATGGTATGGAAAAAAAACAAGGAAAATAAATGGCTGAATTTGGTCTTATAGGAAAAAATATTGAATACTCGTTTTCAAAATCTTATTTTAATAAAAAATTTAAAAACGAAGACCTTAAACACACCTATAAAAATTATGACATTGACACTATTGATAAGTTCCTTGAAATTATAAATTCCACAAAAAAACTTAGAGGCTTAAACGTTACTATTCCTTATAAAGAAGCCATTATTCCATATCTTGATAAACTGCATAAAACAGCAAAAAAAATTAATGCTGTAAACACGATTAAAATTACCAAAAAAGGAAAATTAATAGGTTATAATACCGACTATTTTGGTTTTAAAAAATCAATAGAACCGCATTTAAAACCACAACATAAAAAGGCGTTAATTTTAGGAACTGGAGGCGCTTCAAAAGCAATTGCTTATGCTTTAAAAAAGCTAGGTATTAAATACAAATATGTGTCAAGAAAACCTACTGGAAATAATGCTTTTACATATGATTCACTTACTGAAAACGACATAAAATCGCATCAAATAATTATTAATTGCACACCTCTTGGAACGTATCCAAAAACCAACGAATGCCCAAATATTCCTTACGATGGCATTAATGGAACACATTTGGTTTTTGATCTTATCTACAACCCAGAAGAAACTAAATTTTTAACCATTGCAAAAATTAAAGGAGCAACCACTTGCAATGGCTCAAAAATGTTAGAGCTTCAAGCAGAAAAGGCTTGGAAGGTTTGGCAAAAATGCTAAAACCAGTCTAAATAGACTTGAAAACTTTGTAATTACCTGTGTTAATAGTATCTTTAAACTTTAAGATTTTGACGAACCTAAACATTGAAAGAAATGTCTGAGAAAGATAACCTGCAAGAAGCAGATGGAATAAAAGAAAAAAATACGCCTCAAGGTGATAATGTTAAAGTAAATACTGCAAAAGAAGGGTCTAAAGAAGAATTATCAACCAATAGCAATGCTACCGAAGACGTAAATTTAGATGCTAAAACTACTGAAGCATCTTCTCTTGAAAATAGTACTAACCAAGAAACAGAAGCAGATACAGAGTCAACTAAAAAAGATAATGACGTATTAGAAGAAATTGAAGCCTCAAACGCCGAAGACGCCGAAGATGAATCAAATAGCAAGCGTCATGATATAAAAGAAAAAGATTATCATGCCATGTCATTAACTGCATTGGTCGATGAACTTGAGCATCTAGTAAAAAACGAAAAAATCCAAACTATAAAAACTCATTTTGATACTATTAAAAATGAGTTTAATGCAAAATTTAGTGCATTATTAGAAGAAAAAAAAGAAGAGTTCTTAGCAGGTGGAGGCAACTCTATAGATTTTCATTTTAATAGCCCCGAAAAAACACGCTTTAATGAAGTTTTTAAAGAGTATCGCGATAAACGTCAAGACTATTATAAAAATTTAGAAAAGAACTTAAAAGCCAATCTTGAACAACGCCTAGAAATTATTGAAGAAATAAAAGGACTTATAAATGTTGAAGAAAATATAAACACAACCTATAAGCATTTTAAAGAACTTCAGGAAAGTTGGAGAAATGCTGGTCCAATACCAAGAGATAAATACAATAATGTATGGAATAATTACCACCATCATGTAGAGATTTTTTACGATTTCCTTCATCTAAATCGCGATTTGAGAGATTTAGATTTCAAGCATAATCTTGAACAAAAACAAAAACTAATTGCGCGCGCAGAAGAATTAGCACAAGATAACGATAGCAACAGGGCTTTTAGAGAATTACAAGTGCTTCATAAAATTTGGAAAGAAGAATTAGGTCCTGTAGATAAAAATTATAGGGAAGATATTTGGGAACGCTTTAGCGCAGCCACAAAAACCATTCATGAAAAGCGACAAGTGTTTTTTGAAGAGATGGATAAAGTTTACGAGAAAAATTTAGAAATAAAACACGAAATAATTTCAAAAATAAATGCCATAGCTAAAGATGAAGCCAATAACCATAATGCATGGCAAAAAAAGATAAAATCTATGGAAGCGCTTCGTGAAGAGTTTTTTAATGCTGGAAAAGTTCCTATTAAAGTAAACGAAGAAACTTGGGCAAAGTTTAAATCGTCTGTGAGATCATTTAACCGTAAAAAAAATGCTTTCTATAAAAGCTTGAAGAAAGATCAATATGATAATCTTCAGAAAAAAAATGAGCTCATCAAAATAGCCGAAGATAACAAAGACAGCGAAGATTTTGAAACCACTACTTCGTTAATGAAGAAAATTCAAAGCGATTGGAAAAAAATTGGTCATGTACCAAGAAAGGATAGCGATAAAATATGGAAACAATTCAAATCTGCTTGCAATCATTATTTTGATAGGTTTCACGAAAACAAGAATGCTGCCAATAAAGAAGAAGTTGAAGCTTTAAATAAGAAAACAAAATTTCTAGAAGACTTAAGTTCTTTGGAGTTTACAGATGACATTGAAGCAAGTTTAGTTATTATAAAAGAGAAAATTGCTGCGTGGAAAGCAATAGGTCGTGTACCATACAACAAACGTTTTATTGATGGAAAATTTAATAAAGCAATCGATGCTTTATATGGTAAACTAAATATAAGTAAAACAGATACTGAATTATTAAAATACGATAATAAGTTGAACACTATGGCAAATGCTAATGACACACGATCATTAGATAACGAACACAATTTTATTAGAAAGAAAATAGGTGATATTAAAGGAGAAATAAATCAGTTAGAAAACAATTTACAGTTTTTCTCTAATGTTGATGATGACAACCCTTTGGTAAAAGATGTTTTTAAAAATATTGAAAAGCACAAAAGTGATTTAAACACTTGGAAAGCAAAGCTTAAAAAAATTAAAAAATTCTACTAAAAAAGTACATCCTACTTGCAAAAACAAGTAGGATGTAAACTTTCTAACTAAACTAAATAGGCGCATTCATAATATTGCAAAACCCTTGTAAATACGAGGGTTTTGTTGTA
>CAXBFU010000005.1:0-138739 GCA_963975205.1 uncultured Flavobacteriaceae bacterium | reverse complement strand
GTTCTGAGGTATCTGCATTACTTGGTCGTATGCCATCTGCGGTAGGTTACCAACCTACATTAGCAACCGAAATGGGTGCCATGCAAGAGCGTATTACATCAACCAAAAGAGGGTCTATTACATCTGTACAAGCGGTTTATGTGCCTGCAGATGATTTAACCGATCCTGCACCTGCAACAACATTTGCTCACTTAGATGCCACAACAGTTTTATCTCGTAAAATTGCAGAGTTAGGTATTTATCCAGCGGTGGATCCATTAGATTCTACATCAAGAATTTTAACTGCTGATATTTTAGGAGCTGAACATTACGACTGTGCGCAAAGAGTAAAAGAGCTATTACAGCGCTATAAAGAATTACAAGATATCATTGCCATTTTAGGTATGGAAGAATTATCTGAAGAAGATAAACTGGCTGTAGGACGTGCACGTCGTGTACAACGTTTCTTATCGCAACCGTTCCACGTGGCTGAGCAATTTACAGGAATTCCAGGTGTATTAGTAGATATCAAAGAAACTATAAAAGGATTTAACATGATTATGGATGGTGAACTGGATCACTTACCAGAAGCAGCGTTTAACCTTAAAGGAACCATTGAAGAAGCTATTGAAGCAGGAGATAAAATGCTTGCTGAAGCTTAAATTTAGTCCACAGTCCACAGTCCACAGCATGCAGTGACTGAAGACTGATGACTGCAAACTGATGACTAGAAAATATGTATTTAGAAATTGTAACACCAGAAGCCACATTATATAGTGGAGAAGTAGAATCGGTTGCTGTTCCAGGAGTAAACGGTGAATTTGAAATGTTGAAAGATCACGCACCAATTGTTTCCCTACTTAAAGAAGGACATGTAAAAGTTTATGGGAACATTCAACTTGATGAAGAAGTTGAAGATAGATTTACTAAAGCAGATAAAGGTGTTTGGTTAGCCATAAATTCTGGTACTATTGAAATGAACGATGATAAAATTATAGTCTTAGCAGACTAAAGCTAAGTATTTATTTTAAAATAAAAATAAGGCTGTCTAAAAAGTAATTTGTAGTGTCATATTGAGCGCAGTCGAAATATCTAATATTTTGATATTTAAGATTCTTCGACTCTACTCAGAAAGACAAATTATAGTTATTCATTACTTTTTAAACAGCCTCTTTTTATACGTTAATTTCTACAATATTGAAGCCTTTATTTTTTTCCAAAGTTTCATTAAAATATATGTTGAAATTAAAGCAACTCCAGATAATGCTAATGCGCTCCTGTATTCTCCATAGATAAAATACCCAGTTGCAAACATAACACTATAGATTAGCATACAGCCAACTAACATCGCTAAGATGCCTGAGGGCACACTCCAACCTTCATTAGAATCTATTACTTCAATATTTTCATCACGTGCTTCATTAACTACTTTGCTCCATCCTGGTCCACCAGGTTGAATTTTTTTATAAAACTGCTGAAGTATCTCTTTACTTTCGGCCTGTGTTATATATGTTACAATAATCCAAACTATGGAGGTCACTAAAACTATAAATGGAAATTTGGCCCAAGAAGGCATAAGTGCCCCATCACCAAATAATATTTCGCCCAAGGAAGTAAATGCAATTAACATGGACACAATCCCTGAAACGAACATTGCTGAAATCTCACTCCATGCATTAATGCGCCACCAAAACCAACGTAGTATAAAAATAAGGCCTGTTCCCGCTCCAAACATTAAAATAATATCAAATAACTGAAGTGCATTTTGTAACACTAGGGCAAATAATGCACTAAAAACCATGAGCAATACCGTTGACATCCTACCAACTGCCACTAATTGTTTTTCAGAAGCATTTTTATTTATTTGTTGCTTATAAAAATCGTTTACTATATAGGAGCTTCCCCAATTTAAATGCGTTGAAATCGTGCTCATATATGCCGCTACCAACGATGCTAAAACCAGCCCTAGTAAACCACTAGGCAGCTTAGTTAACATCGCAGAATAAGCCAAATCATGGCCTAGTTTGTCTTCAGCAACATTTGGAAATGCTTCATGAATACTTACCAAATCAGGAAAGACAACCAACGAAGCCAGAGCCACAACAATCCATGGCCAAGGGCGCAAGGCATAGTGCATTATATTAAAGAAAAACGTAGCGCCAATAGCATGGTTTTCATCTTTGGCAGCTAGCATTCGCTGTGCAATATAACCTCCACCTCCAGGTTCGGCTCCAGGATACCAACTACTCCACCATTGTACGGCTAGTGGTATAACTAGTAGCGTTATGAGTGCTTCTGTATTACTAAAATCTGGTAATATATTTAATTTATCTACAACATTTTCATGCTGTAGTAGTGCTTCCAAACCACCAATTTCTGGCAATCCAACTAAATAATATGCTGCTCCAATAGCGCCTGCCATTGCTGTAAAAAATAAAATAAAATCGGTATAAACAACCCCTTTAAAACCTCCAAGCGCACTAAAAGCCACAGTAATGACTCCTGCATATACAACTGTTTCCCAGGGTTGTAACCCCAACATGATACTACCTATTTTAATTGCGGCAAGAGTTACTCCAGCCATTGCTAGAATGTTAAAAATAATTCCTAAATAAATGGCTCTAAAGCTTCTTAAAAATCTCGCAGGTTTTCCACCATAGCGTAATTCATAAAATTCAATGTCTGTATTTACCTTAGATTTTCTCCAAAGTTTTGCATATACAAAAACGGTTAATAATCCTGTAATTAAAAATGCCCACCAGACCCAATTGCCTGAAACACCATTGGTTCTTACAATGTCTGTTACTAAGTTAGGTGTGTCTGTAGAAAACGTTGTTGCCACCATAGACACTCCAAGTAACCACCAAGGCATACTTCTTCCTGATAAAAAATATTCAGCTGAACTTTTCCCTGATTGTTTTGACACATAAATCCCTATAAAAAGAGTAATTGCGAAAAATAAAATAATAAGAGATATATCGAAGGTGGATAAATCTACCATGTGTTAATTGGATTAAAATTTTTAGCGTAAGTTATACTTTTTTAATCACATTGGTAACAATTCCCCAAATAACAAATTGGTTGTCTTGGGTTATCTTGATTGGCTTGTAATTATCGTTTTCAGGTTGCAACCAAACGCCATCTTCTTCAACTTTTAATCGTTTTACAGTAAACTCACCATCGAGGAAACAAACAGCTATTTTATTATGTTCTGGTTCTAAGCTTCTATCTATAACCAATAAATCATTATCATTTAATCCTGCGTTTATCATTGATTGCCCGCTTACACGTGCAAAAAAAGTGGCTTCTTTGTTTTTAATAAGTTCTTCGTCTAACGATAGGCGTTGTTCTTTAAAATCTTCGGCTGGTGATGGGAATCCTGCTGAAATTCCTGTGTCCACTAGTATTGCACCTAAGTAATTTGTTTTTTGAGGTATGAAAAAGGTTAGGTTATTTGTTTTATACATTTATTAGATTTTTTGTCATTATAAATAGCGTGAAGCATTTTTTATTAATAACTAAACAAAGATTCTTCGTTTCACTTAAAATGACAGTTATTTTACTTTAATAATATCGTTAATCTTTGTTGTGTATCTTGGTGATAATCGTTCTTGGCGCATTTTCCAGGTGCGTTCCAAGTCTTGATTTCCAAGTTTTATTTTATAATCCTTGTACTTCTTATTAATACCATCAATGGCTGTCATTAAAGGTTTATGCTTGGGGTTTTCATGTTCAAAGATATTTAGTTGGTGGTTAAATGTTGGCACCAAACCTGTAACAATAACTCCTGCGCGTTTATACTTTATGCCTTCTTTAAAAATTGATGAAACTGCTTCAACTGCATGCTTACATATAGTGAGAGATGAATCAGTTGGAAATGAAAATTTTACCACTCTACTCGCACGATGCTGCTCTAAATCTTTTTTATGCCTGTCACTACTTAACATTACGATTATCATGTAGCAACTGGATTCTTGTTTACGAAGTTTTTCAGCACAACTGTTCGCAAAAGTTGATATGCGTTCTTTTATATTATCGATATCTGAAAAAGTGTATTCAAAACTTCGTGTTGTAGCAATAGCTCTTTTTGTTTTAATTTCATCTAATTTAAGTGTTGGAATACCTTCTAGATCTTTCTTGAGTTTCCATTCGGTGATTGAGAAATTTTTTCTTACCCACTCATCTGATAGTTGCGTAAAATCAAACGCTGTTTTACATTTTTTTATAGCCAGTCGTTTTTGCAATGCTCTCCCTATTCCCCAAACATCTTCTAATTTAATCCATTTCAGGGCTTTAATTTGTTTTTCTTCAGAATCTATAACATAAACACCTTTGGTTTCTTTAGGGAATTTTCTAGCAATCTTATTGGCGACTTTACTCAACGCCTTTGTTGGAGCAATCCCAACACAAACTGGAATGCCTGTCCATTTTAAAATACGTTGTCTAATTTGGTTTCCATAATCCTCAAGATTATATCTTTCAAATCCTTTAAACCCTAAGAAAGCTTCATCGATACTATATACTTCAACATCAGGCGTAAATTGGTGCAAAATTGACATAACACGACTACTCATATCGCCATATAAAGGGTAATTTGACGATAGTATTTCTATGCCATTAGCTTTACAAAAGGCTTCCCACTTAAAAATTGGTGCTCCAAAAGGAAGCTGTAAACCTTTGGCTTCATCGCTCATAGAAATAACACAGCCATCGTTATTTGATAGAATAGCGATAGGTTTTTCGCGTAATTTAGGATTAAATACACGTTCGCAAGAGGCATAAAAATTGTTACAATCTACTAAAGCATACATGACTATAAATATACAAGAAATACATTTTTGTTGTTAGATATTTAGGTTAATTAATACCCAATCTTGACCTTTGGAGTGGTACTCTATTAAGTGGATAAACCCAATCGCGTAATGTGCCTGTAAAGAGCGCATGTTTTTAACATCGACCTTTGTTATAATTTTTTGAAATACAGGTTTTAATTCTTGGCTCATGGTATTGTACAGAGCTCTAAACACACCTTGCTTTCTGTAATTTTTTGAAATACAAATTTGTCCCATAACAATATATGGCTCCTTAAAAACCAGTGTGTTTATTTTATCGAACATTGGCTTAAGGATGTCTATGTTATTAGCAAAGCAAGGATGCATACATAAGGCATAACCAATAATTTTATTATTGTGCTTAGCAATAATATGAGGGCACTTATCATTCATCGCTTTTAAAACAGCAAATGAATGTTGTACAGTTACATACCCTTCCTTTTGCTTTTCAAGATGTGATAAACCTTGAGGTAAATTATCTTTTTGTAACGCTAATATTTGATGCAACTCTTTTGCTATAGATACTCGATGATATGTAACATTTAATTTCAAAAATTATACTTTTGTGCGCAGCCAAACCTCTCTTGCTGCTTTTTGGTTGTCGCTAGCATTTTCGTCAATACTTATAGAATATGAAGGGTCTTTCTTAAAGGTTAAGGTTGTTTCTCTTGTGTTTCCTAAACGTTTATATACAATCTTTACTGTATCGTTTGGTTTAAATTTTGTTATTACAGTATTAAAATCTAAGTCATCGTTTAGTGTAACATCCCCAATTTGAATAATTGTATCGTCATTTTCTAACCCAGCTTCATAAGCCGAGGAGCCAATACTTGTATATCCAAAGATTTTGCCTTGTCTAACACTTGCGCCAAAGCTTGCTTGTGTATCATCTTGAGTTAATAATACGCCAACGTTTTCAAACAAACGCTTCATTTCTGGCATACCGCTTTTATGTACATAATTATTGAAGAAGTTATCTCCAAAATTGTCTCCTGCATATTCGTTAAGTGTATTTTGTAAATCTGAAATGGTATATGGCTTTTCTTCTTTTCCAAATTTGGTCCAAACCAGTGTCATATACTCATCTAAATTCAAATTCTTTTCACGAAGTGATAAATCTAAGGCCAAACCTAAAGCACTTCCATAGGTATAATACGAAATAAAGGTGTTCCCTCTATTTACAGGATCTACTGAGCGTGCTGCATCTACAAAAGGTGCTTGGTAGCTCATTTCTATGGTATTAAAAAATTGTCTCGCTGGAGAATTCCATACATAATTAAAGGTTCTTGAAAGCCCTTTTACATAGTCTTCTTGAGGCATTAACCCTGCACGACATAAAATTAAGTTGGTGTAATAGCTGGTAAAGCCTTCGGCAAACCAAAGCTCGCCACTCATATTGGCTTTTTCAAAATTAAATGGTTCTAAAGATTGCGGACGAATACGTTCTACATTCCATGCATGGAAAAATTCGTGCGATACTGTACCAATATTGCGTTTCATACCTCCATTAGCTAAACTTCTGGTAGAGGTCACTATTGTTGAATTACGGTGTTCCATACCATCGCCAGATGCATTAGGAATATAACATGCTAAAAAATAATAATTATCGTAATCGAATTTTGGAAGCTCGCCAAAAACAGCTTTTTGTTCTAACACTACTTTCTTCACTTTTTTAAAATATGCATCCAATTCGGCATCAGTTCCATTATGGTGCAATACAAAATTTATTGTTTGTCCATCAACATCAAACGAACGCACTCTATGATTACTAATTTCGGTTGGGCTGTCCATAAAATACTGTAAATTTTTTGCGTAGTATGTGTTTTCTTCCTTGTGTTTTAGTTGTGTTGCTACTTTCCAATTTAAATCTTCGCGTACGTTAAAGGTTACTTCCACCTCGTCATTAGCCAAACTTGGCGCATACATAAACGTTGCTGGAATATTTAAATGCGCATGAGTTTCGTCTATTTGTGCATAGGTTCCGTCTCCTCTATTAGCAAACAAAGTATATGATACTTTTATAGTGCCATCATGTCCATTTACTTTCCATGCGTAAGGGTTTGGTCTGGTGGCTTCAAGTATATTTCCTTGTCCGTCGGTTACTTTAACGGCATATACGTTTTTTATAAATTCATGCAATGCATAACGCCCTGGAGAGGTTCGGCTCATTCTAAATTCTACTTCGTCATTTTTTAAGTTAGTGAAAGTAGCTTGCACATTTGCCTCATGATGTACTGCATTTTTAAAAGAGATGTTATAAATAGTAGAAACACCTCTTAAGGGTTCTTCTGTTTGGGATTCTTTACAGTTAAATAAAACCAGAAGTGTAATTAATAAGAAATATTTTTTCATGATTGGAAAGAGTGAATCGTGTTTTAAAGCAACTAAGGTAGTATTTTTGAGAATGGGAGAAACTTACAAGAGGTTAAAATAATTCTTACTCTTTAACATATTCCAAAATATCACTTGGTTGGCACTCTAGTGCTTTACAAATGGCTTCCAACGTTGAAAACCGTATGGCTCTTGCCTTACCAGATTTTAGGATAGATAAATTAGCTGTGGTTATGCCAATAGTTTCAGCCAAGTCTTTACTTTTCATTTTCCGCTTAGCGAGCATAACGTCTAGATTTACGATAATTGGCATAGGTTAGATGGTTAAGTCGTTATCTTCTTTAGCATTTTTAGAAACCATTAGAACATCGCTTTGAATTAAGAAGAATAATCCAACAATTGTGATAAAAAGTGGCAATACAACATCTGTATTATAAAGTAACACATTTCCTGAATTAAATTTAACAACCCAAGATATTACAAAAACAGAAAAGCTAATTATTCCCGTATAAATAAAAAATCTTCCGCTTTTTTTGAGGTTATCTATAACTTCAATTGCAAAGTATTGGTTTGACAATAAATAACGTCCTACTTTTCTTAAGAAGAAAACTCCTGTTATAAAAACAATAAAAGCTATCAAGCTAAGAACCAATAAACTCCAATATGTTATGGACCATTCACTAACGTTTAAATTTATTTGATTTATTTTGGTCACTCCAAATGGCATTATTAAAAATGCTCCCAATATTCCAAATCCTTGAAAAATAAAAAGAATATCAATAAGTGTTTTAAAAACTATGTTTCGTTTCATAATTAAATGGTTAAATCGTTTTCTTCTTTAGTTTCTTTTGCATGTTTAAATATTTCAGCTAATAAGTAAAAAGCTAATGCACATGGAATTAGTAAAGTGAATTCTGCCTTATATTCTGTGAAAAAGTTAAAAGAAGACTTCCCTATTAAAGCCAGTAAAAACCTTAGTATTAAGACATTAATGGTATAGGCAATAAAAATATTGCCAATTTTTCTAAAATACTTTATGTTCTTATCACTAAAATAATGCCCTTTATCAACTTCGCTTAATATGGATAAAAAATAAGTAAATCCATAAATAAGATAAGCTCTCCAAAAAAAGAGTCCAGTACTAATCGCATAATAGCTCCATTTTATGGCGTTTTTTGAAGTAAACCAATTCTCGCTTTTTTTTGCAGTTTTTGCCCAGTTTTGAAATTCCTTAAATTGTTGTAAATCGAACTCTCTTAAATCGTTAAGCAATATTGAAACTGCTGATAATAAAACTGCATAAGTAATTACTGTTAAAATAGTCGTGTTATTTTTCATAAGATTAAATTGTTAAATCGTTTTCAGATTGAAGTTCTAATCCACGTTTAAATAGTAATGAAAACACATAAACGATACCTGCAATTAAAACAAATTCACTAGAGATTAAGGTTGCTTTTATTCCTGTGGTTGATTCTAAAATTCCAACATGTATATTATGTGTCACTACAATTGCCCACATTAACAAAAGGCTGTAACTAATAGTTTGCATAGCCCTTAGTGCAATTAAATTAAAAGGTCTGTTTATATTAAAATTGCTCAAGAGTTTTACCACAACAAATGCAATGTAGACTTGCAGGCTAAATTGTATAATTCTATACGCTACAATAATAGAATAATGCACCAAACTATTTTGTTTATAGGCAATTAAGTTCATGTCTTCAAACAAATCTTTGGCAGCACCTTCATTCCCTAAACTCACAAAGTATGATATAATTAAGGCACCTGCCTTGATCGACAACCCTATTAGGGCAATCCAAGCGAACACATGCATTATTTTAAGTATTCTTGTTGTTTTCATAATTTTCTTTACTTATTCATAAACCAATGTACATGACCGCAATTGTCGCATATATAATTTAATGCGCTCTTATTGGCCCAATCTAATTTAAAAAAGGTCATTTTAGAGGTATTCATTAGAGTTGTTCTTGACCAAAATTTATCATGTTTGCACACATTACACACTAACTTATTCCCTTTTACTATTCTTTGTTTTACTTCTTGATTATTGGACATAACTTTGTTCTATTTTCGATTAATTACTATAGCAAATATAGTAAAATTATTGTTTACCAATAATTTTTTATTCTTTTTTAATAATAACTTACTTTAATTAACATTGAATAAAAACAAAATATAACATTGCTCATTCCACAGATTTTCTATTTTTGCTCGCTTAAACCTAAGGTATGAGAGCAATTAATTATTATGTAGCAGTACTTCTTTTAATATTAAGCGTTTACACATCGTTTGGACAAGAAGCACAAAAAACAAAACAACTGGATTCTGTAATAATAAGTTCTAGCAGAATTGATTTACCGTTTAAAGAAAATTCCAGAACCATTACTGTAATATCTGCTTCAGAAATCTCACAAAGTCCTGCGACCAATGTTGCCGAATTGTTACAGCAAGTAGCAGGAATAGATATACGCCGTCGTGGTGTAAATGGTATGCAGGCCGATTTATATATTCGTGGTGGAAGCTTTGACCAAACATTAATCCTAATTGATGGCATAAAAGTAGAAGACGCTCAAACTGGCCATCACACCATGAACATGGCTTTGCCAATTGAGGTTATTGAACGTATCGAAATTATTAAAGGGCCTGCCGCTCGAGTATTTGGACAAAATGCGTTTACAGGTGCCATAAATATTGTAACAAAAAGAAATACCGAAAACGTAAATGCTGCTGGTTTTCAAGTTGGTTCTTTTGGTCAGCAACATGTTTCTGGAACTACTGGAATTGATTTTAACAGAACATCGGTCATTGCGCATGCTTCTATAAATACTTCGGATGGTTATAGATATAATACCGATTTTAAAAACCAAAACTATTTTTTAAAAGCTGCTTTTAACAAAAACCATACACCTATTAACTTAATAGGCTATTTTACCGAACGTAAATTTGGTGCTAATGGGTTTTATGCTTCGCCTTCGGCCATAAATCAATATGAAGAAACACAAAGTAGTTTGGTTGGTGTAACATCGGTTTATAAAAAAGGAAAGCTAACATTAAAACCTCGCATGTACTGGAAACGCAATCAAGATATGTACTTATTTGTTAGGGATATTCCTTCAATATACCGAAACCTGCACATTACCAATAAGGTTGGTGGTGAGGTAAACGCTTCTTACAAATCTAATCTTGGAACAACTGGTTTTGGTGTGGACTTGGCAAAAGTGTATTTGTCCAGTAACAACCTTGGTTATCGCAATCGTTTTATGGCAAATGTGTTTATTGAGCATCGCTTTTCTTTTGCCAATAACAGGTTCGATATTACTCCAGGAATTGCGGTTAATTATTTTTCTGACTTTAAGTTTCATGCGTTCCCAGGCATGGATTTAGGATTCCAAGCAAATGATAACCTAAAAGTGTATGCAAACGTAGGTTACACCTATAGAATTCCAACCTATACCGATTTGTTTTATAGCGACCCAACAACACTTGGAAATGAAAATTTAAATCCTGAAGAAGCATTTTCAGGAGAACTGGGTTTTAAATTTACTAAAGCCTATTTCACTGGTTCTATGGCTGTGTTTAACAGGAAATCGACTAATTTGATTGATTATGTAAAAGAAAAATCTGATGATTTGTGGCAAGCGACAAATATACAAGATTTAAACACCTTTGGTTTTGAGGCCAATGCGTCTTTTAACTTTATAATGTATGGGTTTAACCAGAATATTGTTTTGGGATATACCTATTTGGATGATAATTTAAAAACTTCGAAGGTTAATTTTTCTAGATATTCCATCAACTCGTTACAACACCATGCCACAGCGACTTTTAGCACACAATTCTTTAAAAATTTCACCCAAAGTATTGCTTACAAATTTGCAAAGCGAACTATTGGAACGAACAACGACTATCACGTAGTTGATGCAAAAGCAACATTGGATTTGCACTCTTTTGAAATTTCGGTAATAGGAAATAATATTTTTAACGCAAATTATACCGAAACCAATTTGGTACCAATGCCAAAAGGGAACGTACTATTGGATGTAAAATATAAGTTTTAAATTGCTATTAGTATTATAACAACTATTTAGAATAATCATGAACATAATTAATGATAGGCGGCTTTGGTTTTATCCTATTATTTTTGGGCTTTTGGGAGTTTTTTTGGGCTTAATAATACGCTTCTTTTTTGCCCAAACCAGCCTTGGCTTCCCTATAAAAAATCTTATTCATTCGCATTCTCATGTTATGTTATTAGGGTTTTTGTTTAATGCCTTAATGGTACTTATTTGGAAATTCTTTACAAAAGGCATCGATACTATAACTTATAGATATTATATAGCATTACAAATATGTGTTGGCGGAATGTTTGTTGCTTTTATAATCCAAGGTTATGCCTTGTTATCTATACTCTTTTCTACATTGCATCTATGGATTAGCTATGTTTTTTTAATTAGGCTCTGGAAAAATATTGAAGGTTCCAAACAGCTTGTTTCTTTGGTTAAATTAGGTATTGTTTTTTATTTCATTTCTTCAATAGGTCCTTATTGTTTAGGCCCTTTAATGGTTTTTAATTTACAAGAATCGCCTTGGTATCAACAAGCTGTTTTTTTTTATTTACACTTTCAGTTTTTTGGAGCGTTTTTAGTTTGGTTATTAACTGTATTTTTAAAAAATACTTCTACACAAATTACTAAAAAATACGTTTGGGTTATTGGGTTAAGTATCGTTGGCCTTTACACACACTCTCTTGATTATCATTTCAATCATTGGTTAATACAGTCTATTGGAGGTGTGAGTTCTGCATTACTTTTATTTGTTTTTATAAGTTTTGCACAATCTATTAAACGTTTTAAAAAAGGCTATCACTTTATTTATGGGGTTTTATTGGTAGTAGGCATTTGTAGTGTTTTAGGAAGCTTCCCTCAAGTTGCGTATCTTGTGGAAACCAATCATTATTTGCTCATAGCATGGTTTCATTTTTTGTTTTTAGCATTATTCATACCTTTTATTTGGATTGAATTACCAATTTATATCAGCAATAGTACTTGGGCAGTGTATGGTTTGTTCGTAGTGCTTTCAGAAACACTACTCATTTTCCCAAACACAGCATATAGCTTATTAAAAATACCAATTACATGGTTGTTATTTATTGCTTATTTTGGTGTTTTTGGCAGTATAAGTAGTGTTCATTTAAAATATGTAAGTAAGATGTTTAAGAAATAACGCTCGCCATTAAATATAAAATGATATAGTTTAAATGGTTTTTATAATTTTGCCTTAATAAACTCCGTTGTACATTTTTGAAATGAATTGGGATTAATTTTTCTTAAAAGTGATTGGCACATGAAACTAAATCTTCAGGAAGTTCCTCGCGTAAAAACTATTTCAAAAGAAGTGTTTATTAAGCACTATTTTAAACCCCAAAAACCTGTGGTAATTGAACGCTGTATTGAAGATTGGCCAGCTTTTTCTAAATGGAACTTAGAGTATATAAAAACTGTTGCTGGAAACAAAATAGTGCCTTTGTACGATGATAGACCTGTAGATTACAAAGATGGTTTTAACCAACCACATGCAAGCATGAAAATGAGTGATTATGTGGATTTGTTAAAAAAAGAACCAACAAAGTTTAGAATTTTCCTCTGGAACATCCTAAAAGAATTCCCACAACTTCAAGAAGATTTTAGGTATCCGGATTTTGGTTTGCGCCTAATGAAAAACTTGCCAATGTTGTTTTTTGGGGGAAGAGATTCTTATACTTTTATGCATTACGATATAGATTTGGCTAATATTTTTCATTTTCATTTTGAAGGTGAAAAGCAATGTATTTTATTTGACCAAAAACAAAACAAACATTTATACAAAGTGCCTCATTCACTTATTACAAGAGAGGATATTGACTTCGCCAATCCTGATTTCAAAAAATGGCCAGCACTAAAAAACGCCAAAGGCTATGTGGCCAATTTAAAGCATGGCGAAGTTTTATATATGCCTGAAGGTTGGTGGCATTTTATGCGCTACATTACTCCAGGATTTTCCATGAGTTTACGTGCCTTGGCCAGAAAACCAAAAAACTTAACTCAAGCTGTTTACAACGTGTTTTTTATGCGTTATTTTGATAATGTAATGAGACGTATGAAAGGACAAAATTGGATTGATTGGAAAAACGAGCAAGCCATTGTTAGAACTCACAAAAAAAATAACATTACTTAATAAGTTCGTTTACTTTATCGTAAACCAAAAAAGATTCCCACCCTCTATACAACAAATAATCTGCTAGCTTTTTCTTTTTTTTGTAGGTATCTTTTTCTTTAATAGCGTTACATCGTTTTTCAGCTAGGTCATTAAAAATTTGGATATATTCCTTATCATCAATTTCTGTAAGTGCTTGATTAATATTTGTTTTAGAAATGTTTTTTTTCTTTAATTCTAAAGTTAATCGGCGTTTTCCCCATTTTTTAATTTTTAATTTACCACTTACAAATGCTTTGGTAAAACGTTCTTCGTTTAGAAAATTATGCTCTAAAAGATGCACTATTATTAGGTCTATGGCTTCAGGTATCATGTACATATCTTTTAGTTTTTGGGAAACTTCTTTATGACAGCGTTCCTGATAAGCACAGTAATATTCAAGCTTTTTTTTAGCCTCATCTACTGTATAAGTGCGTTTTTTTATCATTATTCAAAAATAGTAATTGAAAACAAATTAGATGTAAAACCATAGCTTTAAAACTTCTTAAACTACTTGTTATTACTAATAGTTACGGCTTTCCCACAGCAAGTCTATGGTTTTTCCACAGCAATAAGGCAAAGTTTATAAATATATTTGTATTCATTATATAAATAGTCGCCCTTCTATTTTGTTTTATCGGATTAATAGCAAATGAAATATAAAATTACATTTATACTTCTTTTTTGGGCTCTATACTTTAGCTCTGGTCAGACTATTTTTTTAAATGAAATAATCGACGAAGATCCTTCTGCTTCAAACCCATATACCAATGGGCAGTATGTTGATCCCAATATTACGGTTTCTGGAATTGGAAGAGGGTCAAACATTGGGCCAGACGCAAGTGCTGCACCACTGTTTAGGCTAGATACTTATATAGCCAAAAACTGGGATGTAATATTTCATCCTGATGACTATTTTGAGTTTGTACTAACACCCAACCCAGGTAAAGAGATAAATTTTGTCAACTTTACCTATACAGGAAAAACAGTAAGCTTCTATGATCCATCTCCAACTAATATTTCTATTAAGAGTAGTTTAGATGGATTTACAACCGACATTGGCAATCCAACCCTAACAGGAATTAATGTTATTGATTTGTCTGCACCCAAATACCAAAACGTTTCGTCCTCTATTACATTTAGGGTATATGCTTGGGGTGGCGCATCAAGAGGTCTTTTTGGTCTTGAAAGATTTGAATTTAATGGAGCGGTTACCTCAATACCTTGTTATGGAGGCACTACATATACTTGGGAATCTGGAGGCTGGAATCCTGTTGGGACTCCAACTTTAAACGATCCTGTAATAATAAACGAAAACTACGATACCGCAACAAATGGAAGTGTTGCTGCTTGCAACTTAACAGTTAATACAGACAAAACATTAACTATTGCTAATGGTTATTATGTTGAAGTAGAAAACGACATCATTGTCCAAGGAAACATCATTGTGCAACCACAAGGAGCTGTTGTACAAATTAATGATGACAGTGCTGTGGTTAATAATGGAACAATAACTGTTAATAAAAAAACGGCATCAGCAAATAATTGGTATGAATATACCTATTGGAGCTCTCCTGTTGAAAATGAAACAATTGGGAGTGCTTTATCAGATTCTGATATTAGAAGGCGTTTTTGGTTTAATGCCATAAACTTTTTAGACGCAACAACCGAAACTAATAATAATAATGCTACTGCTGATGGACAAGATGATATTGATGATGATGGTAATGATTGGGTATATGCAAACGCAGGAAACATCATGATTCCTGGAGTAGGTTATGCGACAACACACGACGAATTAATATTTAATTTTTCTCCCGGAAACCAATTTGTTTACTCATTTAACGGTCGTTTCAATAATGGCGTTATTACTGTTCCCGTTTATAGAAATGATGAAGAAACCAATGACAATAACTGGAATTTTATAGGCAACCCTTATCCTTCAGCTATAGATGCTACATCATTTCTTTCGGCAAATACTATTTTAGACACAAATACTGAGCTTTCTCCTTCAATCTCTGGAGCCATCTTTTTATGGTCGCAAAACACTAATCCTTCGGCGACTGCTAATGGTAATGAGAATTTAAATTTTGCTACTTCAGATTATGCAGTAATTAATGGAACTGGAAATTCTGCTGGAGGCGATGGATTAGTTCCCAATAACTTTATACCATCTGGTCAAGGATTTTTTGTCTCGATGGATAACAATGCGGCTGCTTCTTATTTTTCTGATGGAGACCCTTTAATTCCTGGAAATATTGTTTCTGCAAATGTAGTTTTTAATAATTCTATGCGAGTTACTGGAAACAATAACTTATTCTTTAGAGCAAGTAAAAAGAGTGAAGCCAATAAATTATGGCTGAATTTAACTTCGGATAATGGTGTTTTTAATCAAATTTTAGTTGGTTATGTTAAAGGAGCTTCCAATAATAATGATGGAATGTATTACGATGCACCAAAAAACATATCATCTAATGCTTCTGCTATACTGTATTCAACCATAGAAAATGAAGTTAAAAAATTTGCAATTCAGGGAAAAGATCTAAATAGCATCAATAAAGATGAAGTCATAACTATTGGCTATAGCACATCAATCAATGTACCAACAATATACACCTTATCTATTGTGCAATTTGAAGGTGATTTTTTAAATACCAATGCCGTTTATTTAAAAGATAATTTACTAAACAAACTTCATGATTTAAAAGTGAGTGATTACAATTTTACTTCGGATGTTGGTGAGTTTAACGATCGTTTCGAAATTGTATTTACCGAAGAAGCATTATCAATAAATAGTGAAATTAATAAAAGCACACTTTCAATCATCGAGCACAACAATGGTGATGTCCAGTTTAAATTAAATGCTCCCACCAAAATAAATAATATTAAAATTATTGATTTTCAAGGGCGTATTTTGTATGATTTTCAAGTGAATAGTAAAGATGAAACCTTGAAGTTGTCCAACTTAAGTCAAGCGCCTTATATTGCAAAAGTAACACTTAATAACAGTTATGTAATTACTAAAAAAGCAATTAAAAAATATTAATCTTAGTGTTAAATATAGACATATAAAGTGCTGGTGAATTCCTTAATTTTGTTTTTATAAACTATACTTTAAAGACAAGATGACATTGGTTCCTGGAGCTGCAATACCAGAAGAATAAGGCCTATACAACTGATTTGTAATGTTTTCAATGGTAGCTACCACAGTTGTTGATGGGCTTATATGGTACTGAGACCTAAAGTTTAGAGTATGCCAAGATGGAGCATACGGTTTGCCGTTGGCATCTAGCGCAAAAATATACTCTGCTAACGAAGATGCTAATTGGTTGTTAGATAACTCGCCATTATAATTTATAAAAGCGTCCCATTTCAATTTATTTTTTTCCCAAACCAAATGTGTATTCCCAAAACTGGGTGCTACGTGCCTAACCGGAACTTCTATTCCATCCTTATCTTTTTCGGTCCCTCCAACGACACTGTACTGAGATGTTAATTTTAAATTGTCGTTAAAATATATTTTTACACCAGCTTCAAAACCATAAATCCATGCTTTAGATGCATTTTGTATGGCTTGTATATCACTCCATTCATCATCATACATGATTTGAGTTTGTCCATTTACCTCAAAATCTCGTCTAACCAGTGCATTGTCTAAATAGGTATAATAGGTTGCTAAATCAAAAACTAGATTGTCATTAATACTCAAGACCAAACCTAATTCACCACCATAAGCATATTCAGATTTTAAATTAGTATTTGGTACGACAACAGAGCCTGGTTCCGAATCAAATATTTTGCCTACGTCATCAATGTTTGGTGCCCTAAATGCAGTAGATGTGTTGAATTTCCATACTATTGTTTTATTTGGTGACCAACTTATACCTGCGGTTCCTGTAAAAGCACCTGTGTTAATACTGGCATCGCTAAAAGGTAGATTTAAAAAGGTGTTATTTTCTTCTAAATTAGCTTTAATTGCAATGTGGTTGAACCTTATGCCTGACTGAAATGTAAACTTTTTATTGGGTTTATATTTATAGCTTATGTATGATGCTATTGATTGCCAAGTAGAGCCATGAGGATACCTTGTTGCAATTGGTTGTGAGTTTCCTGTAGATAAAAAGGTTTGTTTTGCTTTGGAACCAATAGTGTTATAAATATATTCTGCGCCATAAAATAATCTGGAAGATTCCGATAGAGATTTTTCAAAATCCACATTGGCAGTTAACACATCGACATTTTCTTCTCTAGTCCTCCTAGAATCAGAATACAGGTTTCTATCGATTCTACTTTCTTGAAAATTTTGATAGGCTACTGCAATCTTAAAATTATCGTATAAATTAGATTTACTGCTCAAGGTGGTCATTTTAAGGTTTCCCATAAACCATTTTTGTGGCCCATAATTCCATTCGGCAGAACGCAACTCATTATTACTATATCTAATAAGCCTATCGTATCTTGGATAGTTGGATGTTGCCGAGTAATGTAACCCTAAATCAAAATGTAATTTATCATTGGCTTTATAATGGATTTTTTCCAAGAAATTAATTTGATTATATCCAGTAAATCGTTGCGTTCTTGGATCGTCGTTTTTTTCAATAACATCTACGCCATTATTTGTTTGCACGTACTCATTCCGCAAATAATCCTTTGGACCAAATTTTCCCATTTTTAAATCATCAAAATCTGTATAACTCACACTTGTTAAAAAAGCCCATTTATTATAGCCCAAATTAAAATCTATATGTCCTGTTTTTTCATTCGAAGCTGTTGAGAATCTTAAAACGGCATTGCTTTTAACAAACAACGAATCTGATTGAGATAATCTTGGTTTTTTGGTATAAAAGTTCATAACGCCTCCAATAGCATCACTTCCATAAATAACCGATCCTGCACCCAAAATCACCTCTGAGTTTTCGATAGTAAAAGGATCAATAGAAATTACATTTTGTACGTTACCGCCTCTAAAAATTGCGGTATTCATTCTAACATCGTCAACCGAAATAAGCAATCTATTTGTAGAAAAACCCCTTATTAAAGGGCTGCCTCCACCTAATTGGCTTTTTTGAATAAAAACTTGTCCTGAATTTTGAAGTAAATCGGCACTGGTTTGAGGGTTGCTAAATACGACATCCTCTGCTTTGATGCTCATTATTTTTTGGGGCACTTCTTTTTTGCTTTGCTCAAATTTTGATGCTGAAATTACAATTTCATCTAAATCATGTGGCTTAGACTTTAAGTAGATAATGTTTGTAATGTTTGATTTGACAAGGGTTGTGGTAATATATGTGATATGCTGAAATATTATTTTTTCGTTTTCAGAAAAAATATCAAGCTTAATTTTTCCATCTAATCCTGAAATAGTGCTCTTAGTTTTACTCGTATTATACGCAGCTACACCCGAAATAGATTCACTCGTGGTTGCATCTAAAACTGTAATTTCCTGGGCACTGGCGAAGAGACTGAAAAAACATAAAAAAAAGAAACAAAGGCTTCTCATATCTTAACTAAATACTTGATTTAAAATTGATATAGATCTTGGGTGTTTAAATCCGTCCAAATGTAGCTTAAAATAGAGTAATATCATACTTAAAAAATCGCGTTTTTGAGACGAGGTTATCTCCAACGACTTACTATCATCAAATTTTATGCCTAAAAACTTTTTAAGTATTGTTAAATTATCGCCTGTAATGCAGTACATGTTTGTTTTGGTGTTCTGGAATTTGCCTTCTTCCAAATTAAAGTATTTATGGGTTGCTGTTTTAGGGCTTTCAGGATAAAATCCTAGATATTTTGTGAGCTGTATTAAAAAAAGGAGGTGGAAATTTGTGTTTGTCTTGGTTTCATCAAACCATATCATAGTGGTTTCCAAAAAACTATACAAGGTTTCGTTTTTTTCTTCTTCAATTAAAATGCACGACAATATTTCAGATAAAAACATGGCTATGGTGCTTTTAATAACGTTGGTATGTAACGAGTTGTAATAAACGTTAAGTTTTATATCTCTTAAATATTGTAAAGAACGGTTTTCTTTGTGGTCTGCTTCAATCTCTAACAAGCTTAAAGGTTGAAAATAAGCGGGTTTGAACTTTCCCTTTCTTGTTTTTAAAGCATGTCTTACTAGGTATGAGATAACACCAAAATTTTGGGTGTAGCACTTAATGATAAGGTCATGGTCTTTGTACTTGATTTTTGATAAAACAATGGCTTTTGTGGAAACTATCATTGCCTAATTACCATTAGCTTTAAGACTTTTGTTTCAAAGGATTCCATATCGGAAATCATAACAAGATACACACCAGAAGCAACTATGTTATTTGCCATATTTTTTCCATTCCAATAGGCTGTGCCACCATCTATTTCAAGATTATAGCCTCTATATCTTGTATTGGTTCTAGACTGTGCTTCGGCCACTAAATTACCTTCAATATCTGTAATTTTGATATTGACATTATCTGTTATATCCTTAATTTTTATTTTTTCAGCAGCCATGTTAAACCCTGGCCTTACAGGGTTAGGATACACATAAGCGCCTACAAGTTCTTCGGTAGGTGCCGACCCTCCAGAGTTAAAGGACACCAATCCTTTATCGGTGCCAATATAAACCACTCCTTTTTCGTCATCTATACTTAGGTCGTTGACATTGTTTGATGGGAGTGGTGAATTACCTTTAGTGAAGTGATAAATTGTTTGTTGGCCATCGGGCGAAAAATAAAATAAGCCAGCGCCAATAGTCGCTACCCATTTATTATTTGATCCATCTACTTTAATATCGGATATAAATTGATCTTGTAGTAGCTCTCTGGGAATACCATTGTCCAGTATCACGATTTCATCAGTAGTTAAAATGTCATCGCTAAAAAATCCTGAAGTGTTATAAAGCACTCTCAATCCAATATCTGTCCCAATCCATAGTTGACCTCCTTTATCCAAGGCTATGGCTCTAACAGATTTATCTGGTAAATTGCCTGGATCTTGAGCTACATTTTTAAATATAAAATTGCCTCCATTTTCCTTAAAGCCAATAACACCATAAGAAAAAGACGCTATAAGTATATCACCGGATGGCGTAAATAACAGCTCTTTAAAGCCAAGATTATCGTATAACGCATCTGGAATAAGTTGGGTAAAATCAAAACTTCTCCACGAGTTAGAATTAGGATCAAACGCTTTTAAAGGCTTATCAACCAAACCCGTTAGAGACCACAATACGCCATTATCATCGAATGTAGTTCCAGAAACCCTAATGCTTTTATAATTTAGATTAGGGGGAAAAATTAAAGACTCTAAACCGCTGTTAGCTTCGTCCAGCTTTTGTGTGGCAACCCCATCGTTAATTTCCAACATGCCATCATGAAAAGAACTAATAAATACTTGTTGAGGATTTAAGGGATTAATAGATATGGCATTTAAATTTCGTAACCCAAACACATTATCATAAGGGATATTATTCCATTGTTCGTCATATAACTGGCTTACACCATGTCTTAGTGCTGGATCTGGCTCGTAAAATCTTCCGTAACCTCCATAAGAAATCCATACATTTCCAAATCCCGATGTAATTGAAAACACGTTGTTTCTTGACGGTCCATCTGGATGAATCTCAAGAAAGGTTGACACATTTGCTTGGGTTGTTTTTAAAACTCCAAAATCTGTGGTTCCAATATAAATACCTTCTTGAGTTACCGAAGCACTAGTGAACGTTGTATCAAACTCAGTAGTTTGCATAGGGTTTGCCAATAAATTAAACCCAGCGTCATAGACATAAACATTATTTTGAGTAGTTACAATTAATTGATCGTTTGAGCTTTTTAAATCTAATGGTTGGTTAGAATATACCAATAATTGATTAAGGGTTGTCCCATTTATTTCGTATATGCTTCTATTAGTTGAAGTGCAATATAATGTGTCTAAAACTGTTTCAATTCCGTTAAAATTCCCTGTTGATATTTGCTCCCATTCTTGAAAATCTATTAAGTTTGGGCTATTTAATAGACCTCTTTTAATACCTTCATTATTTTCACAAGCTACATAAAGGTAACCATTAAAAATTGTGGTTTGATTTACTTGAATTTGCGACCCTCCATTACCAATAAAATAAGTGTCACCAAACTCTAATCTAGATAAATCATAAACTGAAACTCCAAAATCGGCTGCAACATAAATACTGCCATTTAACTCGCTAAAATGATTAATTCTTTTACTATTAGGAGTAATTGTGTTTTTGTCTAAAATATCGACTACAGTTGTAACTTCTTCATTTAAAGGATTGTATATTTCAATTAATCCATTCTCATATCCAATAACTAGTAAATTATAGCTTTCGCTATAGTGAATGGTTGAAATTAATTCACCCGACAATCCATTTATGGTTGAAACTGTTTCAAGCTCTTGAGAAATAAAATCGTAACTAAAAATAGCATTCTCGGATGCTGCATAAACCTTTTCTTGGCCAGCAACGACATCTTTAATGTTTAAATATGAAAAATGTCCTTCCCAAAGAAGAGATGTGTTTTGAGCAGTTGAAAGGAAAATGCTGAAAAGAGTAAAAATAATTATAAGAAACTTCTTTGTCATGTGTATATTACAATATTCAAATATATTTATAACTAACGACAAATACTGTAAAATCATATATATTAAAAGTAAAAAGAGGCTGTCTAAAAAGTGTCATTCTGAATGAAAATGAAGAATCTCTTAAAAATTAAAATGTTGATTTATAGATTATTGAGATTTTTCGACTAAGCTCAAAATGACAATAAAAGCACTTTTTAGACAGCCTCTTAAAACTTACTGGGTTTCTTTTATTGTTTAAACAACTCCTTGATCTAACATAGCATCGGCAACTTTAACAAAACCTGCTACATTGGCTCCTTTTACATAATTAACATAACCATCTGCTTCTGTGCCATATTTTACACACGATTCATGGATATCGTCCATGATTTTATTAAGCTTTACATCAACTTCTTCTCTTGTCCAATTTAATCGTAATGAGTTTTGGCTCATCTCCAATCCTGATGTTGCTACGCCTCCAGCATTAGATGCTTTTCCTGGTGAAAATAACACTTTTGATTTTTGAAATGCTTCAATAGCTTCAGGTGTTGTTGGCATATTAGCTCCTTCAGCAACAGCTATTACATTGTTTGATATTAACGTTTTTGCTTCTTCTTCGTTTAGCTCATTTTGTGTAGCACATGGCATGGCTATATCGCAAGAAATAGACCAAGGTCGCTTACTTTCATGGAATGTTGCAGAAGGATATTGCGTAACATATTCGCTTATTCTTCCTCTTTTAACATTCTTTAAATTCATTATAAACGCTAGTTTATCGGCGTCAATACCATCAGCATCATGAACAAACCCTGAAGAATCGGATAAGGTAACAACTTTTCCTCCTAATTCAGTTGCTTTTTCACAAGCATATTGTGCAACGTTTCCAGATCCAGAAATAACAACTGTTTTCCCTTTAAAAGAATCGCCCTTTGTTGCTAGCATGTTTTTTGCAAAATAAACCGCTCCATAGCCTGTAGCTTCAGGTCTAATTAAAGAGCCTCCATATGTTAGCCCTTTACCTGTTAATATGCCTGTAAATTCATTTCTAAGTCTTTTGTATTGCCCAAACATAAACCCTATTTCGCGTCCTCCAACACCAATATCTCCTGCGGGAACATCTGTGTTAGCACCAATATGACGAAAAAGTTCGCTCATGAATGATTGGCAAAAACGCATTACTTCGTTATCGGATTTTCCTTTTGGGTTAAAATCCGATCCTCCTTTACCGCCTCCCATTGGCAAAGTGGTCAATGAGTTTTTAAATACTTGCTCAAAGCCCAAGAATTTAAGGATACTCAAATTTACGCTTGGGTGAAAACGCAATCCTCCTTTATATGGCCCAATTGCCGAATTAAACTCAACCCTAAAGCCTCTATTTACTTGGGTATTCCCATTATCATCAATCCATGGCACTCTAAAAATAATGGTCCTCTCTGGCTCCACCATTCTTTCAAGTAGCATTTTGCCTTGGTATTTTGGGTTTTCTTCAATAAACGGGATTACCGTTTCCGCAACTTCGTGCACTGCCTGCATAAATTCTGGCTCTCCACCATTTCTTTCTTTAACAAGCTCTAAAAATGCATCAATTTTAGCTTTCATTTATGTAATTTTGAAGTAATAATAAATTATTGAATTTTTATGACGACAAATATCTTAAAAAATAACAGACTTTTTTTTATAATTTCACAATAACTTTTTAATATTTGTTGTTATTGATGTTGAGCAGAGATTTTTTACTAAATATCACATTTGGTCGGATTTATTTGTTCTTTCGTCGAAGTTTTTTATATTTGTTCTTGTAAAAGCCCTAAAAGGCAATAGTTACTATGCTTAAACAGTTAGTTTTACTAATATGCTTGTTAGCCTTTGTGCAAACATCATTTTCTCAATTAGGGTTTTCCCATGAAATTGGGGTAATTGCAGGTCCTGTTCAGTTTAGATCAGATTTTGGGCAGCGATTAAATGAGAAAAATAACTTTAAGAATTCGGGATATGGCATTGGCTTGGTGCATTATTTAAACTTTGCATACAGCTCAGATTGTAATTGTTATACTACCTATACTTATTTTAACGATCACTTTAAGTTAAGAAATGAAATTTCCTACAATAAGACCCAATTAGAACATAATGGTGAATGGGTGGCTCCTTACCGAACAACTCCTGAAGCTGATCAATTAAGAGCACACACAGGAGTTGCCGAAAATTTTGATATTGGGACTCAAATAGAATTTTTCCCTAAAAGTATTAGGGATTTTCAAGGTTTTGCATATAAGTTTGCGCCTTTTATAAGTCTTGGTGTTCATTATACCTACTCTACCCCTGAAGTCTCCACAACCTATGGCGATGGCGACATCACAAACCCTAATAACTTCTATTCATTTTGGGAACCAGGTTCGGTTAGTGATAAAGCAAGAGGTGGCTGGTCCATAGTTACAAGTGTAGGCACAAGATATAAGCTCAGTATCCTTTCGGATCTTATGATAGACCTTCGGTGGCAATACTATGGGCATGATTGGGTTGATGGTTTAAATCACCAACTTAACTCCAATAAGTTCAATGACTGGTTATTGTGGCTTAATGTAGGTTATGTTTACTATTTAGATTAAACTTAGTGCTTGTTTTAAATCGTTTATTAGATCTTCATGATCTTCAATTCCAACGCTCAATCTAATTAAAGAGTCCACAACGCCCGTTTTTTCACGCTCTTCTTTAGGGATACTTGCATGTGTCATACTTGCTGGATGCCCAGAAAGTGATTCTACGCCTCCTAAAGATTCTGCTAGCGTGAATATTTTAAGGTTTTCAACTATCTTAATTGACTTTTTGTAATCATTCCCTTTAGTGGTAAACGATAACATCCCTCCAAAACCTTCCATTTGCTGTTTGGCTACATCATGATTTGGGTGTGTTTTAAACCCTGGCCAATACACTTTTTCGATTTTGGGGTGAGACGCCAAAAATTCAGCAACGGCTTTTCCATTTTCACAATGCCTCTGCATTCTTATATGTAATGTTTTTATCCCTCTAAGTACTAAAAAACTGTCTTGTGGCCCACAAACAGCACCACTCGCATTTTGAATAAAATACAGTTTTTCGGCTAGCTCCTTATCTCTTAGCATTAATGCTCCCATAACAACATCACTATGCCCTCCTAAATATTTTGTTGCGGAATGCATTACAATATCTGCTCCTAAATCCAACGGACGTTGCAAATAGGGTGTGGCAAAAGTATTATCGACAGCCAACAATACATTGTGTTTTTTTGCAACAGTCGCCAATGCTTTAATATCAATAATATTCAACATTGGATTTGTAGGTGTTTCAGTCCAAATTAATTTTGTATTTGCATTAATGTGT
This sequence comes from uncultured Flavobacteriaceae bacterium, assembly GCA_963975205.1. Lineage (GTDB taxonomy): Bacteria > Bacteroidota > Bacteroidia > Flavobacteriales > Flavobacteriaceae > Pontimicrobium. Next base: position 113,435 of record CAXBFU010000005.1, on the reverse strand, counting down.
GTTTCAACATTAGCAACACTTTCCATACCTACAAAATGAAACTTAATGCCAAATTTTTCAAAAACATGCTTAAAAAGTCTATACGTTCCACCATATAAATCGTTGGTAGAGATCACCTCGTCTCCAGGTTCTAGAAGCTTGATTACTGCATCGATAGCAGCTAACCCAGATCCAAAAGCTAAACCGTAATTTCCGTTTTCAATGCTAGCAAAAGCATTTTCCAAGGCTTTACGTGTTGGATTGTGGGTTCTTGAATATTCAAAGCCCTTGTGCCCTCCAGGAGTACTTTGGGCATAGGTAGATGTTTGATAAATTGGAGGCATTACAGCTCCATAAGCTGGGTCGTGTTCTTGTCCTCCGTGAATTGTTTTGGTGTTAAACTTCATCTTTTTTATTATTTGCAACAAATGTATATATAATTCGTTGTAATCAAAAAGTAAACAATATCTTTAAACTATTAATTCAAAATAATTGAATTTGAAAACAAAATTTGTCCCTTACCTTTTTTTAATAGTTCTTTTTTCTTGTGAAGAAATGACTTTAGTAAGTTTTACTGAAACCAATGCACTTTATGAAGATAATGCCATTATCGAGCTAAATATTCCTAAGGCTGAAGGATCGTCGGAGAAATCTCAATTAATTAATAACGTAATCGAAAATCATATAGCAAATATGCTTGTGTTTTTGGATGAGCCCTCTGATACACTTCAATTAAATTATGCTATTAAGTCCTTTGATTCTGAATACAAAGCTTTTAAAGATGGTTTTAGTGAAAATGCTATGGTTTGGGATGCTAGTTTTGATGGAGAGGTAACTTACCAATCGTCTGAACTCATTTCTATTGCTATAAATAGTTATGTAAATTCTGGTGGTGCGCATGGCAACTTAAATGTGACATTTTTAAATTTTGATGCTTCAGGAACTCTTTTAAGTTTTGATGATTTGTTTACAGATAGAAAAGGTTTAACCAAGGTTGTTAAAACGTATTTTGATGAAGAAACTAAAGATAATGAGCTTGACTATTTTTTTGACGAGCCATTTCATCTACCTGAAAACATTGGTTTTAATGACGAAGGTGTTGTCTTTTTTTACAATGTTTACGAAATAGCATCTTATGCGGACGGAATAACAGAATTTACAGTTCCTTTTGAAGCCATTTATGGTTATTTAAATATGTATTAGTCTTTTGGTTTGGTTAGTTTTTTAATTATTGGCTCTACAGTTAATCCTTGTCCTATTATAGAAAATGCCACAATAATATAAGTTATCACCAAAAATAGTTCTTTGTGCATTTCTTGTGTTAAACTTAATGCCAAGGCAATAGAAATACCTCCTCTTAAGCCTCCCCATGTCATTATTAAGTTTGTGTTTGGAACAAACTCCAATTTTTTATCAAAAAACTTAATTGGTGCCCAAAGTGATGCAAATCTTGCTAGAAGTACAATTGGAACACCTAATAATCCGGCTATAATATAGCTGCCCTCAAATGTTAATACCAACATTTCCATGCCAATCATTACAAATAAAATTGTATTCAATAATACATCTATTAGTTCCCAAAACTTGTCGACATAAGCTTCAGTTAACTCGGACATTGCTGTGTTTCTAACAGTATCATTCCCAACAATTAATCCTGCCGTGACCATCGCCAAAGGAGCTGACAAGTGCAGGTTTTGTGCTATATGTGTGCCTCCCATAACAGCTGCAATGGTAATAATAACTTCTATTTCGTAACTATCTATGGAGCGCATCATTCTATAGGTAATCCATCCTAAAATGGCTCCAAGTAATATGCCTCCAATAACTTCAACACCAAACAATTTTACAATTTCCATCATCTCAACATTACCAGATGATGATGAAGCAAAATTAAAAATGGTCAAAAACACCACTACTCCAACACCATCGTTAAATAGCGATTCACCAACTATTTTTGTTTCAAGCTTTTTAGGTGCTCCTGCTTTTTTTAGTATACCCAGAACAGCAATTGGGTCTGTTGGAGAAATTAATGCCCCAAATAACAAACAGTAAATAAAATCGACTTCTAAGCCAACTAATTGAAGCATATAAAACATACTGATACCAACTAAAAACGTTGACATTATCACACCTACTGTCGCAAACACAAATACTGGCCATCGTTGTACTTTTAGCTGCGCAAAATTAGTGTGCAAAGCTCCAGCAAAAAGCAAGAAACTTAACATAATATCAAGTAAAACGGTTTTAAAATCTATTTGGGTTATTAGTTCTTTTTCCCTCAGTAATAAGGTGTCGTCAAATTGTCCAATCACTACTACTGCTAGCGTGAATACAATTGTTATAATCATTAAGCCTATGGTTATTGGCAATTTTAAAAACCTTACGTTTATATACCCAAAAACGGCCGATAAAACCGTTAACATTGCTGCTATTGAAAAATAATCCATGTTGCTATAATAATCGTTTTAACCCTAAAATATATCCTAAATGAATGCCTTCGTGAAAATTGTTAAACGCCATAGCTTCATCAACATTTTTTATTGAACTATTAGTAGAAGTGGTATATGCATTATACTCTTTAAACACTCCATTTTTATAATCGTGTTTGGTTTGTTCTATAGTTGAAAATATCAAACTCTTAATTTCATCTACATTATTTTGAGTAACATCTCTATTCGCTTTCGTCCCTTTTCTATATTTCTCGACCAACTCCTCTCTAATCAACATTGGTAATCCTGACATGTCATACACTAAAAGCTGTTGGGTCACCACTACATGAGCTATATTCCAAATAACATTATTATTAAACCCTTCAGGGATTTTATTCAACTCTTCCAATGAGCATTTCTCGAAAAAAGTATTTAAAATATTTCTGTTTTTTAGGCTAATATCAAATTTGTTATTCATTTTTTCTATTAAAAAAGCACGTATTAAATCTAATTGATTTTCTTTGTAAAGTTAATGTTTGTTTATAATGAAAAAAATATACTTCTTAAAAACTTGTAACACGTGCATACGAATTATTAAAGAGCTTAATCCACCCTCAAATTTTGTGTTTCAAGATATAAAAGAACAACCAATTATTGCTTCTCAGTTAGAAGAAATGCACCAACTAAGTGGTAGTTATGAGGCTTTATTTAGTAAAAGAGCAAAACTTTATAAAGAAATGGGATTAAAAAACCAATTGCTTAAAGAAGCCGATTTTAAACACTACATTTTAAATCATTACACTTTTTTAAAGCGTCCAGTAATTATTTTAGATAATCAAATTTTTATTGGTAACTCTAAAAAAACGATTAAAGCAGCCAAATCACAAATAGAAAAGTTGAGGTTTGTAGGGAATTAAAAAAGTGGTGCTTCAAAATTCTGGAATTTTATTTTTATATATAATAGTAAAATATGTTATGCTAAATCCTTAGGCTTTCTACCATATTTTCTAGTGTCTTCCTTCGCTAAAATTTTAAAATTCTCTGAACGAGGAAAAGCTTCTATTATACCCAAAAGCTCTTTAGAAACCGTCCCAAACTTTCGCTTTTTAATATCAATCCATGAAAACAAAATTTCAGCAAAAGCCAAATTTTTACCTTCAGAGTTATAAAAATTGTACTCAAACATTAAAAACAAGCCATCTGCGCTTTGTCCAGACATTTCAAGACTTACTATTATAGTTTCTCTTGGTCTTATTTCTTTAAAATAATGAATATGCTCATAAAGCGTAATCGGCCCTAAATTATTGTTACGCATTACATCCAAGCTTAGATTGTTATCGGTTAAAAAGGACATTCTAGTATGGCTCATGTAATCAATATAAGTGGAGTTGCCCAAATGTAAATTTGCATCAAGATCACTCCAACGAATTTCAAACTCTTTTATGTACATATTCTATTTAATTTCTATCAACAAAACTACATTTATTGTTTGTTACTAGTATAATGCTTAGTAAAGTCTTTTAATTATCTTTGTGCAACTTTATAAATAATACAAATGATACAATCAATGACAGGTTATGGAAAATCTGTTCTTCAGTTTCCAACTAAAAAAATTTCTCTTGAAATAAAATCGCTCAATAGTAAAAACCTTGATTTGAATACACGAATGCCATCGGTGTATCGTGAAAAAGAATTGCATATTAGAAAACTTATTGCTTCACATCTTGTAAGGGGTAAAGTTGATTTTTCGTTGTATTTGGAAATTACTGGCGAGGAAACCACAAGCAAAGTAAATGAGCCTGTTGTTAAAACGTATATGAAACAACTTAAAAATATTGTTAATAGTGATGAAACCGAGTTGTTGAAAATGGCTATTAAAATGCCTGATGCCTTAAGTACCGAACGTGATGATATTAATGCTGACGAGTGGAAACTAATAGAAGATGGTATTAAAGCGACTTTAGAAAAAATTAAAGATTATCGGATCCAAGAGGGCAAAGCACTTGAAAAAGACTTTGTGAATAGAGTTGAAAACATAGGCAAGCTACTTGAACAAGTTATTAAAATTGACCCAGAACGCATAGAAAACGTTAGAGAGCGTTTAAACAGAGGTATCGCTGAATTAAAGGAAAAAGTTGACGAAAACAGGTTTGAACAAGAACTTGTTTACTATATAGAAAAGTTTGACATCACTGAAGAAAAAGTACGACTCCACAACCATTTAGAATACTTTGTGAAGTCGTCAAATTCAGCCGATTCCAATGGTAAGAAGCTTGGGTTTATTGGCCAAGAAATAGGCAGAGAAATTAACACGATTGGATCTAAGGCAAATTACGCACCTATGCAAAAAATGGTGGTTCAAATGAAAGATGAGCTGGAAAAAATTAAAGAACAACTGTTAAACGTTCTATAATTATGAGTAAGGGTAAATTAATAGTGTTCTCAGCACCTTCTGGATCGGGTAAAACAACCATTGTTAAACATTTGCTGAAACAACCAGAGCTCAACTTGGAGTTTTCCATTTCTGCTACTTCAAGAGAGAAAAGAGGCGAGGAAATCAATGGAAAAGATTATTATTTCCTCACGGCAAACGAATTTATTTCAAAAATTAAAAAGGATGAATTTTTAGAATGGGAAGAGGTGTATCGCGACAATTTTTATGGCACACTAAGAACCGAAGTTGAACGTATTTGGGCTCTTGGCAAACATGTTATTTTTGATATTGATGTATCTGGAGGCTTACGTATAAAGCGCAAATTCCCTGAGCAAACACTAGCTATTTTTGTAAAACCTCCAAGTATTGATGAGCTTAAAATTAGGCTCAAAAAACGTAAAACCGAAAGTGCAGATAAAATAAATATGCGTGTTGCAAAAGCTTCTGCTGAGCTTGCTACTGCACCACTTTTTGATGTGATTATAGAAAATGATTATTTAGAAAATGCTTTAACCGAGGCCTATACATTGGTAAACGATTTTGTAAACACAAACGCTTAGAAAATGAAAGTCGGACTTTACTTTGGCACATTTAACCCTATTCATGTTGGCCATTTAACCATAGCCAACCATTTGGCTGAATATAGCGACCTTGACCAAGTATGGTTTGTGGTTACGCCACATAGTCCTTTTAAAAAGAAAAGCTCTTTGCTTGATGACCATCAACGATTACAAATGGTGTACCTAGCCACAAAAGATTATCCAAAATTAAAAGAAAGCAATATTGAATTTGGATTACCACAACCTAATTATACAGTAAATACCTTAAGTTATTTAGAAGAAAAATATCCTGATAACGAGTTTGCACTTATTATGGGAGAAGATAACTTAAAGGGGTTTCATAAGTGGAAAAACTACGAGGTGATTTTAGCAAGACATAACATTTATGTTTATCCAAGACTATCAGAAGGTAAGGTAGGTCATCAATTTAAAGATCATCCAAATATTATCAAGGTTGATGCGCCAATTATGGAGCTGTCTTCTACTTTTATTAGAAAATCCATTAAAAACGAAAAAAATGTTAAACCGATGTTGCCCGAACATGTTTGGCAATATTTGGATGAAATGAATTTTTACAAATAAAAAACCCTAGACACTTAAAGCCTAGGGTTTTGTTCTGTGTAAACTTATAAATTTAATCAAGTGCAGGAATACGCAATACCTGTCCTGGGTAAATTAAATCTGGGTCTTTAAGCATTGGTTTGTTTGCTTCAAAAATTACAGGATACTTCATGGCATTACCATAAAATTTCTTAGCAATTTTCCCAAGCGTATCACCACTTACTACTGTATGGAACTGTGCTTCAGGCTCAACGTTTTCAACCGTCATTTGGTCATTTACGGTTGCAATTCCATTAGAATTTCCAACAACCAATACTACTTTTTCTTTGGTCGCTTGGTCGTATGCTGCCCCTCTCACTCTTGCGGCATCACCTTCAATGTGAATTTCTAGGTTTTCTACTTGTAATTGTAAATCTTTTACGGTTTGCTCCATGTGAGCTGCTGCATTTGCTTCTGCTTTTCTTTTTGCTTCAAGTGCTTCCGCAGCTTCTTCAGCGTCCGTTTTTCCAATTCCAAAAACTTTTGCTCCTGCATTTTTAATAAATGAAAATATTCCCATTACGTTGTTTGTTTTAAGGTTATTAAATAATATCACATAAAGTTCTTAAATTGATATTGCAACTCCAATTATTGTTAATAACTCTATGCATTGTTTAGACACATTATTTTTTGCGTAGTCACCATAAAAAGAGAAACTGCCTAGAAATAGTTATTCTAAGCAGTTTCAAAACTAAAATAACCAACCAAAATTCTAGTTTCTTGTGTTAACCCTTGGGTTATCTTTCCTTTTCGTTTTTTGTTTACGCTTTTTAAGAGATTTAGATGTTTTACCATTAGTTGTTCTCATAAACTCAATATATCCTCTACCTTCAAATTCGTAATACGTTCCAGAAGTTGGATGATACAATTCTATAAGCGCATCATTTATAACGTTTAATTCAAAATATTCATTGTCAAAATAATCGTAATCTAATGTTAAAGTTTTTAAGTAATCGTTGTTTGCAACATCTTGCACACCATATTTTCCTGTATAATCCCAATAAATATTATTTACGTTATTTGCGATCTCATCCTGTGAGCTTCTAAAATTTGAGTCATCTCCTCCTGATAAAAACTGTAAATAGTTTTCGTAATCAAATTCATTTAAAGCACCTATGTCGCTTGTGTATGTTTTTTCCCATGCTTCATATTCTTGTAAAAAATAATGGATGTTATCGTAGAACACAAAATCGTAATCAAAATTGTTACGTTGGTAACCATGTAAAAAGTACGAGGTATCATTATTTGGGTTATATAACTCGATTGTATTTGAATCCATTTGATAGACATCAAAAGTATTGTAGCCATCTATGTCATGGTCTATATCCAAAATCATATCATAAGTTCCATAGCTTCCAACTGGTATCCCAAAACCATTTCCTTGGTTTCCAATTCCTACTAAGTTATTGTTTGCATAAAGCGTTCCGTTTCTAAAAGAAATTGTGAATGCAATTTGTAAAAATGTGGTTTCGCCAGTTCCAATAGTTTCATTAATATCTACATACCATAACTCATGAGTATTTAATAACTGGTTTAACGATATTGATGGTTGGTCATCTATAATTATCTCGGTATAACAAGAGGTAAATAATAGTGATACCAACGCAAATCCTGAAAGTAGTTTTAAAGTTTTCATAAGCTTTTTGTTTAACATTTATAATTAGTGCTTTTCAAATTGCATGCCATAATTGTAATTCACTGATTATCAAAAGGGATTGAAACCTAATATTTTGTGTATTTTTGAAAACACAAATTATAATCCTTTATGGCGTCAGATTTAAAATATGCGGTTTTTGGAGGTGGAAGTTGGGCAACTGCTATTGTAAAGATGTTATGCGAAAACCTTGATGAAGTGGGTTGGTACATGCGCAACCAACAAGCTCTAGAGTATATAAAAAAACATCAACATAATCCTAGTTATTTAAGTTCTGTTGAGTTTCATTTAGAACAATTAAAGTTGAGCAATGACATTAATGAAACAGCAAGTTATGCCGATGTCTTGATTTTTGTGATTCCTTCGGCTTTTGTTTACAAAGAACTTGAAAAACTCACTGTTGATGTATCTAATAAAATAGTAGTCTCAGCGGTAAAAGGTATTATTCCAGAATCTGGATTGTTGGTTGGCGAGCATTTTCATGATATTTATAACATCCCTTTTGAAAACATTGCTGTTATAGCTGGGCCTTGTCATGCAGAAGAAGTTGCCTTAGAGCGTTTATCGTATTTAACCATTTCTTGTGCTGATGCTAACAAAGCACAGACAATTGCTGATGCTTTGAGTAGTGATTATATTAAAACCAAAATCAGTGACGATATTATTGGCACCGAATATGCTGTGATGCTTAAAAATATTTATGCTATTGCTGCAGGAATAGCACATGGTTTAGGTTATGGTGATAACTTCCAGAGTGTGTTAATGAGTAATGCTATTCGTGAAATGAAACGTTTTATTAAAAAGATGCATAAAATGAAACGTAACATTAATAACTCTGCCTATTTAGGCGATTTATTGGTTACTGGTTATTCGGTGTTTTCCAGAAACAGAATGTTTGGAAACATGATAGGTAAAGGTTATACTGTTAAATCTGCTCAAATGGAAATGAGCATGGTGGCTGAGGGTTACTACGCTACCAAAAGTGCACATTTACTTAATGAAAAAAACAAAAAGAAAACTCGTCTTCCAATTATAAATACAGTTTATGGCATTTTATACGAGGGTAAAGATGCCAAAAAAGAGTTTAAAAAACTGACTGAGAGGTTGGATTAATTTATTGTTTTTAATAAAATAGTTGAAATTTATTTAGCGTAGTTTATAAAACATTAAAGTTATTTCATCAACATAAATTTAAACGAAATCACTTCACCAAAACACCTCTTGCTTCCATTAAAGGAATAGATTGAAATGCTTTTTTGTTAATTGTATTTTTTCTAAACAAATACGTTTTATCGAACATTTTATTGTTTTCAAAAAACGTGACTTTAAATTGGTTATTAAGCGCAAAGAGGTCTTCTTGCATCAACTCAATTTTTGCATAACTTTTAGCCGGTAAAAGGTTTAATTTCTTTCTAAATGTAGAAGTTGTTTTATCTTTAGAATACCCATTGGTTACAATAAGGACTACCTCTAAGTCAACATCTTTATCGTTAATAATGTAGGCGTTCCAATCATGGGTTTTGTAGGTATTGTTGTATTCGTTAACGATAGCGACGTAAACGTTTGTTACTTTTGGGATTATGATATCGTCTTTCATAAATAAATTAGAAATTCAATTAATGGGATTCCTGCCTACGCAGGAACTAAAGAGCAGACTTAAACTGGTCTAAGAAACGCACATCATTTTCACTCAACAAACGTATATCGCCAATTTGATGCAACAACATCGCAATCCTATCGATTCCCATACCAAAAGCAAAACCAGAGTAAGTTTTAGGGTCAATACTGCAATTTTTAAGAACATTAGGATCCACCATCCCACAACCCATAATTTCTAACCAACCAGTACCTTTGGTGATGCGATAGTCGATTTCGGTTTCAAGGCCCCAATAAACATCTACCTCGGCACTTGGTTCGGTAAATGGAAAATAGGATGGACGCAATCTAATTTTTGACTTCCCAAACATTTCGGTTGTAAAGTACTGAAGCGTTTGCTTTAAATCTGCGAAACTTACATGTTTATCTATATACAAGCCTTCTACTTGATGAAAAAAGCAGTGCGAACGTGCCGAAATAGCTTCGTTACGATAGACTCTCCCGGGAGAAATAGTTCGAATTGGTGGCTTGTTGTTTTCCATATAACGTACCTGTACAGAACTCGTGTGAGTACGCAACAAAATATCTGGATTGGTTTGAATAAAGAAGGTATCCTGCATATCACGTGCAGGGTGGTATTCAGGTAAGTTTAGTGCTGTAAAATTATGCCAATCGTCTTCAATTTCTGGACCTTCACTTACATTAAAACCAATACGTGAAAAAATATCAATAATTTGATTTTTCACTATAGAAATAGGATGTCTAGATCCAATTTTTATAGGTTCCCCAGGGCGTGTTAAATCACTAAAACCAGCTTTAGATTCATCTTGGTTTTCAATCTCTGCCTTTAAAGCATTTACTTTTTCTTGAGCTGTAGTTTTTAATTTATTAATAGCTTGACCAAACTCTTTTTTTTGTTCGTTTGCAACGTTTTTAAACTCAGCAAAATACTCGTTGAGCAATCCTTTTTTCCCTAAGTACTTAATACGGAATGCTTCTATTTCCTCTAGCGACTGTGCTGAAAATGCTTCGGCTTCTTCTATAAGTTCTTTAATTTTATCAATCATGATATTTCTCTTATGCTGAATTTATTTCAGTATTCAAAATAAAGGGCAAATTTAACAAATCTTATGTTATAAATTCAGCTTGAAGAAAATAGTTTACAATAGCTTCTTTCATCAATACGCTTTGCTCACCAGCTTTTAAATTTGGTAATTCTGCTTTAACATTATAATGTGGCCAACCTTGTTCGTCTATATAATCAAACTTATAATAGCCATAAGGTTCGAGCAATCTACAAATAGCAATATGCATAAGATTGACCTTTTCGTCTTTTTTAAACTTGCGATGCATCTGTCCTAGTTCTTGAACGCCTATTAAATAAATAATAGCATCCAAATCCAATGAGTCTCCATCTGCAAACTGGTTTGATAGTTTTTCTATAACTAATTCCCATCGTTGTTTTAGCTGTTCGTCTCTTGCCATATATATTTTATAAGTTACAAAGTTACAGAGATATAAAATACTAAGAAAACTCTATCGTTATTATTACACCACGCTTTTAATTTCTTTTTTTGATTTTAAAATATGTAGGTTTGTAAAACACTTGTTTGTATGAATATTTTAGATATCATTTTAGGAGCCTTGATTCTATTTGGTTTAATTCGAGGCCTATCTAAAGGGCTTTTTGTTGAGGTGGCTTCGTTAATTGCACTAGTTGCTGGAATTTATGGTGCTATCCATTTTAGTGATTTTGCCGCTGGTTTTTTAGAAAGCAGAGTAGAGTGGAGTGAAAAAACAATTAATATTGCTGCATTTGCTATCACTTTTGTAATTATTGTATTAGTTATTTCAATGGCTGGTAAGGCTTTAACCAAATTAGCCGATTTTGCTGCTTTAGGGATGCTTAATAAACTACTTGGAGGTGTTTTTGGTGCGTTAAAAATTGGTTTAATCTTGAGTATTGCTCTAATGATATTTGGTAAAATGAATAGAACCATTCCTTTTTTAGAAACAAATGATTTAGAAAATTCTATGCTCTATAAGCCTGTGGAATCTTTGGCGCCAATGATTTTTCCATACATTATTAAACCAGAAGAAGCAGGAGAAGCAGGAGAAAGTGCCTCTAACTCTAGTATATAGTTAATCGATAATTAGTTTATACTCATAATATACTGTTTTGGTGTTGTTCCATATTTTTTCTTGAAAGCTGCAATAAAATGACTTGATGTACTATAACCTACCTGTAGGCTTATCTCGGATACATTGTGTTTTTTTGTAAGCAATTGTTTTCTTGCAAACTCCAATTTATAATCTAATAGGAAGTTAAAAACAGATTCGCCATAAATATGTTTAAAGCCTTCTTTTAATTTAGAAAGAGATAGCCCTACTTCATCTGCAATTTCTTGCAACGATGGTGGGTCGGCCATATTGCTAATAACTACTTGTTTGGCTTTTTTAATACGCTCTACATTAGCTTCGCTATCTAAAAAAGGGCAACTTTGCTCATCATTACTAGTTTTGCTAAAATACAAACTTAGTGCTTCATAGACTTTTGCTTTTATATAAAGGTTGTGCATTCCGTTTAACTTTTGGTCTTCAAATATTTGATTCAGCACCAAAACTTCCGAAGGGGACAGTTCTTTATCTAGATAGTACTTCTTGTTTTTGTTTTCTTCATTTAAAAAAGGAATGATCTCTGCTACTTGTGAAAAGAACGAATGAAACATTTTAATGGTTACTAAAAACACCAAATACTTCCCCTTTGGGTTTAAACTTAAGTTAATTGCCAAGGCTTGATTTGGATTGTATAGCAATACAGAGTTTTGAGATTTCACATCTAAACTATAATGTGGTCCAAATTGCAATTGAGCATCGTTATTAATGCAAAAATGTATTTGAATGAGGTTACTGTTTACGTCTTTAGTATATTTTAAAATTTGATTGGAATCGTTTTCAATTTCCAATAAGGTAAATCCGTCTTGTAGCAGATGCTCATTAATCTTACTCTCTTCGTTATTTTTTACATTCATTGTTGTTGATTGACGCTATTAATTGATTAAAATGAGCTACAAATATATTGAAAACATTAATGTTTTAGATGGTTGTTTAGATGAATTTTTAATTAAAACTATTTAGTCTTTAATCGTTATAAAATTCTTTTTAATTCATTTCTGTATTAAATAAAAAATAGCTTGGGTCATGACCCAAGCTATTTTTTTTTGATTTACACAGTTAATTAAACACTTCTTAATTAAAGGTTGCTACAATAATTCCACTTTACCTGAAGACAACATGTAAACACCTCCAACAATAGCAATTTCGCCATTATCTTCCATTTCTCTTAGAATTGGACTTTTTTCCCTAATTCTATCCATAGTCAACTTTACATTGTTCTCAACGGTTCTCTCAACAAATTTACTGTTAGACGAATTTGCCTCTCCTTCAACCTCAACTGCCGATTGTTTTACTGCTGGTAAAATGTTTTCCAACAAAGCAGTAATATTTCCAAGTTCTACACCATCACAAGCTGCTTTCACAGCACCACAAGCTTCATGGCCAAGAACTAAAACCAATTTACTTCCAGCAACTTTACAAGAGTATTCCATGCTTCCCAGAATATCTACATTTTCAAAATTTCCGGCGACTCTCGCTACAAAAATATCTCCAATAGCTTGATCCAAAACGGTTTCAACTGGTACTCTTGAGTCTATACAAGATAAGATTACAGCTTTAGGGAATTGTCCACCAAGGGTTTGTTCAACCAAAGCTTTATTATCTATGTCTTGAGTACTTCCCAAAACAAACCTTTGATTACCCTCCATCAAATCATTTAAAACAGATTGAGGGGTTAATTGGTCTTGTACTTCTTTTGTTATTGCTATATTTTTTATCATGATTTTTAATTTTAATTGTTTTAATATTTATCTTCTACATTTTGCTTTATCCAACTCACACAGGCGTTAAAATTAACGAAAATGTGTTCTTCGGGAATAAAGTCTGGAATAATATCGATTCGCTCCATCATATAACGCGGTTGTTTTAAGAGGTTTACAAAAAGTACGTCGATGTTTTTATTCTTTAGATCCTGAAGCATATCCTCCATAGCATATAAGCCTGATTGATCCATATATTGCATGCGTCCCAACCTCATTATTACTGTAGTTGCGGTATCAGGTATTTGAGCTCTAAGCTGTTGGAAATCGCTTGTGGATCCAAAAAATAAAGGGCCTTTTAGGTGTTTAATAAACACTTCTTCTTTTAGGTTTACTGGAAACCCTATCTCGTCTTTCCAAGCCTCCTCCTTTAATGGTTTTACATCGGAACGTTCGGCTGTTAAATCACCTATTTTCTTCATAAACATTAATGAAGCAATTACTAGTCCAACTCCAACCGCATAAACTAAATTCCAGAAGGTGGATAGTAATAATACCACTATCATTATCAAAACTTCAGAACTTATTTTAAAAGGTCCAAATTTGATGTCTCTTGGCAAACTTGGAATTGCCCTTAATCCCTTATAATCCATCACACCAATACCAACCGTAATTAAAATTCCTGCCAAAACCGCAGCAGGTATTTTTGATGCTAGTGGTGCTAACGCTAAAAGAATTACCAATAGCATTACTCCAGCAATCATCCCAGAAAGTCTTGTTTTTCCTCCAGAGTTAATGTTTACAACCGTTCTAATAGTTGCACCTGCACCTGGGATTCCTCCAAATAAAGCTCCAATGGTATTTCCAATTCCTTGTCCTACCAATTCTTTATTTGGTTTGTGCTTAGTCTTCGTCATATTGTCGGCAACAACACTTGTTAATAGTGAGTCTATTGCTCCTAATAGTGCCAATGTTAACGCAGTAAATATATATGGCGTTATGGAACTTAACTGGAATTGTGTAAAAATTTCGGTTCTAATAACTGGCAAGCCCTCAGGTATTTTTTCAATGGGCTGATAATTAAGGCTAAAGATCATCGGGATTGCAGTCATTACAACCAATGCGACCAATGTGCTTGGAACTGCTTTAGTGATTCGTTTAAATCCATAAATAATGAAAATAGTGCTTAGTGCTAATATTAATTCAAGCCAATTAATATTTTTTAAAGCTCTTGGCAACACTTTAAATGCTCCAACAACTCCCGAAGCTTCTTTCCCTGCCAATGTTTGGGATTCTTTAAGAATTTGATCTTGCGAAATCCCTTCGGCTCGTGATATTGTTTCTTTAAAATCTTCAAGAACCAGAATGCCTTCTCCAGCTTCTTCTTTGAGGATGTTTTCAAGAATTAGTTCTTCAGCTTGAGGTTTAAATTCTTGTACATAGCTCACATCATCCTTTGGGTAATATCCTAAAGATGGCAATATTTGAGTCACTAGAATTATAACTCCAATTGCAGTCATAAACCCAGAAACAACGGGGTAAGGAATATACCTAATGTATTTTCCTAGCCCTAAAAACCCAAGACCAATTTGCATTAATCCTGCCAATATAAAAACTGTCAATATCGCAGGAAGTGCTTTGTTAACATCTCCATCATTAACTGCAATGATTCCAGCAATAACAACCATGCTTACAGCTGTCATTGGAGCGGTTGGTCCAGAAATTTGGGTGTTTGTTCCTCCAAAAAGTGCTGCAAAAAAGCTAATAAAAATAGCGCCATATAGTCCTGCACTTGGGCCTAAGCCAGAAGAAACACCAAAAGCCAATGCAAGTGGTAAGGCTACGATTCCTGCTGTAATCCCTCCAAATGCGTCGCCTTTAAAATTTGAAAATAAATTTTTCATAGTTAATGGTTTTTGTTTTTACTTTTAGTTAAAAAGTAACAAACGTGATTATATTTAATTGATCTCTACTTGTTGTTTCAAAAAACTGGTTCATGTATCCTAATTCAATCTTTATGTTTTTACTAAGATTATATCCTAAACCTGCATAGACTCTATTCCTATCAAAAATTGAACTCTTTGAGTTTAAGAAAATTTCGTTATACGCCGAAAGGTAAAAAGGGCTTTCACCAGCCTCGTTATATTTTAAGGGTATATTTAAACTTAAAAAATAACGAAATCGTAATTTAAAATCTTCTTCAACAAATCGTTGTTCAAAACGATAGCGATGGCTTAATTTAACTTTGCCAACATTTTGTTTGGTGGTATATTGCTGAAAAATGCGGTGTTCACTTACCGATGTTTTGTCATCTGAGTTTTCAACATAGTTTTCGGACAATATATAACCATATCCAAGTAAAATATTATTCTTTTCAGAGATATTGTAGCCAAGTCCTGTTCGAAGTAATAATTGCTCTAAATTGCCAATAGCATTATAATTTCGATACTGAACTTCGTTATGAATATTCCATTTAGAATTTAGCTTCTTGTTTCCAATATAAATTAACCAATTTCCAAAATCACTATTTTGGCTAAACGCCATTAAAGGTAATGCTAATGCAAAAACCAACAAAGTGATTTTTGATTTTAAATTTGTTTTTTCTTTTCTCAAAACTTAATACTATATATTAACTGGTCTTAATCTAAAAAATTCTATATAACTTGGTGGGTTTTCTACTATACCACGTTCAGAAATTAATTTTATTGTAATATTCCTGTTGGCTGCCTTAAAAGCAAAATCATCTAGTATTTCAATAATATCATTATCTAAATATCTGGTTTTTCTAACATCTAATTCTAAATATGAATTTTCTGGAATATTATCTAATTCATTTAAAATAGCTCCTTTGTTAAAAAAAGTTACTTCTTCGGCTAAAGTCATCTTTATTCTGCCATCATTTAACTCGTCACCTTCTTTATGTAAAAAATGTGAGTTTTGATAGCTTTTTATAAGAATAACAACTATTCCTACGGTTAATCCAAGTCCTATTCCATACAAAAGGTCTATAAATACAATCCCAAAAACGGTTACATTAAATGGCACCCATTGTTTCCAGCCTAAAACATACATTTTTTTGAATAATGCTGGTTTTGCTAATTTATAACCCACAATTAATAATACTGCTGCAAGTACTGATAACGGAATCATATTTAATAATCTAGGAATAATCATTATAGATATTAACAATAAAAAACCATGAATAATAGTTGACATTTTGCTTTTACCTCCAGATTGAATATTAGCTGAGCTTCTTACAATAACTTGTGTTATAGGTAAACCACCAATCATTCCAGAAATAATATTTCCTGTTCCTTGAGCCAATAATTCCCTGTTAGTGGGTGTTACGTTTTTATTTGGGTCTAACTTATCGGTAGCTTCTACACACAATAACGTTTCTAAACTAGCTACTAAAGCAATTGTAAAAGCAATTATCCAAATATCTGCGTTTGTAATTACACTAAAGTTTGGAAAACTAAATTGGCCTAAAAATGATGTTACATTTTCTGGTATTGGAACACTAACCAAATGTGATTCCTCAATTGCTAAAGATCCATAAGATTTAGTTAGCATAAAAAATATAATACCAATAGTCACAGCAACTAAAGGGCCTTGTATAATTTGAAATATTTTTGCTTTTTTTGATAATACTTTATCCCAAAGTAATAAAATAAATAAGCTAATTATGCCTATTAGTGCAGATCCCAATTGAATGTGATCAAAAATATTTAGTAATTGAGTCGTTGTACTTTCTCCATTTACTTTAAATAAAGTAAAAGCTTTATCATAACCAAAAAAGTGAGGGATTTGTTTTAAAATAATGATAATTCCAATTCCAGTTAGCATCCCTTTTATAACTGAAGATGGAAAATAATATCCAATAATTCCTGCTTTTAAAATCCCAAAAACAAGTTGAATAACTCCTCCCAATACAACAGCTACCAAAAAGTTTTCATAACCCCCTAGGGTAGCAATGGCTGTTAATACTATAGCTGCTAAACCAGCAGCTGGGCCACTTACTCCTATTTTCGACCCGCTTAAAAATCCAACCACAATTCCTCCAACAATTCCAGCTATTAATCCTGAAAAAAGTGGTGCTCCACTAGCTAATGCAATGCCCAAACATAGTGGCAATGCAACAAAAAACACTACGATACTCGCAGGCAAGTCATTTTTAATATATTTAAACATATAATAATTAATTTAATCAATCTTATAAAAGATTGACATTTAATTCAACATTCTATTTGGGCTTTGAAACCCTAAAATCCAAATTATTACATGTTTGTTTCTGGAGGAGGTGATGTGAGTTCTTTAAATAATGAGCTATAATTATTAGAACGGTAGTTTAGTAGAATGGTTCGACCATTTCTGTAGCTATTATATTCAATATTTTCTCTTGAAGGTGACGTGATTTCGAGGTCTTTTACTTTTTCTTTACTATTATTCTCTTCTTCTTCATTTGAATCAATTAGAATAGAGATATCGTAACTATCATCAACCACAGCAAGTATGTTTGGTACAACAGTTAGTACCGAAAAAATTATTGAAAAGATTGCTGCTATGATTGTTCTGTTCATCTAGAAATTTTGAGTAGCAAATATACTTTTTGATTTTATTAAATTTGTTAAGGAAATATTAAATATTATTCAACAATTTAATGTCTTCTGAGGGTATCCAACCTGTTTTTCCATCTGCTAATTTTATTTTGGTCCAATTTTCATCATAAACCTCTAAAACTTGAACTTTAGTTCCTTCGTGCAAAGTAAAAGCTACTTCACTTCGCAAATTAGGATCTGTTTTTATATCTGTTTCTTTTGCAAAAACTATTGCAGGATTATCTTTTTGTACATATTGGTATTTTTGATATGCAAAGAACAGGCTAACCATTGCTAAAATAATAGCTGATGAACTAACAATAAATGCCAAACGTTTTTTTGTAGTAGTACTAGAAAAATAGTATCCTAGAAATAGGGCTGCAAAAACCATGACTAACACTATCGAAAATAGTGCCCAACTATCAAAACTAAATGCATTTACTATGTTTTTACCAATTCTTGATATGCCAATTTCTGGTATAGATTCAATATCGTCTATCGTCATATTTTGAGCAAAGTTCAAATTAGCTTTAACATCTTTATTTTTTGGAGATAGCTGCAGGGCTTTTTCATAATAATAAATGCTTGGTGCAATTCTATTTAATTTATAGTAAGCGTTAGCCAAATTAAAATACAGCTCGGTGGAATGTACACCACTGTTTAAAATTCTTTCGTAGTTTTCTATAGCTTGTTGATAATTGCCATTGTTGTATGATTTGTTTCCAGAGTCAAACAATACCTCATTTTGAGCACCCAAAGAAGCACTTAATACAATTGTTAGTATGCATACTATTTTCTTTACCATACTATTGTCTAATTTGTTTATCAATAATAGATATTACTCTTGCTGCTTTACTGTAATCTTGCTGCATCTCGACATTAGAGAAAGGTGTGTACCTTGCCAATTCACAGCTCTTAAGTAAATCTATAAACTCAGTAATGGCATCGCCATTAACTGATTTATTTGTTAATAATTGTTCTATTTTATCCTTACTAAAGTCGCTTGTTTCAATGTGGAGTTTGGATTTTAAGTAGTTATGTAAAGCGAGCTCCATAGCGTTATAAAAAGCTTCTTTTTTTCCAAGAGCCTTTTTGGCTTCGCTTAAATATTTTCGAGCCAATTTATTTGCAGTCCGAACTTTGTTACCAACAACATCGTTATCTCTTTCTTCTTTTTTATGTCTTAAGAAAATAGCAATAGGTAAAACTAAAAAGGGTGCTAACAATAAAACCCAAAACAATTTGGATTTAAAGAAGTATGAAGACTCTTTAGAAATAAAATTGGTTGTTGTTTTAAACGACATAAATTGTCCGCCAGATTGTGCAATTGGTTCTTTTATAATAGTTGTTGTGTTGCTATTATCGCCTGCATTGTTATTAATTGGACCTTCGTTGACGTTTATAACAAGCTCTTTAGAGTTAATTGTTTTATATTTTTTGGTTGTTAAATCAAAATATGAAAATGACACACTTGGTATTGGGTATTTGCCTTGGTAAGATGGTACAATTGTATATGTATTAGACATTTGACCTTGCATTCCAGTTAAGTTTGTAGATATCTTTTCGTTATGTTCAGGCTCATAAACTTCCAATGAGCTTGGTAATGTTAATTTAGGAAGTTCAAAAAGCTTTAAATTTCCTTTTCCAGAAACCTTTATTGTAGCCTGTAATGCTTCGGTTGCTTTTAACTCGCTTTTATTGGTTGAAACTTCAAAGTCGAAGCTTCCAACTGCTCCCGAAAAATCTAAAGGTTTTCCAGCTTGTGGTAAAGGTTTAACATTAATGGTTCTATTTCCGGCAGCTACTGTACGGTGTACCGTTTTTAACAACCTACTACCAAAAATATCACGTCTGTTGGTTGGAACCTGAGCTTCAATATCCAAAGTCAGTGGTTCAATATTAAGTTTGCCTGTTTTTTGTGGGTAAAGCACTACTTTTCTGAGTACTACATATCTATAATCTTCTCCTTTGTAAGTAGTATTTACTTGTTTTAATTCTTTTATGCTAATATTATGACTCCAAAAATCGGTATATCTAGGATTATCCAGTTCCCTCCAAGTTCTAACACCTGTGTTAGGCGAAATATAGAGCTTATATACAACTGTTATAGCTTCGTTTAAATAAGGGTTTGTTTTAGAGACTTCGGCAACTAGATGAATGCTTTGGGAGGCAATATAATTTGGGTCGTTTGGGTCTTTAGGTTTATCTATTGCGGCAGTAACCTCAATGGTTACTGGAAGTGTTTTATAGACTTCTCCATCAATCTCTATGGTAGATTGCCCAATGGTAAATTTACCTCTTTTTTTTGGCGCTAGAAAATAGCTGTATGTTTTGGAAAAAGATTTAACACCATTTACCCATTGCCTACTAATATTTTGACTTGGTCCAGCAGCAATAGTAAAGTCTTCGAAGCTTGGAGGGGTAAAATTATCACCATCTCCATTCATTACAAAATCTATTCGTAAACGCTCGTTTATACCCAGTTTTTTCTTGCTGACTTTAGCTTCAAAAGTAACTTGAGCCGACGCAAAACAGGTGATTAAAAACGCAATTATATGGAGCTTAAGTTTCATGTGTAAGTCATTGTTGTTTTAATCTGTAACATATAACATCTATTGAATATCTATAATAAAATTGGACACTCTTAGATGTTTCATTTTACCAATCTTTTTCAGCTTTTACTTTCTTCCCCTTAGTTTTTTTGGCATTTATTTTTTGTTGTACTTTTTTCTCTTCATTATTCATTGCTTCTAACAAATTTTTAACTTGTTGTGGCGATAACTTTCCGGATTGTGGCTGTGGTTTGTCGTTCTTATTTTTAGAATCTCCATCTTTGTTTTTGTTTTCATCGTCTTTTGGTTTACCTTGATCGTCCTTCTTATCATCACCATCTTTTTTTTCGTCTTTGTTTTCTCCTTCGTCTTTCTTTTCTTGATCCTCTTTCTTTTCGTCTTTTTTGTCTTCGTCTTTTTTATCCTTATCCTTGTTTTTATCTTCGTTTTGCTGTTGTTCTTTAGCGCATTCTTTGGCAACTACAAAGTTGTATCTAGATTCTTCGTCATTTGGATTGTTTCTTAAAGCATTTTTGTAGGCCTCTACAGCTTCTTTACACTTTTTTTGCTCCATTAAAGTATTGCCAATATTGTGAAATGCTCTGTGTTTTTCTTCCTTGGTATTAGCGATTTTTGCAGCTTCTAAGTGACGCAATAGAGCCTCATCAAAATTTTTGGTTTCGTAATAGGCATTTCCTAAGTTATAGGCTCCTATAGCGTTGCTTGGTTTTTTAGAAATGGCTTTTCTGTACTCCTTTTCTGCTGAAATAAAATCATTTTCTATTAAAGTATTTCCTTGATACACAAAGTCGTTGGATTTTAACAATGCTTTATCTTTTTCTTGTGCAAATACATTAGAAATTGAGAGGGTTAATATGAAGATTAATAAATGTTTCATAATAAATAGTTCTCTTTAAATTTGAAAAAACTCACCGAATATTAATAATTTTTCTCGTGATTGTGTCATAAGTTTTCGTTAAATAAATTTAAACGGTTTAACCATGCGGTTTTACGTTCCAGTAACAATATATCGATTAATAAAAAGAAAATACCAAATGCCAAAAACCATTGGAATTGATCTTTATGCTCTGCAAATTGTTTAGCTTCAAATTCCTTTTTATCCATGTTGTTTAAAATATTGCGAATATTTTCAAGCACTTCGGCGGTATTTTTACCATTAATATATTGTCCATTTGCCTCTTTTGCTATATCTATTAGTGTTTCTTCGTTTAGCTTAGTAATAACTGTTTGGCCTTGGTTATCTTTTTTATAATTTAAAACAATATTATTTCGCTTAATTGGTATTGGAGCGCCTTTGGCTTCGCCTACACCAATAGTAAATATTTTGATGCCTTCGTCGCTAGCCTCTTCGGCTACTGAGGTTGCAATATTGCTGTGGTCTTCACCATCAGAAATAATAATGAGTACTCTATTTGTTTGCTCTTCATCGTCGTAATATGTTTTCGCTAATTGAATGGCTTCATCTATTGCTGTTCCTTGTGAAGACAACATATCTGTGTTCATACTTTGTAAAAACATTTTTGCCGAGGCATAGTCTGTAGTAATTGGTAGTTGCGGAAATGCTTTTCCTGCGTAAGCAATAATTCCAACTCTATCGCTTGCTAGATTATTTATAATTTGAGTCACTAATTGTTTGGATTTTTCGAGCCTGTTTGGGGCAACATCTTCAGCCAACATACTTTTTGAAACATCGACAGCGAAAACTATGTCAACCCCTTGGCGTTTTATAGTTTCTAGCTTAGTGCCAATTTTAGGATTTACCATAGCAATTGTTAAGCTGGCAAAAGCTAAACACAAAACCAATAGTTTTAATATTGGCTTAAAAGTGGATCTATTTGGGCTTAACCTTTTTAATAAATAATCATTAGCAAATTTTTTTTGTGCATGTCTCTTCCAGATTTGAAGCACCAAAAAGATAACTACTATCACTGGAATGATAAGTAACAGCCAAAACCATATTTTTTCTTCTAATTGATACATTAATTGTTTATTCGTTATTTATGGAGTCGTTTATTTTTTCACTATAGATTCCACTTGTATTCCTGTTTTTTATTCTCTCTCTCTCTCTTTTACACAAAACTTCTAAAAATTGTAAATCGCAATAACAATTCTATTAGCAATAGTATGCCTGCTAATACAACCAATGGACGGTATTTTTCTTCGTAGTTATAGAATTTAAATTCTTCGACATCGGTTTTTTCTAATTTGTCAATCTCTTTATAAATTTCTTTTAATTTTTGGTTATCGGTTGCTCTAAAATATTGTCCTCCGGTAATTTTTGCTATTTCTTTTAATAGGTCTTCATCAATTTCTACTTGAATTCTACCATACTGAAACTGACCAGTTACTTGGCTTTGACCAATTGGTGACAATGCCATGCCATTAGTTCCTAAACCAATAGTATATACTTTTATACCATACTCAAGAGCCAATTCGCTAGCTGTATTTGGGTCAATAAACCCTGAATTGTTTACACCATCTGTTAATAAAATAATGATTTTGCTTTTTGCCTTACTATCTTTTATTCTGTTAACTGCTGTTGCTAATCCCATTCCAATGGCTGTTCCTCCATCAATAATAGTATTATATTTAATGTCCCTTAAAGAGCGTAAAACTATAGACTTATCGCTTGTTATAGGAGTCTTTGTATAACTTTCTCCAGCATACTCAACTAGTCCAATTCTATCGTTGGGTCTTCCTTGAATAAACTCTGCTGCTACAGTTTTTAAAGCTTCTAACCTATTTGGTTTTAAGTCTTTAGCCAACATGCTTGCAGAAACATCTATGGCCATAACAATATCTATTCCTCGTGTTGTTTTTGTTTTTGTTGACACATCGACCGTTTGTGGTCTTGCCAAAGCTGTAATTAGCAATGCTAAAGCAACCAACCGTAGTAAGAATAAAACATGCCTTAATTTTGGCAGCAAAGAACTCTCGAATTTAAACCCCTTGATACTGGAAATTTTAAACTCGGCTGTTTGTTTTTTATACTTAAACATATACCATAGAATAGCCAAAGGGATTGTTAAGAATACCCAAAAGAGTTGTTTATTTAAAAAGTCTATTCCTTCAAACATTTATTCTTCGTCTTCTATTTTAATTAATTCTATGGAGTTTAAAATGCGTTCCATTATTTGGTCTGCATATACATCGCCCACTTTCCAAACTAAAATCACTTCTTGTAATAAGTTTTGGGTTGTAAAACCAAGGATGACATAATTGCCTCTTACTTCTTCTCCAGTTTCGGTAACAAAATCGGCAGTTCCATAGGTTTTTAATCCTTCTTGACCATTAGGTGTTATAAACTGCTCGTTTTTAGTGATAATATTTTTGGTTCCTTGGCTCTCAAAGCTTTTAAGATGCCCTTCAGCAACTTGTATAAGGTCTATTTTGTTTTCGCCTTCTTTTGGGTCTTTTTGCGCATTTCCTCCAGGAGGTTCGGTTGAAGCCATTTTTGTTGAAATAACAGTAATATCAAAATTAGTGCTTGCATTACCATGCCCAAAAGTTGCCACCTGCATCTGGGTTTTTAGATCCTCTGGTAAATCGATAGATTTTCGTTCAAGTACTTTTGGTGTTGTTATAATAACTCCTGGAGCTCCATACTCGCTTGTCACCCAATCTTTTTCCTCAAGAAGTTCTAGGCTAGAGTCTCCAAAAATGGTGTCTTTTACATATTTAAATCCAAAATACATTCCAAACCCAATGTAAGTTGCTATTAAAAACGATACTGATGCTACGATTGTAATAACTATTTTCCTTTTTCTTTTTTTCTCTTCTAGTTCTTCTTGATATTTTAAATCGGCTAGAAGTTCTTCTTCGGTTGGTTCTGGAAGTGCTTCTTTAACATGGTCAATCTCCATATCAATAGTATTTCTATCCATTACCGCGAGCTCTTTATCTGGTTTAGATTTTGCAAACTTTACCAAATCGGCACGTCTCAAAATCGTGTCTATGTTTTTTATATCTTCTTTGCTAAGATCTATTTGGTTGCCATCTTTTAATAAATGCAACCTGTTTATCAATTCATCAGTAGTGCTTTCTAAAGCGTGGTCGTATACTTTTTCGTCAAGGTATTTTCTAATAATCCCTGTTAATTCGGAATAATATTCTTTTATTTCTTCATTTTGTAGATATCCAGATTTATCTAACTCTACTAATGCTAATTTTGCTCTTTCATAAGGAGGTAACAGGGCGACTTTTTCGTCTTCGGTTAGTGGTTTTTCTCTCCAAATAAACCAATACAATAAAAATCCTACAATTGCTAAGGACAAAATTATAATAAGAAAATATAACCACCATTTACTTGGGCTTTTATCTACTTCAATAATTGGTTTTATATTATATAAAGGTTGCTTGGTTGTATCTACTTCTATACTCCTTACCTCAACTTTTAGTGAGTCTGTAAAAGCTTCAAAATCTCCTATTAATATTTTTTGTCTTGGAATGGTGTAGGTTCCAGAATCAAACTGTGTGAGTCCGTATTTTTTAATTAATTTGAAACGGTCTCCTAACTTTGTAGCATCTACATTGTAGGATTCTATCATCTCCAGAGGCAGGAATGTTTGTCCCTCAGGAAACACTACAAGGCTAGATGTATCTGTTTCAACCTCAATACTATAAATTAGTTCTTGTCCAATTTTAATGGATGTAGAATCTATGGTTGAAGATATTTTTTGTGCAAAAGAGAATACAGAGTATAAAGCAACACACAAAGAGAGAACAGCTGTTCTATGCTTTATTGCTTTAAAGTACTTATTTCGTGATTCGTAACTCACCATTTCTTTTATCCTCTTCGTTTAAAGTATCCTAAAAGCTTTTTCACATAGCTTTCGTCTGCTCGACAATCTATTACTCCTGCTCCAGCTTTTGTAAAACTGTCTTTATAGTAATTCACTTTTTCTTGATAGAATTTACTATAATTCATTCTTACTTTCTTTGATGCTGTATTTACCAGTATTAACTCTCCTGTTTCTTCGTCTTGCATTTGCACCATTCCAAGGTTTGGGATTGTTTCCTCATGCTTGTCATAGACTCTAATTCCTGTTACATCGTGCTTTCGTGCTGCAATCTTTAATGTATGGTCATAATCATTAGCAATAAAATCACTTAACACGAAAACGATGGCTTTTTTCTTCATCACACTTGATAAAAATTTTAAAGCTTCTGCCAGATTTGTGTTTTTGCTTTTTGGATGAAACTCAATTAATTCACGTATAATACGTAGTACGTGATATCGTCCTTTTTTTGGTGGAATATATAGTTCTACTTCGTCCGAAAATAAAATCAATCCAATTTTATCGTTATTTTGTGTCGCCGAAAAAGCTAAGGTTGCAGCAATTTCTGTAACAACTTCATTTTTAAATTGCCCTACAGTGCCAAATAATTCGGAACCAGATACATCTACCATTAGCATCATTGTAAGTTCTCTTTCTTCTTCAAAAACTTTAATGTGCGGTTCGTTTGTTCGCGCAGTTACGTTCCAATCTATATTACGCACATCGTCACCATATTGATATTGGCGCACTTCACTAAAGGTCATGCCTCGTCCTTTGAAGGTAGAGTGGTATTCTCCTCCAAAGATATGATCAGACAAGCGACGTGTCTTAATCTCAATTTTTCGAACTTTTTTTAGTAACTCTTTAGTATCCATTGTTTCAGTATGCAGTGTGCAGTCTTCAGTTAGCAGTTAAATAAAAATCAGAATTCTAATAAGCACTGCCTACTGAATACTGATTACTGTTAACTTTTTATGGTACTTCAATTTCGTTAACAATTTTATTGATGATGTCTTCTGAAGTTACATTTTCGGCTTCAGCTTCGTAAGTAATGCCTATTCTGTGGCGCAATACATCGTGTACAACAGCGCGAACATCTTCGGGGATTACATAACCTCGTCGTCTTATAAACGCATAGCATTTAGCTGCATTTGCAAGATTGATACTTCCACGAGGTGATGCTCCAAATGAAATAAGCGGCTTTAAATCGGTTAATTTATATTTCTCAGGGTAACGTGTGGCAAATACAATATCTAAGATGTATTTTTCTATTTTCTCGTCCATGTAAACTTCTCTCACTGCTTTTTGAGCATTAAGAATTTGTTCAATAGACACTACTGGATTTACTTTTGCAAAGCCTCCTTTTAAATTAGAACGCACAATGAGTTGTTCTTCATCCATTTTTGGATAATCAATAACTGTTTTGAGCATAAAACGATCTACTTGTGCTTCTGGCAAAGGATACGTTCCTTCTTGTTCTATTGGGTTTTGTGTTGCCATTACTAAAAATGGTTTGTCTAAAATAAAGGTTTCATCGCCAATAGTTACTTGCTTTTCTTGCATGGCTTCCAGTAAAGCCGATTGTACTTTTGCAGGTGCTCTATTTATCTCATCTGCTAATACGAAGTTGGCAAAGATTGGTCCTTTTTTTATAGAAAAGTCATTTTCCTTTATATTATAGATTAAAGTTCCAACAACATCTGCAGGTAGTAAATCTGGTGTGAACTGGATTCGGCTAAAACTTCCATCTACTGCTTGCGATAGTGTATTAATTGCCAATGTCTTTGCAAGACCTGGAACACCTTCAAGTAAGATGTGTCCTTGGCCCAATAAACCAATAAGCAAACGTTCAACCATGTGCTTTTGACCTACAATTACTTTATTCATTTCTAAGGTAAGTAAATCAACAAAAGCGCTCTCTTTTTCTATTTTCTCGTTAATAGTTTTAATGTCAATTGTACCTTTATCTTCTATCATTTTATTATTTTTTTGAAGCGTGAATATAACGCGTCTTTTTCAACACCGCAAATTGTTAAAATATTTGATGTAGTGCTGTTAATAATTGGTTAAAAAATCCACTGTTTTAAAGCTGTTTTAAGCTATAGTTTGCTATTTTTAACCAACAAATCTACAATCTGATGTCAAAAATCAAGTTTTCAAGAATCATTGCTGGCACGATGAATTGGGGAAAATGGGGAAAACAATTCAACATAAGCGAAACAATTTCCTTAATAAATTCATGCTTAGAAATTGGTTTAACCACTTTTGACCATGCCGATATTTATGGAAGTTTCACAACAGAATCCGACTTTGGTAAAGCTCTAAAAGAAGGTGGTTTTGATAGAAATAGCATTCAACTTATCTCTAAATGTGGTATTGCTTATGTGAGTCCAAATAGAAACAATAGCATTAAGCATTATAATTATTCTAAAGATTATATCATCTCCTCGGTTGAAACATCTCTTAAAAATCTTGAAACAGAATATTTAGATGCCTTACTGCTACATAGACCAAGCCCATTAATGCATCCTCATGAAATTATGGAAGCCATTGCCAAATTAGGGCAAGATGGGAAAATAAAATCTTTTGGAGTATCGAATTTTACAGCTTCACAAGTTGAATTAATTGCCAGCGAAGTCCCTGTTGAGATTAACCAAGTTGAGTTTTCCCTAACGCATAATGAAGCTATGTTTGATGGCGCGTTAGACCAAATGATGACTAATAACATCACTCCAATGTCTTGGTCTCCATTAGGTATCGTATTTAAAGATGATAATGAACAAACCAGACGAATTCATAAATGCCTGGGTAATTTATTAGATAAGTATAATGCAACCGAAGACCAACTATTATTAGCTTGGATTTTAAAACATCCTTCAAACATTCATCCAGTTATTGGAACAACAAACACAAAAAGAATTAAAGATGCTTACGATGCATTGAAAATTAATCTTGAACTAGAAGATTGGTTTTCATTATTAGTAGCAAGTCAAGGGCATAAAGTACCATAAATATTTAAACACAAAATAATGAGTAAGAACAAAACAGCCTTAATAACTGGCGCAACTAGCGGAATTGGCAAAGCCACGGCTCACGAATTTGCTAAACATGGCATAAAACTAGTTTTATGTGGAAGGCGTCAAGAACGCTTAGACACTATAAAAAGTGCGTTATCTAAACAAACAGAAGTTATTACTTTAAATTTTGATGTTAGGGATAAAACTAAAGTTTTTAACGCTATCGAGTCGCTTCCGGAGTCTTACAAACACATAGACATTCTTATTAATAATGCAGGAAATGCACATGGTTTGGACCCAATACAAGACGGAAAGCTGGATGATTGGGATGCCATGATGGACATTAATGTAAAGGGTTTATTGTATGTGAGTAAAGCCGTAATTCCGCAAATGACAGAAAGAAATTCTGGGCATATCATAAACATTGGCTCTTCGGCTGGACGTGAGGTTTACCCAAAAGGAAATGTGTATTGCGCTAGCAAACATGCTGTTGCAGCAATTACTGAAGGCATGCGTATTGATTTAAACCCTTATAATATTAAAGTATCTTCTATAAATCCTGGATTAGTTGAAACAGAGTTTTCACAAGTTCGTTTTAAAGGTGATGCTGTTGCTGATACTGTTTATAAAGGCTATAAGGCCCTACAACCTAAAGACATTGCAGACATTATTTATTTTGTCATTACCAGACCTCAACATGTAAATATTGCCGATTTGTTAGTGTTTCCATCAGCGCAAGCTAATAGTGTGACAGTGAAAAAGGAATTGTAATTTAATTGATTCCTGCCTTCACAGGAAATAACCATGATTAACAAACGCTTACTTATTAAAAACCTTTTGGCTCATAATGATGAGAACAGTTTTTATGATAAAAAGCGAAAAATAAATATTAGTGAAAGAGAAGGTAAAGCCAAATTTCTAAAGCACATTTGTGCACTCTCCAATAGCAACCCTAAAAACAACTCCTACATCATTATTGGTGTTGAAGATGAAGACAACAATATTGTAGGAGTCGATTTTTTTGATGACAGTAAAATACAAAACCTCATAAATGCATATTTGGCAAATCCACCTATTGTACAATATGAAAATATTCCGTTTCCTCATTTACCTGATGATAAAGTAGTTGGACTGGTTACTATTAGGCCAATTAATGAAATCACTTCATTACGAAGAAATATATGGAAGTATTATGGTGGCTCTATATTTTTTAGAGATGGAAGCATGAGCATGCCAAAGGTGTTTGATATAGAAGTAAAGGATGTGAATTCTGAGATTGTTGTCGCCATTGAAAATCATGCCCAAAACAATATTGAATATACTTTAGATGGAGTATTCGACTTTTTGCAAAAACGAAAGGATTTTAGCCCACAATACAAAGTGTTTAAAGAATATTTCGTGATGTGTTGGGCGGGACAGAAAAAAGAGGTAAAAGACAAAATATTTTATTCGCGAGTGGATATTGAATTAATAAACGAACAAGTACGATTGTTTTTTTCGACTTTAGATGAAGTATCCATTTCATATAATGAAAATGTTTTCAATATCATAGAATATGTGAATCTAGGGCTTCAAGGCACAAACAAATATTATAAACTTGAAGAAACGCTTATAAAGTTTAATGACAATGCTTCCTACACTATTGAAACTCAATTATTGTTTGAACCGCCTCAATTTGACAAGAAAATATTACATCACATTTACAATGCTAACAATGCGCTTTTAAAGGATATTCAAATTGGAGCGACTCTCAATAAGCAGCAAGAATTAGATTTAAGAAACCTTCCTGTTACTTATTTAATTTGTTACTTTAATGGGTTTGAAGAAGCCATTACTAAATTAGAGGGTTCTAAGCCTTATTTAAAAAAGTATAGTAACAACGTTTATAAATTATACAAGGAGGCGATTCGTGTTTTAAGAAAAATTAAGTACAATTAGAAACAAAAAGAGGTTTTCTAAAAAAATATTTATGCTAAACCAAACTCGTTACAACTTCTCATTAACACTTAATGTAGATTTTTTTGAGATTCTGTAATAAATATTTTGGATGGCCTGTTTTTCTCTTTTAGACAACCTCTTTTCTTAATCGCTTAATTTCTTATAAATCAAACTTAATACCTTGTGCTAAAGGCAATTCATCAGAGTAATTAATGGTGTTTGTTTGACGTCTCATATACACTTTCCAAGCATCGCTTCCAGACTCACGACCTCCACCAGTTTCTTTTTCACCTCCAAAAGCGCCACCAATTTCAGCACCAGAAGTTCCAATATTTACATTGGCAATTCCGCAATCTGATCCAGCATAAGACAGGAATTTCTCTGCTTCTTTCATTTCATTAGTCATAATAGCTGATGACAATCCTTGAGCAACTCCATTTTGTAATTCTATCGCGTTTTCAACATCACCAGAATATTTCATTAAGTATAAAATTGGTGCAAAGGTTTCGTGTTGTACAATTTCAAAATGGTTTTCAGCTTCAATAATGGCTGGTTTTACGTAACAACCACTTTCGTAACCTTCGCCTTCTAAAACGCCTCCTTCTACCATTACGTTTCCGCCTTCAGCTTTTGCTTTTTCAATAGCAGCCAAATACATATTTACTGCATCATGATCAATTAAAGGTCCAATATGGTTTCTTTCATCTAAAGGATTTCCAATAGTTAATTGCTTATAGGCACCAACAATGGCATCGCGTACTTTATCGTAAACCGATTCGTGAATTATTAAACGACGTGTCGATGTACAACGTTGTCCGCAAGTACCAACTGCACCAAAAACAGCACCAGGAACAACCACTTTTAAATCGGCTGTTGGCGTAATAATAATGGCATTGTTTCCGCCTAATTCCAATAAAGATTTTCCGAAACGCTGAGCAACTGTTGTTCCTACTATTCTTCCCATTCTTGTGGAACCAGTTGCAGACACTAAAGGAATTCTAGTATCTGTTGTCAAGAATTCACCAACTTTATAATCGCCATTAATAATACAAGAAATACCTTCTGGCAAGTTGTTGTCTCTTAATACTTCTGCAATTATATTTTGACATGCAATAGAGCACAAAGGTGCTTTCTCGGATGCTTTCCAAACACAAACGTCGCCACAAATCCATGCTAAAGCTGTATTCCAAGACCAAACCGCTACTGGAAAATTGAATGCCGAAATAATACCAACCACACCAATAGGATGCCATTGTTCACGCATGACGTGACCTGGACGTTCCGAAGGAATGGTTTGCCCATTTAATTGCCTAGACAATCCAACTGCGAAATCACAGATGTCAATCATTTCTTGAACTTCGCCATAACCTTCTTGCAAGGATTTACCCATTTCGTAAGACACTAATTTACCAAGTGGCCCTTTTAAATTTCTTAATTTATTTCCAAATTGACGCACAATTTCTCCACGTTGAGGTGCAGGCACATCTCTCCAAGTTTTAAAGGCAGCTGTGGCATCATCCATTACTTTGTTGTAATCTGCTCTTGTAGTGGTTTTAACTTTTCCTATTAATTTCCCATCAACTGGTGAGTGACTTTCAATAATCTCGCCATTAGAAAAGTTGTTTGAACCTGTAGAAGTTCCTTCATTTATGTCTTTTACTCCTAATTTACTAAGAGCTTCTTGTATTCCAAAATCAGTAGCAACTGCTTCCATTTTTTGTGTGTTTTTTGATTTATTAATTTGGTGCGAAGATACTAATTTATTAGCGCTTTTAGGTTCTAAAAATTTTATTAAAATAAAACAAATAATAAGTTTTAAGAACACTTTAACAACAATTAAAAGTCCAGCAGTGAAAAAATCTAGGTAAATAAATTAACAGGAATAAGATTACATCTTGTAAAATGAATTATTAATTAAATACTTATGCTTATGTTATTTAGAATTTTTTTATTGATGTGTTTAACTTTAAGTTTTGCACATGCACAAGACATTCAATACGTTAACGCTGAAAATGGGTTAATCGTAAGAAAGAAACCTAGTCAAGGTGCCATTAAAGTTGGTATGTTAGATTATGGAACGGCTATTGAAATTACTGAACACACCAACTTAAAACTCGATGTAGTAGATAGTGGCAAAAAGCTTGCTGGAGAATGGGTAAAAGTAAGAGGCATTGATGCCTACGAATTTTTTGAAGAAGGCTATGTGTTTAATGGTTATTTAACTGAAGAAAAACTAGAAAAACGCTTTAAAGTAGTTTATGATGAGTTTACTTTAACCATTGAAGGTGTAACAGAAAAAGAAAGTAGAAAAGATAATGTTAATCCAGATTTTAATGGCGTTTTATTCTTTAAGCTTAATAACCAAGAGACTTTAGAAAATAAAACTGTGAGCGTAAAGCATCATAAAGATTTTAGAAACATAGAAGTCTTTCAAAAACATGAAAATAGTATTGCTATTATTGATGATAAATCACATGGTGATATTATAAATTGGCAACATTATTATTCGAGCTGGAAACCACTTAAAAAATTGTCAAGTAATAACAAATTTAAGGTTTTACCTATTTCAGCAAAAGAGACAACAAGATTTATAAACGTTAATATTGATGAACTAAAAACGTTTGTAAACGATGTTTGTGGTGAAACTTGGAGCGACGCTATAAAAGATGTAACGTCTTTAAATGACTATCCAACAAAAATAGTGATTAGTAAAATGTATCTGCGTATATTAATGACAGATATTGATGGCTATAAAACAGAGAAGATCCTTATTTTTGAAGTACCTCTTAGTCAAACAAAAAAAGATGCATATGCAAAACTTTAAACCATATTACGCAGTAATATTTACATCTATAGTAACCAAAAACACCGAAGGTTATAGTGAAATGGCAATAAAAATGGAAGATTTAGCCAAAACACAATCTGGCTTTTTAGGTATTGAAAGTGCTCGTGAAGCTGTAGGTATTACTGTGAGTTATTGGGAAAGTTTAGAGGCTATAAAAGCTTGGAAACAGAATTCAGAACATTTAATTGCACAACAAAAAGGACGTGAACAATGGTATAGTTGGTACAACACCAAAATTTGTAAAGTAGAGCATGAATATGAATTTATTCAACCTTAAGCAACTTTAACTTTTCACAATAATTCTTAGTTGAAATGTGGGGAGATTTAAAAATAAATTGCAAAATTATTCTTTTTCATTATTCCCAAGTATTAAATGGCTGTTTACTTAATTGTGAATTGTAATATTTTATATTTCCTGTAACTTCTTCTCCTAGCCAATCTGGTTTTGAAAAAGATTCATCTTCTGATTGTAATTCTACCTCAGCAATTACCAATCCTTCATTATCACCAAAAAATTCATCAACTTCAAAAACATGATTATCAACCTTAACTTCGTGCCTCAGTTTATCAATTACTCCCTTTTCACAAAACTCCAATAGCGCTTTCGCATCATTTTTAGAAATCTCTTTTTCCCATTCAAAACGTGATAAACCATCATTGAATGATAGACCTTTAACAGTCAACATTCCTTTACCATGCTTAATCCTTACTCTAACCGTTCGTTCAGGATTACGGTTTAAAAACCCTTGAATAATCCTGAATTTTTGCTGCGCTTGGTCTTTAAAAGCGTCTGATATTACTAAAAATTTACGTTCAATTTCTATCATAAACATGCCCACGAAAGTGGGTATCTCATTAAATTTATCTCAAAACTTCAAATTGAGATTCCTGCCTTATTCATTGATTTTTATTTAATTTTAATGAATTCGTGAATCTTCGATTTCGCAGTAATGCCAAAAGACATTTAATGTCTAAATTTACAGTATGTCAACCGATTTACCAATAAGAAAAATTATTCATGTCGATATGGATGCGTTTTATGCCTCTGTTGAGCAAATGGATAACCCTGAACTTAAGGGTAAGCCTGTTGCTGTTGGTGGTGGTGGAAAACGAGGTGTTATTAGTGCTGCGAGTTATGAAGCAAGAAAGTTTGGAGTAAAAAGTGCCATGTCTGGGAATTTAGCCATTAAATTATGCCCAGAACTTATTTTTGTGAAACCTAATTTTGAACGTTATAACGAAATTTCTAAAAAAATTAGGAAAATATTCTACGATTTTACCGATTTGGTGGAACCTTTATCGCTAGATGAAGCCTACTTAGATGTGACCCAAAACAAAAAAGGAAATCCGAGTGCATCGCTTATTGCTAAAAAAATAAGGCAACACATTTTTGATGAAGTTGGTTTAACAGCTTCGGCTGGTATTAGTATTAATAAATTTGTGGCAAAAATTGCAAGTGATTACAACAAACCCAATGGGCAAAAAACCGTAAATCCAGAAGAAGTTCTTGAGTTTTTAGAGCAATTAGATATTAGGAAATTTTATGGTATTGGTAAAGTAACTGCCGAAAAAATGTATCAAAAAGGCATTTTTAGTGGAAAAGATTTAAAATCAAAATCAGCAGATTATTTAGAAGAAAATTTTGGAAGGTCAGGGAAATCGTATTACTACATTGTTCGCGGGATTCATAATAGTGACGTAAAACCACATCGTATTAGAAAATCGTTAGCTGCTGAACGCACCTTTTATAACAACCTTACAAGTGAAGTATTTATGCTTGAAAAACTAGAACATATTGCTGAAGAAGTTGCGAAACGTTTAGATAAAAGTAAGATTGCTGGAAAAACCATAACACTCAAAATTAAGTACAGTGATTTTACCTTGCAAACACGAAGCAAAACCTTGCCTTATTATGTAAGTGATAAAGACATAATTTTAGATACAGCAAAGGCATTATTATATCAAGATACTTTAAACGAATCTGTACGATTATTAGGGATTTCGCTCTCTAATTTAAACACGGAAACGAAGAAAAAACCTGAATCCAAAAGTGTAAGTGTGCAATTGAAGTTTCAGTTTTAACTTTCCTTTTTAGGGGTTTTTAAAAAAGTGAGCTTTGCTTACTTCTACAAAATATTGCTTTGGTAACGTCCAGTATAAAGCATCTATACTGAGTTGTCGAAGTATTGAAACAATGCAAATAATAGCATTGTGTGCAGTTTAAAAACCAAAAATCAGATGCTTTTGTAACATTATGGACAGTTAAACGTCACATATATAATCAATCAAAACAATCAACTATGTATTCAAATCAAAAAGCTGGAAGAATTTCTGGCGTTTTATTTCTATTTGTTTTTATTTCAGGTATCGTCATATTTCAATTTTTACAAGGCTCAGTACTTTTTTTAGATAATTTTCTTACTACCACTTCTAAAAATTCCACCCAAATCATTATTTCTGTATTACTTGGTATTTTAAGTGGCGTAGCATCTATTAGTATAGCTGTAATTTTGTTGCCAATTTTTAAAAGGCATAGTTTTTATTTGGCGTTTTTATATCTGGCATTTTGTATTTTGAACTTTATGACCATAATGCTTGATAATGTAAGTGTTGTATCTATGCTGGAACTAAGCCAAGGATATGTAAAAAATGTCAATGGAAATTCTAATAGTTTAGAATTAATGGGGACACTATTTTACGAAAAGCATCGATGGACACATTACATGTTCCTGCTAATTTCTTGTTTTCCTGTTTTTGTATTGTATTATACATTTTACTTATCCAAATTAGTGCCAAGAATTATTTCGGTTTTTGGGATATTTGCAGTAATACTTATGTTTATTGAGGTATTATTTTCAGTTTTTGGGTATAGTGTAAGTATGAACATGCTCCTCCCAATGGGGTTAATACAACTCATTCTTCCTATTTGGTTAATTTATAAAGGATTGAATTCAACGCTATTAGAAAAAACTGTTAATTAAGGAAAACCGTACACTCAACTTATATAATTAGGCATGATTGAAACATATACCGGAAAATATTAGTATAAATCTATGTGGTATATTATATATAAAAACGTTAAACGAAACCCTAAAAATTACAAGTCGTTATTTCGGTAACACGAAGTGTGTTTACCATACCTTTATCCTTTATTGGCATTGCAGCTAAACTAATTAGCATATCGCCTTCTTCTAAATAACCTTTTTTACAAGCAATGGCATTAACATCTTCAATAGTTTCGTCTGTACTTACAAATTTATCATAATAAAATGCATTAACGCCCCAGAGTAAACTAAGTTGTGTCAAGATACTTTTATTGGAGGTGAACACCAAAATATGTGCATCTGGTCGCCATGCCGAAATTTGAAACGCTGTATAACCGCTATTGGTTAGGGTAGAAATTGCCTTAGCGTTTATTTCGTTTGCCATATTTGCGGCATGAAAACAAATAGATTTGGTAATGTAACGGTTGGTACGAATATGTGGTGGGTCTTGTGGTACGGTTATTAAGTGTGAGTCTTCAACGCTTTTAATAATGTCTGCCATTTGCTTAATAACTTGTACTGGGTAATTCCCAACCGAGGTTTCGCCAGATAGCATTACTGCATCAGCACCATCCATAACCGAGTTTGCCACATCATTGACCTCAGCACGTGTAGGTGTTAAACTGTTGATCATGGTTTCCATCATCTGTGTGGCAATAATTACAGGAATTCGAGCTTTTTTTGCTCGTAGCACTAGTTGCTTTTGTATTAAAGGCACTTCTTGAGCAGGAATTTCAACACCTAAATCGCCTCTTGCCACCATTAAACCATCACAATACGCCACAATTTTATCAATATTTTCTACAGCTTCTGGTTTTTCGATTTTCGCTATAATTGGAATTTTATGCTCTGCATGTTCCTTAATTAGTTCTTCTAGTTGCATTAAATCTTCTGCGTGTCTAACAAACGATAAAGCAATCCAATCTACCTTTAATTTAATAGCAAAAAGGGCGTCTTCAATATCTTTTTCGGTTAATGCTGGCTGCGAAATATTGGTGTTGGGGAGGTTCACTCCTTTTTTAGATTTTAACGGTCCTCCTTGAATTACTTTGGCAATAACTTCGCTTTTCTTATCGGTAGATACTACTTCAAAAATTAGTTTCCCATCGTCTAATAGAATGCGTTCTCCAGGTTTAGCATCCTGTGGAAACCTTTCGTAAGTCATATATACACGATCTTTGGTTCCTTCAAACCTTTTTCCAGTAGCAAAAACTATAGTGTCGCCTTCATTTACTATAACCTCAGCTTGCATGTTCCCAACACGTAGCTTAGGCCCTTGTAAATCACCTAAAATAGCAGCGTTATAGCCAAACTCATCATTTAGTTCTCTAATTAGGGCAACCCTTGCTTTTACGTCTTCATAATTTGCATGTGAAAAATTTATTCGAAACACATTAGCGCCTTCATCAAGCATTGCCTTAAGTGTTTCTTTTTTATTTGTTGCAGGTCCTAAGGTTGCAACTATTTTGGTCTTCTTTCTTTTATTGGTCATTAATTAAAAATTAAATTGTCTTTAGATTTTAGCTGTGATACATCAATGCTGTAAACTGCTGCAATCTGTGATATTTCTTGAATGTTGTGAATAATTGTTTTTTCATTTATAAAATTTCCGTCGTTGTCAATTTTCAACAAATAATTCACTTTTTTATATTCTGGAATTAAATTATGTGTTCGTAATATGTTGCTTTGTTTTTCAAATAATGAGCCTGTGCTTACAATGCTTTCTTCTTCTTTTTTGCAAACATTAGACACCAAGTTCCAAATCATTCTTTGATTTTTATCTTCCCATTCGTAAATAGAAAAGAATGAAGCAGTATATTTAAAATCTAAGTCTTGAGGTTTTCTTTGTAAATTTATTTGAAGTTGCTTGTTTAAAAGGTAGGCAATGCGATAGTCTTCAATAGTACAATGAATTGCTAAAAGAGAATATGTTTCAACACCAAAATCATCAACAAGTAGCTTGTGTAACGCCATAACGCTTAAATTATGAAATGTAAATATAGTATTTTAACATTATAATAGACGATTGTTTTTTTATTACTTGACAATAAAATAACACGAAAACGTTGTAGTACTAACTTTAATCTAAATAGCTCTAGAAATTTTTCCTTGAAATGCAAAAAATGCTCGTTTTGAGGCTTTTTCTTCAGCTTTCTTTTTTGAAGTAGCTCTAGCTTTGGCTATTACCTTATTGTTTATGGATAGTTTTACAGAAAAATGTTTTAATTGATCATTTCCTGTATCCTCATAAACATTATAGTTAAAACTCTTTTTTTCTTTTTGGCACCATTCAATGAGTAAGCTTTTGTAGCTAATAACCTTACCCTCCAGTTGTTCTATGTCAACATGAGGCGTTATAACTCGGTCGTAGATAAATTTCTCACAAGCTGTATAGCCTTTGTCCAAAAAAATAGCACCTACTAATGCTTCAAATAGATTGCCATGAATATTATTTCCAAAATTATCTGTTGGAATTCTACTTTTGACCAAATCTATTAGGTTTAATTCTTTACCAAGTTCATTTAAGTGCTCACGACTTACAATTTTTGAGCGCATTTTTGTTAAATACCCTTCGTCACCCTGTGGTACTTTATTAAATAAATGAAATGCAATTACTGCACTAAGCATTGCATCGCCAACAAACTCCAAGCGTTCATAATTAATGGGAATACCCTCTTTGTCACGAATATTCATGGACCTGTGCGTGAAGGCTTTTTTGTAGAAATTTTTGTTTTTAGGTTGGAATCCTAAAATTTGATGTAGTTGAACAAAAAAATTCCCGCCTTCATTAGAACGGGAATTTTTTTTCAATATGTTACGAATGAATCTCATTCGGGATTTAATCTAATTTCTTGAATAATACACAAGCGTTGTGTCCGCCAAATCCAAATGTATTACTCATTGCGACTTTAATATCTCGTTTCTGAGCTTTATTAAGTGTTAAATTTAATTCTGAGTCTATGTTTAGGTCAATCGTTTCGTGATTAATTGTTGGTGGTACAATACCATGTTGCATAGCCATTATCGAAGCTATAGCTTCAATAGCACCTGCAGCACCCAACAAGTGACCTGTCATAGATTTTGTTGAATTAATATTTATGTTTTTAGCATGACTGCCAAATACTTCAGATATAGCTTTTAATTCGGCAACATCACCTAATGGTGTTGATGTACCGTGTGTATTAATATGATCTACATCTTCGGGATTTAAACCAGCATTTTCTAAACAATTTTTCATTACTGCAACAACACCAATCCCTTCAGGATGTGGTGCTGTCATATGATATGCATCAGAAGATAACCCACCACCTACAACTTCTGCGTAGATTTTAGCTCCTCTTGCCTTAGCATGTTCATACTCTTCTAAAACAATAGAACCTGCTCCTTCACCTAACACAAAACCATCTCGGGTCGCATCAAAGGGTCTAGACGCAGTTTCTGGACTTTCATTACGAGTACTCATAGCGTGCATAGCATTAAACCCTCCCATACCAGCAATGGTAACTGCTGCTTCGCTTCCACCAGTAATTACAACATCACAATGACCTAAACGAATAGTGTTTAGAGCATCAATCATTGAATTTGCAGAAGAGGCACAAGCAGAAACTGTTGTGTAATTAGGGCCCATGAAACCATACTTAATAGAAATGTTTCCTGGGGCTATATCAGCAATCATTTTGGGAATGAAACGTGGATTAAATCGAGGTGTTCCGTCGCCAGCAGCAAAATTCAACACTTCTTCTTGAAATGTTTCTAAACCACCTATTCCAGCTCCCCAAATAACTCCAACTCTTAATTTATTTATAGCGTCTAAGTCAAGTTTAGAGTCTGCAATTGCTTCGTCCGAAGCTACCATTGCATACTGTGAAAACTTATCCATTTGACGTGCTAACTTTCTATCAATAAAGTCGGTAACTTCAAAGTTTTTTACTTCACAAGCAAATTGTGTTTTGAACTTTTCAGCATCAAAATGTGTGATTGGTGCAGCACCACTTTTACCATTTATAAGACCATCCCAATATTCATCTTTGGTGTTTCCTATAGGTGTAAGTGCTCCTAGACCAGTAACTACAACTCGCTTTAATTCCATAAATAAATGTTACTTATTTTGCGGCTTCAATATATGATACTGCTTGACCTACTGTTGCAATGTTTTCAGCTTGATCGTCTGGAATTTGAATATCGAATTCTTTTTCGAACTCCATAATTAATTCAACAGTGTCCAATGAATCGGCTCCTAAATCGTTTGTGAAGCTAGCTTCAGTTACAACTTCGTTTTCATCAACACCCAATTTGTCTACGATAATCGCTTTTACTCTTGATGCAATGTCTGACATAATCTTTAAATTTTAAGTTTTAATTAGGACGCAAAAATAAAAAACTTTATTTTAAAACGCCTCTTTACCACAAAAATGTGAATGTAATTTAAGAATTTTAACTCTAAGAGTTTTATTTTGCTTCTAATTGTTAATAATTATTCTTTTTTTTGTCTGAACAATCTTAACATTATAATCCGTAAATGAAATGAGTTTAACTAGATTTGAAGTACATTCTTTTTTTTCTTCAAAACGAAATACATCCATCAATAATTTTAAATTATTATGTATCAGATGAAACGTATTGTGATTTTTGCTTCCGGAAGTGGAACTAATGCTGAAAATTTAATTACTTTTTTTCACAACAGGGATAATGCTTCTGTTATTCAAGTATTAACTAACAATCCTCATGCCAAAGTTTTAGATCGATGTAAAAAATTAAAAGTGAGCGCCTTATCATTTAATAGAATTGCCTTTTTAAAGTCTGATGACATATTGAATATTCTAAAAGCGTCGCAACCAGACCTAATTGTATTAGCTGGTTTTTTATGGAAATTCCCTGAATTTATATTGAAAGAATTTGAAAATAAAGTGATAAATATTCATCCTGCACTATTGCCAAAGTATGGTGGTAAAGGTATGTATGGTATGCATGTCCATGAAGCTGTAGTTGCAAATAAAGAATCCGAAACTGGTATTACTATTCATTATGTCAATGAAAATTATGATGAAGGTGCTATTATATTTCAAGCAAAATGTAAAGTTGAAGCTTCAGATTCTGCTGAAGATGTGGCTAAAAAGATTCATAAATTGGAGATGGAGCATTTTCCAATAGTTGTTAATTCACTTTTAGATGGCTAAGAAAAAAAAGAAATTCTATACAGTTTGGAAAGGACACCATACTGGTGTTCTCGAGTCTTGGGAAGATTGTAAAGCGCAAATAAAAGATTATCAAGGTGCGCAATACAAATCGTTCGACACTTTTGATGCCGCCAAAAAAGCCTTAAAAGGAAATTATAAAGATTATATAGGCAAGAGTAAAAAGTTTGCCAGCGAACTTTCCAAAGAGCAACTAAAAAAAATTGGTCTGCCTAATTATAACTCTATTTCGGTAGATGCGGCTTCTAGCGGAAATCCTGGGGAAATGGAATATCGCGGTGTGGATACCAAAACTAAAAAGCAATTGTTTAAACAAGGCCCTTTTGAGGAAGGCACTAACAATATTGGTGAATTTTTAGCATTGGTACATGGTCTTGCTTATTTAAAACAACGAAATAGCAATCGTATTATTTACACCGATTCCCGAACAGCTTTAAGTTGGGTAAAAAAGAAGGCTTGCAATACTAAGTTAAAGCGAAACAAAAAAAACAAAGCACTTTTTGAACTCGTAGATAGAGCTGTTAACTGGCTAAACGAACACACATACACTACTGCAATCGCAAAATGGGAAACCAAAGCTTGGGGAGAAATTCCTGCCGATTTTGGAAGAAAATAACATCCAAAAACAAGCCTGTTCTTCACTTTTTTTCAGAATAAATTTTACGTAAGTTTGCATTGGATTTTTAAACCACTTTATGAGCAAATTAGTGATTGTTGGGACGGTAGCTTTTGATGCCATTGAAACCCCTTTTGGAAAGACTGATAAAATTCTTGGTGGCGCAGCAACTTTTATAGGTCTGGCAGCGTCTCAATTTAATATAAATTCTGCTGCTGTATCGGTAGTAGGTGGTGATTTTCCTAAAAAATACTTAGACTTTCTTGAAGATAAAAACATCGATATTTCTGGAATTGAAATAGTAAAAGATGGTAAAACATTTTTCTGGAGTGGTTTGTACCATAACGACATGAACTCTCGTGATACACTTGTTACAGAGTTAAATGTATTGGCCGATTTTAAACCAATAGTCCCCGAAGATTATAAAAACGCCAAAGTAGTGATGCTTGGAAATCTTCATCCTTTAACACAGTTAAGTGTTTTAGAGCAAATGAATGAAAAACCAAAACTGGTAGTACTTGATACTATGAATTTTTGGATGGATAATGCCCTTGAAGATTTGTATAAGGTGATAAAAAAAATTGATGTAATTACCATTAATGACGAAGAGGCTAGGCAACTTACTGGTGAATATTCTTTAGTAGTGGCTGCGAGAAAAATTCATAATATGGGTCCGAAATATGTGGTTATTAAAAAAGGAGAGCATGGTGCCTTATTGTTTAACGACGACAATGTGTTTTATGCACCAGCACTTCCGCTTGAAGAAGTATTTGACCCAACAGGAGCTGGAGATACTTTTGCTGGTGGATTTGCAGGATATTTAGCAAAAACCGAAGACCTCTCTTTTGAGAATATGAAAAATGCGGTTATTTACGGTTCAACATTAGCTTCTTTTTGCGTAGAGAAATTTGGAACAGAACGCATGGAAAATTTAAAAAGTGATGAAGTTCATAAACGACTTCAGCAATTTAAAGCTCTAACACAATTTGAAATTGAACTAACATAAACCAATGCGCTCATAAATGGAGCGCATTTTTATTTTTATAAACAACAATGAGCGACGCTTTAAAACATGAATGTGGAATTGCCCATATTAGGCTTTTAAAACCATTAGAGTATTATAAGAAAAAGTACGGAAGTGCCTTTTATGGCGTAAATAAAATGTATCTATTAATGGAAAAACAGCACAATCGTGGACAAGATGGTGCTGGATTCGCAAGCATTAAGTTAGACACCAAACCTGGAGAACGTTATATAAGTAGAGTGCGCTCGATAGCCCAACAACCTATTCAAGATATTTTTGCCCAAATTAATGAACGCATCAATAAAGAGATTACAGAAAATCCAGAATATGCAAATGACGTTGCTATGCAAAAAAAGCATATTCCATATATAGGCGAAGTATTACTTGGTCATGTTAGGTATGGAACTTTTGGTAAAAATAGTGTAGAAAGCGTGCACCCTTTTTTAAGACAAAACAATTGGATGCATAGAAACCTAATAATGGCAGGAAACTTTAACATGACCAATGTTAAAGAGCTTTTTGGTAATCTTGTAGACCTAGGTCAACACCCAAAAGAATATACCGATACTATTACCATCATGGAAAAAGTAGGTCACTTTCTGGATGATGCCGTTAATAAAATCTATAAAAATTTAAAAAAAGAAGGCTATAGCAAAAGTGAATGTTCTCCATTGATAGCAGAGCGTTTAAATATCGCCAAAATATTAAAAAGAGCTGCTAAAAATTGGGATGGAGGCTATGCAATGGCTGGTTTGTTGGGTCATGGTGATTCGTTTGTATTACGCGATCCTGCGGGAATTCGTCCAGCATATTATTATAAAGATGATGAAGTTGTCGTTGTCGCCTCGGAGCGTCCAGTGATTCAAACGGTGTTTAATGTTGACTTTAACGACGTAAAAGAACTAGATCCTGGTCATGCCATTATTACTAAAAAATCGGGAGAAGTTATAATCAAACAAATATTAGCGCCTCTAGAAAGAAAAGCATGCTCATTTGAGCGCATTTACTTTTCAAGAGGAAGTGATGCTGAAATTTATAAAGAGCGCAAATTACTTGGTAAACTAATCATGCCAAAAGTACTGGAGGCAATAAACAATGATATAAAAAATTCGGTCTTTTCTTATATTCCAAATACTGCCGAAACATCTTTCTTTGGAATGATTGAAACCGTTGAAGATTTTTTGAACAAAGAAAAAACCAAAGCCATACTAGGTGGTGGCGGAAAAATGTCGGCAAAAAAAGTTACTGAAATACTATCAGAGCACCCTAGAATTGAAAAAATAGCTATTAAAGATGTAAAATTAAGAACATTTATTACCGAAGACAGTAGTCGTGATGATCTTGTAGCCCATGTTTACGATATT
Organism: uncultured Flavobacteriaceae bacterium; assembly: GCA_963975205.1. Lineage (GTDB taxonomy): Bacteria > Bacteroidota > Bacteroidia > Flavobacteriales > Flavobacteriaceae > Pontimicrobium. Next base: position 69,316 of record CAXBFU010000005.1, on the reverse strand, counting down.
ACCTATGGTGTAATAAAACCAGAAGACAACCTTGTAATAATTGACGATAGCATAGTAAGAGGTACCACCTTAAAGAAAAGTATCCTGAAAATGATGGATCGATTAAACCCCAAGAAAATTATAGTTGTTTCTTCGGCTCCTCAAATAAGGTATCCTGATTGTTATGGAATAGATATGGCCAACCTTGAAGGTCTTGTCGCTTTTAGAGCAGCATTAGAACTTTTAAAGGATAAAAATAGTTATGATATTGTTGAAAAAGTTTATAATAAGTGTAAAGCTCAAGTAGATATTAACGATAAGGAAGTAGAAAACTTTGTAAAAGAAATATATGCACCTTTTACTGACGAACAAATATCAGACAAAATATCTGAACTCTTAAGTGATGATTCTTTAAATGCCGAAGTTAAAATAATTTTTCAGTCGGTTGAAAATTTACATAAAGCATGTCCTAAAAACCTTGGAGATTGGTACTTTACAGGCAATTACCCTACAGTTGGAGGTAACAGAGTGGTTAACAGGGCTTTTATCAATTTTTATGAAGGAAATAAAGAGCGTGCATATTAGCGAAAAAATATGTTTTTAGTCTTTTAATCTATAAAATTAGGTCTTTAAACTAAAAAAAATGCAGTTCATCTAATATTTATAGGCTTTCACCAAATTACATATACTTTAGTGTCACCATAACATAAGTAGGTTAAGTTCATGGTAGATTTGGGGCAAAAAAAGGTGAACTCTCGTTCACCTTTTTTTATGCGTATAAATTAACTTCCTAACCTCTTGAATATAAAATTTTTATATTTTAATTTTTATTTGATTTTGCCCATATCTCTTGATATACGTTACTTTTCGAGAATCACTGTTAGACTAATTTATAAGTATTTTATCTAATAAATTAAATTATTAGAAATAAACGCCCTTATATTTACATCACCATAACATAAGTAGGTTAAGTTTATGGTAGATTTGGGGCAAAAAAGGTGAACATCTCGTTCACCTTTTTTATTTTTCACCAATATGTTGTTTCTAGCTATTTTGCTTCGGCATAACGTCTTTCAACTTCGTTCCAGTTAATGACATTAAAAAAAGCTTCAATATAATCGGGTCTACGGTTTTGATAATTTAAATAATAAGCATGTTCCCAAACATCCAATCCTAAAATGGGTGTTCCTTGGCAAGTTACTCCAGGCATTAATGGGTTGTCTTGATTAGGCGTTGAGCAAACCTCAACTTTTCCTCCTTTGTGAACACATAACCAAGCCCAACCTGACCCAAATTGAGTCGCAGCAGCTTTGCTAAAAGCTTCAACAAAGGCTTCTTTAGAGCCATAGGCCGTTTCAATAGCATCTTTTAACTCTCCCGATAAATAGCCTTTTCCTTCAGGGTTCATTACGTCCCAAAACAACGAGTGGTTGTAAAACCCTCCTCCATTATTTCTTACAGCGCCATTATCCATATCTAGATTAGTAAGAATATTTTCAATAGATTTTCCTTCTAAGTTCGTGCCTGCAATTGCTGCATTTAATTTGGCTGTATAGCCATTGTGGTGTTTTGTATGGTGTATTTCCATTGTACGTGCATCTATATGAGGCTCTAAAGCATCATAAGCATATTTTAATTTCGGTAATTCGAAAGCCATAATTTCAAGTTTTTATATTAATAATTGTTTTCTAATCAAATTTACAATAATGCTTTAAGTTTTATATAATTAAGTTATTAAGTTTCCTTATTTTGGTATAAAAATTTTCTTTCTTGAATTCATCTTCATTCAATATTTATAATGCTTCGGCTGGAAGTGGCAAGACCTACGCTTTAGTAAAAGAGTATTTAAAAATACTTTTTAAATCTCCTTATAAAAACACCTATAAAAACATACTTGCCATCACGTTTACCAATAAAGCTGTAGGCGAGATGAAAGAACGAATTATTGAAATGCTTAAGCAATTTTCTTCAGAAACTGCTTTAAAACAGCCTAATAGTATGTTTGTAGATATTTGCAAAGAGATAGGTATTGCTCCAAAAGAACTCTCTGAAAGATCAAAAAACTTATTAGAAACTATCATTCATAATTATGCGGCTTTTGATATTTCAACCATAGATAAATTTACCCAAAGGGTTATTAGAACGTTTGCTTATGACTTGCATCTTCCTTTAAATTTCGACGTTGAACTGGATACAGATACGCTATTGGCGAAAGCTGTTGATAATTTAATTGCACGAGCAGGAACAGACAAAGAACTCACAAAAACCTTAATAGATTTTGCAATCGAAAAAGCCGATGATGATAAAAGTTGGGATGTAACTTACGATTTTTATCCTATAGCAAAACTATTGGTAAACGAAAATCATGTGCCTTTTATTGAGTTATTAAAAAACAAAAGTTTAAATGATTTTAAAAGTTTAAAAACCTACTTAAAAGAAGAAATTCAAAAAACTTCTATAACTATACTAAAAGAATCACAGGCAGGATTAACGCTAATAAATGAGGCTGGTTTAGAACATTCGGATTTTAGCAGAAGCTCATTGCCAAACTATTTTATTAAATTAATAAATAAGGAATATAATGTTTCGTTTGGTTTAAATTGGCAAAAAGATTTAATCGAAGGGAATGCGCTTTATCCTGGTCGTGTTCCTCAAGCTGTTTCCGGCATTATTGATGCTATACAAGAAGATCTTGTTTCGGCTTTCCAAAACACAAAACAAGGTGTTATTAATTATATTTTTCTGCTAAATTTCTATAAAAACATAACGCCACTTTCCGTGCTTAATGAAATTAACAAAGAGGTTATTAAAATTAAGGAAGATAAAAACATATTACTCATTTCGGAATTCAATTCAATTATTAGCGAACACATTAAAGAGCAACCTGCTCCTTTTATTTATGAGCGTATTGGTGAGAAATTTAAACATTATTTTATTGATGAGTTTCAAGACACTTCTTTAATGCAATGGGAAAATTTAGTGCCTCTTTTAGAAAATTCCTTATCTAGCGAAAACGGAAGTGTAGTGCTGGTAGGAGACGCAAAACAAGCAATTTATCGATGGCGAGGCGGAAAGGCAGAACAATTTATAGGCTTATATAATGGCAATAATCCTTTTCATTTAAAATCAAATTTAGAACACCTACCTATTAACTATCGAAGTCATAAACAAATAATAAAATTCAACAATGCCTTTTTTAAACACTTATCATCTTTTGTTTTTAGCGATGGTGCTTATGCTAAATTATACAAAAACAGCCATCAAGATATGTTTAAAAACAATGAAGGTTATGTAAATATTAACTTTTTAGAACTCAGAAAAGAAGATGATAGAGATACCGAATATCCAAAAGAGGTATTAAAAACCATAAATAATTGCTTGGAAAATGGTTTTGATTTAAAAGATATTTGTGTGCTTGTTAGGAAGAAAAAAGAGGGTGTTGCAATTGCTAATTATCTTTCGGAATCAGGGATAGATATTATTTCTTCGGAAACATTACTTATTAGCAATTCTCCTGATGTCACGTTTATTATCAACCTTCTAAAATTTATTCTTGAACCAAATAACCTTGAAGTAAAAATTGAGCTTGTTAGCTATATTGCCAGCCAAAAGCTTCAAATTGATGATGTTCATTTATTTTATAAAGAGTTTATTGAATTAGACATCGTTTCCTTTTTTATAAAGTGTAATAATCTTGGGTTTAATTTTAACTATAAAGAAGCACTTCAAGTCTCTGTTTATGAGGTTATAGAGGCTGTAATTTATGGATTTAAACTTGTGGATGTGTCTAATGCTTATATTCAATTTTTCTTAGATTATGCTTTAGATTATGTAAACAAAAAAAACGCCAATTTGGCAGATTTCATTACTAGTTTTGAAACCAAAAAAGAGACTCTAACCATTGTATCTCCTGAAGGGCAAAATGCTATTAAAATAATGACCATACATAAATCTAAAGGATTGGAATTTCCAGTAGTGATTTTTCCTTATGCCGATTTGAATATTTATAAGGAAAACAATCCTAAAATCTGGTTTCCTCTAAATCCAGAGAAATATAAAAGTTTTGAAGTGGCTTATTTAAGTTACAACCAAAATATTAAAGTCATTAGCGATGAAGGAAAGAAACTATACACGCAACATCAATCGGAATTAGAATTAGATAATATAAATCTCCTCTATGTTGCTTTAACCAGACCTATTGAACAGCTATACATAATAAGTGATAAAAAACTTCTTAAAAATGGTAAGGAAAATTTAAGCAGCTACAGTGGTTTGTTTATAAATTATTTGAAGTATTCTAACCAATGGAAAGAAAGTCAATTGTGCTATTACTTTGGCGACCAAAAAAAATCGCCTACTCCAGATGAAAACGTAATAGCAACACATAAACAAACGCAATTTATTTCTATTCCTAAAAAAAATCATGGTATTAACTTTATTGCAAATTCTGGATACTTATGGGACACTGTCCAAAAAAACGCAATTGAAAGAGGGAATCTAATTCACAACATTATGTCTCAAATAAAAACCAAAGACGATATTGACATTACAATAGATTATTTTATTTCGACAGCAATTATAAATCGTGATCAAGCAAATGAGCTAAAAACAGTTGTTGAAAATATAGTTAACCATCCCTTGCTGTCATATTTATTTAGTCCAGATTTAATTATTTACAATGAAAAAGATATCATCACAAAACATGGCAAAATATTGCGTCCAGATAGAGTGGTTATTAATTCCTTAAATGAAGCAACAGTTGTAGATTACAAAACTGGAGTTCCAAACAACAACCACACAAAACAAATAGAAACTTACAGCAATGCATTAAGGGATATGTCTCATAAAGTAAATAAAGGTGTGATAATTTACACTAACGATTCTATAGAAATAAAAGAAGTGTAACTTTGCAAAAAATAAAAATCATGTACGGAAATATAAAAGAACATTTGCAAAAAGAAATTCAAGACATCAAAGACAGTGGTCTTTATAAAGAAGAACGAATAATAACCTCGCCACAAGGAGCCGAAATCACTTTAAGTACAGGGGAAACTGTACTAAATTTTTGTGCTAACAACTACTTAGGACTGTCTTCACACCCTGAAGTTATACAGGCCGCAAAAGATACTATGGATACACATGGTTTTGGAATGTCATCAGTAAGGTTTATTTGCGGAACACAAGATATTCATAAAACATTAGAGCAAAAGATTGCGGATTTTTATAAAACTGAAGACACTATACTTTACGCTGCAGCTTTTGATGCTAATGGAGGTGTTTTTGAACCTCTTTTAACTGCTGAAGATGCTATTATTTCAGATTCTTTAAATCACGCATCAATAATTGATGGCGTTCGTTTGTGTAAAGCGGCAAGGTATCGTTATAAAAACAATGATATGGCAGATCTTGAAAAACAGTTACAAGATGCCAATACCAATGGAGCTCGCTTTAAAATAATTGTAACCGATGGTGTGTTTTCAATGGATGGTTTAGTAGCGCCTTTAGATAAAATTTGTGATTTAGCCGATACGTATGATGCTATGGTTATGATAGATGAATGTCATGCAACAGGATTTATAGGTAAAACTGGTAGAGGGACTTTAGAGGAAAAAGGTGTAATGGATCGTATAGACATTATTACTGGAACCTTAGGAAAAGCTCTTGGAGGTGCTATGGGAGGTTACACAACTGGCAAAAAAGAAATTATAGATATGTTGCGCCAACGATCAAGACCTTATCTTTTTTCAAACTCATTGGCTCCAGCCATTGTTGGAGCGTCTATTAAAGTATTTGAACTTTTGTCTAACAATACGTCTTTAAGGGATAAATTAGAATGGAACACAAGCTATTTTAAAAAAGGTATTAAAGAAGCTGGTTTTGATATTGTAGATGGCGATTCGGCTATTGTTCCAGTAATGTTATATGATGCAAAATTATCTCAATTAATGGCAAATAAATTGCTTGAAGAAGGCATTTATGTTATTGGGTTCTTTTTCCCAGTAGTACCTAGAGAAAAGGCAAGGATAAGAGTACAACTCTCCGCAGCTCATGAAAAAGAACATTTAGACAAAGCAATTGCCGCCTTTATTAAAGTAGGAAAAGCCCTTGAAATTGTTTAAAATGCTTCTAAACACTAGAATTTATATGTATAAAAGTCAATATTTTCCTATATTTATCTTTGTTAATAAATTTTAACAACTTACTTTTGCTTACAATTAACACTTAAAATTAAATTTATAGAATATGAAAAATCTTAGCAGATTAATGTTCGCTTTGTTGCTAGTAATTGGTTTTAGCAACGTAAACGCACAAGACGACAACAATCCTTGGCAATTTACTGTAGGGTTTAATGCCGTTGATTTTTATCCAGTTGGAGAAAATGCTCCACTTGGTGGAACATTTGAAAAGTTCTTTAATACTGAGCATTACAACATTTTGCCATCAGTATCTACTATTGGAATATCCAGATACCTAGGGGATGGTTTCTCATTGGGTGTCATTGGGTCGGTTAACAAAATAGACTCTTTTGGTGATTCAAATGTTGACGATTTAATTTATTATGGAACAGATGGTATTATAAAATACAGTTTGGGTGAAGTTTTAAACTGGAAAGCCCTTGAGCCTTATTTAGCTGTTGGTGGTGGATATACTTGGGTTGATAACATTGGTGCTGGAACTGCAAATGGAACTTTTGGAATCAATTATTGGTTTACTGAAAACGTTGGCGCAACTGTACAATCTACTTATAAGCATTCTTTTGAAGACTATTTAGCCAAACATTTTCAACATTCATTTGGGCTTTCAATAAAATTTGGAGGTAAAGATACGGATGGTGATGGTGTCTATGACAAAAACGATGCTTGTCCTGAGGTTCCTGGTCTAGAAGCTTTTAACGGTTGTCCAGATTCTGATGGGGATGGGATTGAAGATTCCAAAGACACATGCCCTAACGAAGCTGGTTTAGCTGAGTTTAATGGTTGTCCAGATTCTGATGGTGATGGTGTCTCTGACAATAAGGATAACTGTCCTAACGTTGCTGGTTTAGAAGCTTTAGCTGGTTGCCCAGATGCTGATCGTGATGGTGTAACTGATGCTAGTGACAACTGTCCTAACGAAGCTGGTCCTGCTGCTAACAATGGTTGTCCTTGGCCAGATACTGACGGTGATGGTGTTTTAGACAAAGACGATCAATGTCCTAACGAAGCCGGAACAGCTGCAAATAATGGTTGTCCTGAAATAGTGGTGCCTACAGCTGAAGTTCAAAAACAATTAACAGAATATGCTAGAACAATTAACTTCAATACTGGAAAATCTTCATTTAAGTCTGGTACTGAACCAACGTTAGAAGCAATTACTGCGATATTAAAAGAATATCCTAAAGCAAACTTTACTATTGAAGGTCATACTGACAGTACTGGTAGCGATGCTTTAAACCAAAGATTATCTGATGCTAGAGCTCATGCCGTTATGGATTTCTTAGTAAATAACGGAATCTCAGCTGCAAGATTATCTGCAAAAGGATATGGAGAAACTATGCCTATAGATTCTAACAAAACTAGAGCTGGTAGAGCTGCAAATAGACGTGTTGAGGTAAAACTTGCTGACATGTAATAAAAAAATATAATTTAATTATATATAAAAAACGCTTCGATATATCGAAGCGTTTTTTATTTTTATACAATGCCTAGTTTCATTAATGATGTTCTAAAAGACCTTGAAAATAAAAAGGTTAATTTATCTAAAGTAAAATTTATACTTCCCAGTAAACGTGCAGGTGTGTTTTTTAAAAGCGAATTAGCTTCTAATACTTCTAAAACAATTTTTGCGCCATCAATAAGCAGTATTGAAGAGTTTATAGAGGAGCTTTCCCAACTAAAAAAAATACCTAATACCGAGCTTCATTTTGAGTTTTATAATATTTATAAGGCTGAAACTCCAAAAGAGCAAACAGAACCTTTTGAGAGCTTTTCAAAATGGGCTCAAATACTACTTCAGGATTTTAATGAAATTGACCGCTACTTAATTAATCCTGAAACTATTTTCGGCTACTTAAGTGCTATTAAAGAAATTAATCATTGGTCGTTAGAGAAAACCCAAACACCTTTAATTAAAAACTATTTAATCTTTTGGAAACGATTATTTACATATTACTCATGTCTTTCCGAGGAACTTATTAAAAAAGACAAAGGATATCAAGGCTTAATTTATAGAATAGCGGTTAAAAATTTAGAAGAATACATACAATTTAATCCTAATACGCAGCACATTTTTATTGGGTTTAATGCCTTAAATAATTCTGAGAGCGTTATAATTCAAGAGTTTCTTCAAACTGGTTTAGCTAGTATTTATTGGGATATTGATCAAGTCTTTTTAAGTAATGTAAATCATGAGGCTGGCTATTTTATTAGACAACATAAAAAAAGCTGGTCGTATTTTAAAAATCAACCCATAAATTGGGCGCATACTCATTATCAGGGAAATAAAAAAATCTCGGTAATTGGTATTCCTAAAAATGTTGGTCAAGCAAAATATGTTGGAGAATTGCTTTCAAGGTTGAAATCGGATAAAGGGACCCTTAACAACACAGCTGTCGTTTTAGGAGATGAAACACTATTGCTTCCTGTGTTAAATTCATTACCCAACTCTGTTGATGCATTAAATATTACCATGGGATTCCCACTAAAGTCTATTCCATTAGCTTCATTGTTTGATCAGTTATTTTTATTGCATAAAGAGGTTGGCATTTCTTATTACTATAAGGATATTATTGCTATAATTTCTCATCCATATATTAGACCACTATTTATAGACAAAGATGAAGATTTTGGACAATACATTATAGATGTGGTTTACAAAAACAATTTGGTTTTTTTGAGCCTTAAAGACCTTACTAAACTTGCTCCAAAATGTGAAGTTCTATTACATTTACTATTTGAAAATTGGAACAACAGCGCCTCATTGGCACTACAAAACAGTTTAACGCTTATACTTAAAATTAAAGAGATGTTATCTAATAACAAGGATCAAAACATTCTTGCCTTAGAATATCTTTATAGGTTTAATGAGGTTTTCAATTCCATAAATAGCCTCAATTCAAAATACCTCTATATAGATACAATAAGCTCATTGTACAGTATTTATAATGAGTTGTTGGCAAACGAAACTTTAGATTTCAAGGGAGAGCCCTTAAAAGGATTACAAATAATGGGCATGTTAGAGTCTAGAGTTTTAGATTTTGAAACCGTTATAATAACCTCAGTCAACGAAGGTGTGCTGCCTGCTGGGAAAAGCAACAATTCTTTTATTCCTTTTGATGTGAAATTAGAAAACAACCTCCCTACGTATAAAGAAAAAGACGCCGTTTATACATATCATTTTTATCGATTAATACAGCGAGCAAAAAATGTACATATTATTTATAACACTGAGCCAGATGTTATTAATGGTGGTGAAAAAAGCAGGTTCATTACACAATTAGAGGTTGAAAATATTCATGATATTCAACATAAAATTGTGACCCCTGTAACACCAAAAATAACTAAAACACTAAACTCCATTTCTAAAACAGACGAGGTTCTTGCTGCTTTAAAATCCCTGTCAAAAAAAGGCCTTTCTCCTTCTTCTTTAACAAATTACATAAGAAATCCGTTAGATTTTTATTACCAAAAAATATTAGGAATCATGAGCTTTAATGATGTTGAGGAAACTGTGGCGGCAAATACTTTGGGAACCGTTGTCCATAACACTCTTGAAGATATTTACAAGCCTCTAGAAGGCGTTTTGCTAAATACAGATGTGGTAAAGAATTTGAAAGGAAAAGTTGAGGCTATAATTTTACATCACTTTAAAACCATATATAAAGAAGGTGATATTACCAAGGGCAAAAACCTAATCATTTTTGAAATTGCCAAACGCTATGTGCTTAATTTTTTAAACAAAGAATTAAAAGATTTAGAACAAGGCAATATTATTAAAATCCTTGAAATTGAAGCCGATTTAAAAGTCCCAATCAACATTGAGGAGTTGGATTTCCCTGTAATGCTAAAAGGAAAAGTGGATCGTGTAGATGAGTATAATGAAACATTGCGGATTATAGATTATAAAACTGGAAAAGTAGAACAGGGAAACGTCGAGTTGGTAAATTGGGATGATATTTCAACAGATTACAAAAAGTACAGTAAAAGTTTTCAAATACTTATGTATGCTTATATGATGAACATTAGGAGCCCTTTTGGAAAAACTATTGAAGCTGGCATTATTTCGTTTAAAAACCTAAATACTGGCTTTCTTAAATTTGGAAAAAAAGAAAGCCCAAATAGCAGAAAAAAAAATACCGAAATAAGTGTCCAAACTCTTGGGAATTTTGAAAGCGAACTCAAAAAACTTATTCTAGAAATATATAATCCAGAGATAGATTTTATTGAAAAAGACGTCAACTAATGCAAATTCTTAAAAACCATGTTCTAGAAAGAGAACAAAACAAACCAATACTAATTGATGCCTTTTACCATAAAGACAAAATAAAACAACCCATTGTTATCTTTTGCCATGGCTATAAAGGTTTTAAAGATTGGGGCGCTTGGGATTTAATGGCGAAACAAATGGCTAAAGCTGGATTCTGTTTTGTAAAGTTCAATTTTTCACATAATGGAGGAACTATCGAAAACCCTATTGACTTTCCCAATTTGGAAGCTTTTGGGCAAAATAATTATACCAAAGAGTTAGACGATTTAAATGATGTAATTAGTTGGTCACAACACTACTTTAAGGATGATTTGTTTGTTAATATTCACAATATATGCCTTATTGGTCATAGTCGTGGTGGTGGAATAGCTTCTATTAAAGCTGAAGAAGATTCAAGAATTAAAAACTGCATTACTTTGGCTGGAGTAAGCGATTTTAAGGTTCGCTTTAATGAAGGTACAAACGAATTCAAAGCCTGGAAACAAACTGGAGTAAAATTTATTGAAAATGGAAGAACCAAACAGCAAATGCCACATTACTTTCAGTTTTATGAAGATTTTATTTTAAATGAAAACCGTCTTACCATAAAACGTGCTGTTTGTAATTTAAAAATTCCACAATTAATCATTCATGGTAATGATGATGCATCTGTTTCTGTCGAAGAAGCAAAATTGCTTCATCGTTGGAATCCTAATAGCATCTTAAAGATTATTGAAGGTGCAGACCACGTGTTTAATACCAAGCACCCTTGGGATGTTAAAAAGCTATCACCAGAGTTGGAAATTGTTGTAAAGCTAATTACAGCTTTCTAAATGTGGAGAAGATGGGATTCGAACCCACGACCTCTTGACTGCCAGTCAAGCGCTCTAGCCAACTGAGCTACATCCCCTTTTATTACTTCAATCCACTCAACACCAATACAGGTCTTGAGCTATGAAAGTCTTTCTTTAATATGGTGTTTTTCTCCCATTTCTTGGTAAAAAACCCTCGCCTACGTCGCACTACACACAACATATCTGGATTGTTGGATTTAAAATGTTCCAACACGCCTTGAAAGGTTGTTGCGTTTTCGGTTTTTATAATACTGTTTACAATGTCTTTCAAGGCTTTCTTTACTTTAAAATCACCTTCGTTGTAATACGTAGTTTTTACCAATAACAAATTCACAACTGCATTAAATTGTTTTTTAATATCTATTAAGGGCTTTAAAGCGCTTTCTTTTTTAAGGATTGCCGATTTTACAGCCAACAGCACTCTTGTAATTGGTTTAAAGGTATAGCCCTCAGGAACAATTAACGCAGGGATTTGTGTCTGTTTTATGATTTTTCCTGAGGTTTTTCCTAAAAATACTTCGTCTTTTACAGAGGTGGTTCTTGGTTCTATTAATATTAAATCTATTTCAGCAGCTTTCCGTACTAATTCTAAAGTGTCAATTAAATCTCCTTTAAGCACTTTTACAATAACATCAACCCCTTTTGTATCTATTTTAGATACTAACTTGTTTAAATACTCTTTACTTTCACGCTCTAAAATATGATCTACCTTAATCATAGTTCCTGCCTTAGTGTAAACATTGTACACTTGAACAATGAAAAGTTTTGCGCCAAATGCCTTAGCAAAGTCAACCGCATATTGTAAATGACTTTTAGCGTTTTTCGAGGATCCAACAGGGACTAAAATATTCTTCATAATCAAAATTTTAAAGACTAAATTTACTGAAAATTATACTGCAAAAATAAGCATTAATAATAATTAGTTTTAAAAAGACTTTTGAGTACAAATATTACCTTAAAACAAATTAATAAATTAGCTATTCCAGCTTTGATTTCTGGGGTTTCTGAACCAATATTATCCCTAACTGATGCTGCAATTGTCGGAAATATTGAAGTAAACGCAACAGAATCACTTGCTGCTGTAGGTATCGTAACTACTTTTTTATCGATGCTTATTTGGGTACTTGGTCAAACAAGAAGCGCCATTTCTTCGCTCGTTTCTCAATATCTAGGAGCAAACAATCTCGAAGCTATTAAGTCACTTCCTGCACAAGCAATTTTTATTATTACGTCATTAAGTATATTAATAATAATTACAACCTATCCTTTTGCAGAACCTATTTTTAAACTCTACAATGCATCCAATTTAATACTGGATTATAGCGTAGATTATTATAAAATCCGTGTCTTTGGGTTTCCTTTCACACTTTTTACAATAGCTGTTTTTGGTACATTTAGAGGCCTACAAAACACCTATTACCCTATGCTAATTGCCATTATTGGAACCATAGCAAATATTGTTTTGGATGTTATCCTAGTTTATGGTATCGAAGATTATATTCCTGCATTGCATATTAAAGGCGCAGCGTATGCTAGTGTTTGCGCACAACTCATTATGGCATCTCTATCCGTATTTTACTTGTTGAGAAAAACCGAAATTTCACTAAGACCAACGTTTCCTTTTAATAAAGAAATAAAGAATTTTATACTCATGATTATAAACTTGTTTGTTAGAACTTTGGCATTGAATGTTACTTTGTATTATGCTAGTGCCTTTTCAACAAGTTATGGCAAAGAGTACATTGCGGCTTATACAATAGCCATAAATTTATGGTTTTTGGGAGCTTTTATTGTTGATGGCTACTCCAGCGCTGGAAACATATTATCTGGAAAATTGTATGGTCAAAAAAACTACAAAGCTTTGGTTAAACTAAGTAACAAGCTTATTAAATATGGTATATTTCTGGGAATTATAATTGCGGTCATCGGAGGTTTTTTATATTACCCTATCGGAAACATATTTACAGACGATCCAGAAGTTCTCAATCAATTTTACAATGTTTTTTGGATTGTCTTGGCAATGCAACCATTTTGTGCACTTGCTTTTATTTTTGATGGTGTGTTTAAGGGTCTTGGTAAAATGAAATATTTAAGAAATGTATTGCTGTTTTCAACCTTCGTCATTTTTATACCAATACTCTTCTGGTTAGATGCCCTAAACTATAAACTATATGCTATTTTTATTGCAATAACTTTCTGGATAATCTCAAGAGGAGTGCCTTTAATTATAAAATTTAGACGACAATTTTTGCCTCTTTCACAAAAGGCGTAACTTTGACATAATTATGTAACTTATGATATTAGCAACTATACTTCAAGAAGTAGATATTGAGGAGAAAATCAACAATGCGCCAGACAGTAGTTACGAAATTGGTGTATTTATAGGCTCTATGTTGCCTTTTGTAATTTTAGCAATCATAGCTTACGCAATTTATTACTACAATAAAAAAAGAATAAACAAAGAATAATATGGATATATTAAATTTTATTGGTGGCAATGGTTTATTTCTAATTCTGGGAATAGGACTAATAGTTATTTATTTTTATAACCGAAACAAAAAGCGATAATGAGCAATATTCGTATTACAAAACAATTCTCATTTGAAACAGGTCATGCACTTTATGGATATGATGGTAAATGCAAAAATGTCCATGGCCACAGTTACCGATTGGACGTAACCGTTATTGGGAAACCTATTTCTAATAATTCCAACGTGAAATTTGGGATGGTAATTGATTTTGGTGACCTTAAAAAAATAGTCAAGGAAGAAATTGTGGATGTATTTGACCACGCAACCGTTTTTAATAAAAATACCCCTCATGTTGAATTGGCAAAGGAACTTAAAGATAGAGGTCATAATGTGCTATTAGTCAACTATCAACCAACCAGTGAAATGATGGTGATTGATTTTGCTTCAAAAATAAAAAAAAGACTGCCAAATAGTATTGAGTTATTCTCGTTAAAACTTCAAGAAACCGCAACCAGTTTTGCCGAATGGTTTGCTAGTGATAATGAATAAAGCCACTCACATAAAAGTTCCTGAAGGAAAGAAAATTTACTTTTCGTCTGACAATCATTTGGGTGCGCCTACTCAAAAAGATTCACTTCCTCGAGAGAAGAAATTTGTGGCTTGGTTAGATGATATTAAAACTGATGCTGCTGCTATTTTTCTACTAGGTGATTTATTTGATTTTTGGTTCGAATACAAAAAGGTAGTGCCCAAAGGCTTTACTAGAACCTTAGGTAAGCTCGCCGAAATTTCAGATTCAGGTATTCCTATCTATTACTTTGTTGGCAACCATGATTTATGGATGAATGGCTATTTTGAAGAAGAACTTAACATTCCTGTGTTTCATAAACCACAAGAGTTTTTCTTTAATCAAACCTCATTTCTAATTGGTCATGGAGATGGTTTAGGACCAGGTGACAAAGGCTATAAACGCATGAAAAAAGTATTTACCAACTCGTTTAGTAAATGGTTGTTTCGTTGGTTACATCCAGATTTAGGTGTGCGATTAGCACAGTATATGTCTGTAAAAAACAAACTTATTTCTGGTGATGAAGATGCTAAATTTTTAGGCGAAGATAATGAGTGGTTAGTTCAATATTGCAAGCACAAACTTAAAGACAACCATCGTGATTATTTCGTGTTTGGTCATAGGCATTTACCTTTACAAATAGATTTAGTACCCAATTCAAAATACATCAATCTAGGCGATTGGATTTCTTATTACACCTATGGCGTATTTGATGGTGAGAAAATGGAGCTAAAAGAGTATTAATCTTCTTTCTCGTGTGCTTCCAAATCTTTTCTTAGATCTAATTTTCTAAACGAAGGCGATACAATTCCTGTTGTAATTACAGTAATTAATGTCATGGTTCCACCAAAAACAACTGCAGTAACTGTTCCCATTAATTTGGCTGTCAATCCGCTTTCAAAAGCTCCTAATTCGTTAGAAGAGCCAACAAACATTGAGTTAACAGAAGCCACACGACCACGCATATTGTCTGGTGTTTTAAGTTGAAGTATTGTTTGCCTAATAACCATCGATACGCCATCCGTTACACCACTAAAAAACAACGCAACTACCGAAATCCAAAATACAGATGACAATCCAAAAATGATAATACAAATTCCGAAGCCAAAAATAGCTCCTAGTAACTTCATTCCTGCATTTTTACTTATTGGGATATAGGCAGTAATCAACAT
The DNA here is from genome assembly GCA_963975205.1 of uncultured Flavobacteriaceae bacterium. Lineage (GTDB taxonomy): Bacteria > Bacteroidota > Bacteroidia > Flavobacteriales > Flavobacteriaceae > Pontimicrobium. Next base: position 53,829 of record CAXBFU010000005.1, on the reverse strand, counting down.
CGTTAAAAATGCGCCAACCGCAGGTGCTGCTCTTAACACACCAAACCCTTCGCTTCCAACTTTTAAAATATCCTGAGCAAAAATTGGTAATAGTGCTACTGCACCACCAAATAAGACAGCAACCATGTCTAAAGTTAGTGCTCCTAAAATGGCCTTGGTTTTATACACAAACCTAATGCCTTCTTTGAGGCTTTGCATTACAGGTTCTCCAATTTTTGGATTAAGAATTGGCTTTTTTGAAATCCGTAATAAGTTAACAAACGCAATTAGTGCGAAACCAACAACCACACTTAACGACCAATGTACACCAATCCAACTTATAGATAGTCCTGCCGAAGCTGGACCAATAACTGACGCCACTTGCCAAGTAGAACTACTCCAAGTAGCGGCATTTGGATATAGTTTTTTAGGAACAATCAATGCGATTAACGAAAATACAGTTGGCCCAATAAAAGCTCTAACCAAACCACCTAAAAACACAAAAAAGTAAATGCCATATAAAATGGTTTTAGTTGACCAATCTTGTACAACTCTAGGCCATGTCAACAAAAACAGGCCTAAACTAATAATTGTAAACCCTATAATACATTTTATTAAAAGTGCTCGCTTTTCTTTTTGATCTACAATATGTCCTGCAAATAATGCCATGCCAACAGCTGGAATTACTTCCATGAGACCAATTAAACCTAATGACCAAGGGTCTTTGGTAATTGAATACACTTCCCATTCTATGATGATAAATTGCATAGACCATGCAAACACCAACGCAAAACGAACCAATAAAAATATATTAAACTCTTTAATTCGTAATGCTGCGTAAGGGTCTTTTTTTGCCATATTTACTTCCTGCGAACGCAGGAATTTCATTATTTAATATCTCTCAATTTTAACTGTAATGACGTCCTCCCTTGCCAATGATTTTCATTAATGGAATAGACTGCCTTAAAAGATTTTTTATTCGAAATAACATCCAACTTGTCTCCTAAACCAAACCCAATGCAAACCAATTTCTCTTTTCCAGATTTGTCTTGAGCTTTGTCGAAAGATTGAGTAACTGTGGTGCGCAAGTGTTTATCATCTTCTCCAACACATTTACCATAACCAGTATCTTTTAAATTGTCTGTCATAAAAATTGGTGTCATATTTCCTGGACCAAAAGGTGCAAATTGGCGAATAATTCGCCATAACTTATCATTTACTTGAGGCAAATCAATTTGCATATCGACTTTAATTTCAGGCGTCAAGAAGGATTTGTCAATGGTTTTTGAAACCTCATCTTCAAAGGCCTGTTTAAAAGCTTCGTAATTTTCTTCTTTAAGTGTTAATCCTGCCGCATACTTATGTCCTCCAAATTGTTCAATATGTTCTGAACAAGCTTCCAAAGCATTATAAACGTCAAACCCTGAAACCGAACGTGCAGAAGCAGCCAGCTTATCGCCACTTTGGGTAAAGACCAAGGTTGGTCTGTAATAGGTTTCTATCAGTCTTGAAGCAACAATGCCAATCACGCCTTTGTGCCAATCCTCTTGATAAACAACAGTTGTAAAGCGTTCTTGTTCGTTTTGCACTTTTATTTGCTGAAGCGCTTCTTCGGTAATTTGTTGGTCAGCTTCCCGTCTATCGGTATTAAACGTTTCAATTTCTGTGGCGTATGCTTCAGCCAATTCAAAATTGGTTTCGGTTAAAAGTGTTACCGCATAATTTCCGTGTTTCATACGTCCTGCAGCATTAATTCTGGGAGCTACAATAAATACAACATCGGTAATGGTGAGTTCTTTCTTTTTAACCTGATTAATAATAGCCTTAATTCCAGGTCGTGGATTGGAATTAATTACTTGTAAGCCAAAATAAGCCAAAACCCTATTTTCACCAGTAATTGGGACAATATCTGCTCCTATTGCTGTGGCAACCAAGTCTAAATACTCAGCTAATTCTTCAACAGGTTTCCCCTCTTTTGATGCTAATGCTTGAATGAGCTTAAACCCAACGCCACATCCACAAAGCTCTTTGTAGGGATACTCACAGTCTTCTCGTTTTGGGTCTAAAATGGCAACTGCATTAGGCAATTCCTTTCCTGGTCTGTGATGATCACAAATAATAAAATCAATATTCCTTTCTTTTGCATAAGCAACTTTTTCAATGGCTTTCACGCCACAATCTAAAGCAATGATTAGTGAGAAATCATTATCATGAGCAAAATCGATGCCTTGGTACGATACTCCATAACCTTCTGCATACCTATCAGGGATATAGGTCGCTACATTTTTGGTTCTGGTTTTTAAATAGGACGACATTAATGCAACAGACGATGTTCCATCCACATCATAATCGCCAAATACCAAAATACTTTCGTTATTAGACAAAGCCTTTTCAACTCGTGAAACTGCTTTGTCCATATCTTTCATCAAGAATGGATCATGCAAGTCGTTCAAGCTTGGTCTAAAAAAGGTTTTAGCCTCATTATAAGTTTCAATACCGCGTTGTAACAGTAAAGTTGCGACAACATTGTTTACTTGAAGAGCTTCTTTTAAATGAGCCAATTTATTGGCTTCTGGTTTTGGTTTAAGCGTCCAGCGCATGAATAAATGCCTATTTATTATGGTAGTGTATTTCTGTATCTAACTTGGCAAATTGACGAAACATTTCCATGACACCACAATATTTATCAACTGAAAGGTCAACGGCTTTTTTAATTTTCTTTTCGTTGAGATCTTTTCCATAAAAATGATAATCTAGTTTTACCTTGTGATAATATTTTGGGTGTTCATTGGTTAATTCGCCAGTAACTTCCATTTTAAAATCATAATCAGTTACCTTCATTTTATCTAGAACAGAAACTACATCAAGCCCAGTGCAACCAGCTAGAGCTGATAACATTAAAGCTTTTGGAGAAAGGCCAAAGCGTTCGTTACTTCCTTCAACATCTGTATCCATCATTAGGGTTTTTCCGCTTGGGTTGTCTGATTCGAATGTCATTCCACCTTTCCACTCTGTGGTGATTTTATTTGTCATAATGTAAGTTTTAAGTTAAAGAGTACTTGAAGTGTACTAAAGTTTGTGTGATTTTAAGTAATTTAGGCACTTTAAACCTTAGACACTAATTTCATCAAAAATACCAATAAAAAACAGACTATGCCACTAGTAACACCATTATCAGCAGATCATGATTTAGAGACAAAAGAATTAGCCGAATTCTTTAATGAAACGCTTGGGTTTTGTCCAAATTCGGTTCTTACCATGCAACGTCGTCCAGCCATTTCAAAAGCCTTTATCAATTTAAATAAAGCAGTTATGGCAAATCAAGGCAGAGTGACTTCAGCCTTAAAACGTATGATTGCTTGGGTAAGCAGTAACGCGACTGGTTGTAGGTATTGTCAAGCACACGCCATAAGAGCTGCCGAACGTTATGGTGCAGAACAAGAGCAACTAGATAATATTTGGGAATACAGAACACATCCTGCTTTTAGCGAAGCTGAACGCGCTGCATTAGACTTTAGTTTAGCTGCATCTTTGGTGCCAAATGCCGTTAATGAAGATATTAAAAAACGATTACACGAGCATTGGGATGAAGGTGAAATTGTGGAAATGCTAGGCGTAATCTCGTTATTTGGTTATCTCAACCGCTGGAACGATAGCATGGGAACCAGTATAGAGGAAGGCGCTGTTGAAAGCGGTGAACAGTATTTGGGAAAACATGGTTGGGAAAAGGGAAAACATGGTTAGATTATTGAGCTATTAGATTAATATACCTCTTGGTTTTTAGATGTTTTACGAGATTTTTCTGTTAGGAAACTTTGGGAGTTAGGTTTTTTACGTTTTATAATTGACTTTTTTTAGCAAATGACTAAAATATTTTTAATGCCAATCCGCCCTTGGTTTACGGCTTAATAAAGAATAAGTGTCAATTGTTTTTCAAGCAAATCAGCTTACAGAGAGTTTTCAATATAAAACCAAATTATCACGAAAAATTAATACAAAAATCCAAAAATATACAATGGGATTACATTTAGACTTCCCACTTCCATATCATCCCTTACTACATATCCATTTTTCACTCCCTGAATTTGTTTTGCTGTTTTTCCTTTACCTCCAATCTCGAAAGTGTATGTTTTATCAATTATAAAATCTCCTTTTTCAGCTAGATGGATTTCGTAAAGATTTTTCATTTGATTGGCAAAAAAAGTTTCTCTTATAGTTCCTATTTCTGGATTTTGTTTGCCTAATACATATACCATGTTTGAGTTATTCAAGTACAATTTCTCGGGTTTTGTTAGTGCGCCAACTCCTTTTGTTGGTTTAAAGAGCTCCATAACCAAATCGGCCCTATTTAATAATTTAATGGCATTTAACAAAAACCCTCTAGACATTCCTAGCCGTTCGCTTAATTTTGAAATATTTGGTGTAAAAGGTGCGCTTTGAGCAATAGCTACTAATAATTTTTTTATTTTTCGACTATCTTCATAGGTCATATTTTCTACTGCGCTTAAATCAATTTCCAAAATTAAATTAATTATTTGGCTTAATTTAAATGCATAACTTTTTTTGTTTTCTATATAAAAGGGGTATGCTCCGTGTTTTAAATAATCCTCAAACGCTCTAATAGGTGACGGAATTTTATTTTTTATATTTTGTGCTATCTGTTTGTGATTATTCAACAGTTCTGCTAATGTTATTTTAGGAATTTCGATACCTTTTTCAAATAAAATATACTCTCTAAAAGACAGTTCTTTTAAATGATAGGTTACGGCTCTTCTGCTTAAATCGGATTCTCCTTTATAAATTTCTAAAATTGAAGACGATGTAAATACTGTTTTTAATTTAGGAAACTGATCGTATATTAATTTAAGTTCTCTTGACCAATTTGGGTATTTATGAACTTCATCTAAATATAAATGTGTTCCTCCTCGAAGCACAAAGTCTTTAGCTAAAGACAATAGTGTGTTGTTTAAAAAATAAAGATTGTCTAAGGAGGCATATAATGGCTCTGCTTCTTTTGAAAGTTTAAATTTAATGTGTTGGAATAAAAGCGTTGTTTTTCCAGATCCTCTTGCGCCTTTAATGCCTATTAACCTGTTGGACCAATCTATTTCGGATAATAAATAGCGTTCTTTTTTAGAAAGACCGTTTAAGAGTTGTTCTTGGGTTTCAAATAATACGTCCATAATTGACTATATTCAAAAACAAATATACAATATATTGTTTGTTTTTAAAAACAATAATACAAAAAATTGTTCTTTACAAAAAACAATTATTTAATTTTCCCAGCTACCACAATCACAATTTCACCTTTTGGTGCTTTGTTACTATAATGTTCTAAAACTTCTTTGGCTGTTCCCCTTATGGTTTCTTCATAGAGCTTTGTGAGTTCTCTAGACACCGAGATCCGTCTGTCTTCTCCAAAATATTCACAAAAATGTGTGAGTGTTTTAATGAGTTTATGAGGGCTTTCATAAAAAATCATGGTTCTGGTTTCTTCAGCTAATAGTTTCAGTTTGGTTTGACGTCCTTTTTTTACTGGCAAAAATCCTTCAAACACAAATTTATCGTTTGGTAATCCAGAGTTTACCAGAGCAGGGACAAATGCTGTGGCTCCAGGTAAACAGTCAACTTCAATATTATTTTCAATGCAGGCTCTAGTGAGCAAAAATCCGGGGTCAGATATTGCAGGCGTCCCAGCATCACTAATTAAAGCAATGGTAACTCCTGAGTTTAGTTTTTGGAGAACAGCTTTAATAGTTTTATGCTCATTATGCATATGGTGAGATTGTGAAGGTGTATTGATGTTAAAGTGCTTTAAAAGTTTCCCAGAAGTGCGCGTGTCTTCAGCAAGGATTAAGTCGGCCTCTTTTAAAACGTCAATGGCTCTTAACGTGATATCTTTTAAATTGCCTATTGGCGTTGGCACAATGTAGAGTTTGCTCATTTACTCAAACTTACTTTGAATAATTCCCATAAAGCGTTCTTCAAATTCTTCTTTGCTGTCCCAATGATTATAATCTGGTTTGATAATGTTTTGAATTAAATTGCTGACTTCTTCAAAAGTTTGAGATGTATTGATTTGAGATACCACACGCTCAAAATCTTCATTATTGCCATCAAACAAATGTTTGATAAAAGCTATTTTATCGTTTAGCCCAAAAGCCAATGCCTTTCCTTTTAAAGCATCATTCAATGTTTTTTTTGTGTCATCTTTAGCTTGTGCTTTTGTTTTGGTGACAGCCTCAAAAACTGGCATGTCCTTATAACCTGCTGTTAACTCTTCAAAGTTGGCTTCAGGTGCGTCTTCAGGAGGAATTACAGATTTTAAAAAGTCGTCCACCTCATGGGTTTCTTGGGGCATTTGGGCTACGATGTCTTTAATTTTTTCTATGGCTGGCTCCATTATACCGTCATCTTCAATCTCGTCAAGATTTACATAGATTTTATCTTCAACTTCAATATTATCGCTTACTTTGTTGTTAAACGCTTGGTCCAGCATCCCAAAGAAAGACGAATCACTGCCAATGGTAGGTAGATCATCCTCAAAATTTTCGTGGGCAAATTTTAAAACGGATAGTTTTTCATACAGGGCTTCGACTTCTGTATGCATTTTTAAAACATCTTCTTTACCTTTTAATTTAAGAATTCTATGCGCTATGCTAATTAGTTCCGATTCTAGCTTCTTTTTCATAACTTTTAAATTTAATGCGCTTTTGGTTTTTGATTTTTAATAAATTTACGCCACCTTTATACAAACGAATATTAGCTTTGTTTTAGTGTTAAAATTACAAAATGTTTCTTGAAAATACAGTAAATCATAAAGAACAATTTGGTTGGATTGAAGTAATTTGTGGCTCAATGTTCTCTGGAAAAACAGAAGAACTGATTCGCAGGCTTAAACGCGCACAGTTTGCAAGGCAAAAAGTAGAGATTTTTAAACCCGCTATTGATGTGCGTTATGATGATGAAATGGTAGTGTCGCACGACTCTAACGAAATACGTTCAACGCCAGTTCCTGCGGCCGCAAACATCCCGATTTTAGCTGATGGCTGCGATGTGGTTGGCATTGATGAGGCTCAATTTTTTGATGATGAAATAGTTCGTGTTTGTAATGATTTGGCTAATAAAGGTGTTCGAGTAATTGTAGCTGGATTGGATATGGACTTTAAAGGCAACCCTTTTGGGCCAATGCCAAACTTAATGGCTACCGCAGAATATGTAACTAAAGTTCATGCGGTTTGCACCAGAACTGGAAACTTGGCACAATACAGTTATAGAAAAGCAAAAAGTGACGACCTGGTTCTATTGGGTGAAGTTGATGAGTATGAACCTTTGAGCAGAGCGGCATTTTACAAAGCAATGTTGCGCGATAAGGTTCGTAATATGAAAGTTAACGATGCCGAAGAAGTAACCCAAAAACTAAAAACAGGTAATGGCTAAAGCCAAAGAAACAGTTCTAGAAATAGACCTAAATGCTCTTACGCATAATTTTGATTACCTCAAGTCGAAACTTCAAAAGAACACTAAATTTTTAGCTGTAGTAAAAGCATTTGCTTATGGTAGTGACGCTGAGCAAATCGCATTCCACCTTCAAAGTTTAAACGTCGATTATTTTGCAGTTGCCTACACAACAGAAGGTGTTGCGCTACGTAACGCAGGTATAACCAAACCTATTTTGGTGTTGCATCCTCAACCTGTAAATTTTAAAACTATTATTAATCGTTGCTTAGAACCAAGCCTATATAGTGCTCGGGTTTTAAAAGAGTTTGTAGTTTGTGCCGAAAAAGAAAACCAAACAAATTACCCAATTCATATAAAAATTAATACAGGTTTAAATAGACTTGGTTTTTGTGAAAAAGATTTAGATTATATTTCTTCTCAATTAAAAAGCAGCAAAGCTATTAAAGTGGCATCTGTTTTTTCTCATCTTGCTGCTAGCGAAGACCAGAATGAGAAACCGTTTACTTTGAATCAAATATCAAGCTTCAAAAATATTTCAAGAAAACTACTTGAGGTTTTAAATTATAAGCCAATGCTTCACATTAGTAATACTTCTGGGATTTTAAATTATTCCAAAGCCCATTTTGATATGGTGAGAAGTGGTATTGGACTGTATGGCTTTGGTAATTCGGCAAACGAGAACAAGAACCTAAAACCCATAGCGACTTTAAAATCAATTATTTCACAAATTCATATAATTAATAAAGGGGAAACGGTTGGATATAATAGGGCTTATAAAAGCGATGTTTTAAAAAAAACCGCAACCATACCAATAGGTCATGCTGATGGTATTGGTAGGCACTATGGTAATGGCAAGGGGTTTGTGTTTATTAAAGGAGAAAAAGCCACTATTATTGGAAATGTTTGTATGGATATGATTATGGTAGATGTAACGCATATTGATTGTTATGAAGGCGATGAAGTAATTATCTTTAATAATCAATTTACTGCTGAAAATTTCGCAGAAGCAGCTAAGACTATCTCTTATGAAATAATTACTTCAATCTCTAGACGTATTAAAAGGGAAATTATAAAATAGTTTTAAGATTATTTTAACATTTGTATTTTTTGTATTTTTAGTCCTTATTAACTAAAACATTAAACCATTATGCTTAAAGAATTTAAAGATTTTGCCATGAAAGGCAACCTAGTTGACATTGCTGTTGCCTTTGTTATGGGAGCTGCTTTTAACAAAATAGTATCTTCATTTACTGGAGGAATTGTATCACCACTTATTGGGCTGGTGTTTAAATCGGATTTTAAAGATCAAAAATGGATTCTACAAGAAGGAGTTGCTGATGAGGCTGGAAATATGACTGGAGAAGTTGCCTTAATGTGGGGAGAATTTACAACAAACCTTATTGACTTTATTATTGTTGCTTTTGTAATGTTCTTGGTAATAAAAGGCATCAATAACATGAAGAAAAAAGAAGAGCCTGCTCCTGCTGCACCAGCTGGACCATCTGATAATGATTTATTGGCAGAGATTCGCGATTTGTTAAAAAAATAACACTTTACTAAAAGTTGTTAAAAAGGGCTAATTCTAAAGAATTAGCCCTTTTTTTGTGAATATATTTTAAATTCAAAATAAATTAATAAGTACTTTTGCTTTTCATAATTCAATTAAATGAAAATAGCTATTATTGGTGCTACCGGAATGGTAGGCAAGGTTATGCTAAAAGTTCTTGAAGAACGCAATTTTCCTATATCGGAATTAATTCCTGTAGCTTCCGAGAAAAGTGTTGGAAAAAGTATAGAGTTTAAAGAATCTACATATAAAGTTGTTGGTATTAGCGATGCGATATCCATGAAACCTGACATAGCTTTATTCTCAGCTGGTGGAGACACATCGTTAAAATGGGCTCCAAAATTTGCTGAAGCAGGAACAACGGTTATCGATAATTCATCGGCCTTTAGAATGGATCAAGATAAAAAATTGGTAGTGCCAGAAATAAACGCCAATTTATTAACGAAAAAGGATAAGATAATTGCAAACCCTAATTGCTCAACCATTCAACTTGTACTGGCTTTATCTCCACTCCATAATAAATACAAAATGAAACGTGTGGTTGTCTCTACATATCAATCTGTTTCTGGTACAGGAGTAAAGGCTGTGCAACAACTTGAAAATGAAATAAATGGAATTGAGGGGGAAATGGCTTATCCATACCCAATTGGAAGGAATGCATTACCGCATTGCGATGTTTTTGAAGATAATGGTTACACCAAAGAAGAAATGAAACTCGCCAGAGAACCTCAAAAAATATTGGACGACAGGTCTTTTTCTGTCACTGCTACTGCGGTAAGAATTCCAACTTCTGGAGGTCATTCTGAGTCGGTAAACGTTCAGTTTGAAAACGACTTTAACTTACAAGAAGTTCGTCAATTATTGGACGAAGCCGAGGGTGTAATTGTACATGACAATCCAAGTACAAATACGTATCCAATGCCCATTTTAGCACATGGAAAAGATGCGGTTTTTGTTGGTAGAATTAGAAGAGACGAAACACAGCCCAATACACTTAATTTGTGGATTGTTTCCGATAATTTGCGTAAAGGAGCAGCAACCAATGCTGTTCAAATAGCTGAGCACTTATATGTTAACCGATTATTGTAGCTAAATCTCTGCCTTTTAAAGAAAAAATCTGCCTTTTAACATATCATAAGGAAATATTGGTATTATAACTAATTAATTACTAGTGGCTTCGCCTTTTAGCTAAATTAGCTATCCAAATTTTCTATAAATGACAAAAAATTACTCCTGTTTATTAGGGCTTTTGCTATTTGTATTTGCTTGTACATCATGTTCTCAAGACGATAATTATGTACAAGTTCAACCTGCACCAACGTCTCCTGTTTCTCTAAACCTAGAAAACGTTCCTTATTCAACACTTTCAGAATACAATTTTTTTGAAGGCAATATGTTGGACTTAAAACCTGTTTACGGAGTTTTGCCATATAAAATTACAAGTGGGTTATTTATAGACTATGCCAAAGCACAAACATTTGTGTGGATGCCAAAAGGCTCTAAAGCAAGTTATGTTAATGACCACTCTGTTTTAGATTTTCCAAATGGCGCTGTTTTGATAACCACGCATTATTTTGAAAACGTCTTGCCAGAGAAAAACACACAAATGATTGAAACCAGACTACTTATAAAAAAAGAAGGAGAATGGGTTTTGGTAAATTACAAGTGGAATGATGAGCAGTCTGAAGCTATATTGACAACCGAAGGAAGCTTTGTTCGGGTTAAGATTGAAGATGACAACCAAGTAAAGTCTGTAAATTATAAAATACCATCATACGACGAGTGTTTTACCTGTCATAATAAATACGATGAAATACTACCCATAGGTCCAAAGCCACAAAATATGAATCAAAATTATCCTTTTGAGGATGGTATTAAGAATCAATTAAAAAAATGGAACGAATTTGGGTATTTAGACACCTCTACCATACCTTCGGAAATAGTTTCAGTAGTAGATTGGGCAGATGTCTCGCAACCTTTAGATTTAAGGGTTAGATCTTATCTGGATATTAATTGTGCTCACTGCCATTCAGATAAAGGGTATTGCGAATACGCACCCATGAGATTTTCTTTCAACGAAACCAACGATTTCACAAATATAGGTGTGGGTGTAAAACACAACTTTGAGATTGAAGAAGGATTCTCTCATATAGTATCTCCTGGTAATCCAGAAGAGTCGGCTTTGTTATTTAGACTTAAATCAACCTTAGACGAATATAAAATGCCCATTATGGGAAGAAACCTTCAGCATAAAGAAGGTGTTCAGCTTATAGAGCAATGGATTAATTCATTAAAAAATAAAACATTATAACATCCCAAATATTATGAAAACAAAATTACTTTTTTTAATCATTTGCTTAGCGCCTTTCGTTATTAAGGCGCAAAGCAGCTCAAATACTTGTGCAACAGCAGATGGCGCAACACATATAACCAATGCTGGAACCTATTCCATAACTTCCTTTGATGGAACAGCTCCAACATCTTGTTTTGGTATTGTTGCAAACAATGGCGAATGGTTTGCTTATACTCCAACTTCAGATTATCTGGTTGAAGTTTCTTCAGATATTACAGGTAATGAGGGTAAAGATACTAGACTAAGTATTCTTGAGGGAACTTGTGGTGTCTTAAGTTGTTTAGAAAGCAATGACGATTATGGGAGCGCTACTGTTTATAATCGCTTGTCTTATGTTAAATTTTCCGTTCAGGCAAATACAACGTATTATATTTCTTGGGATAACAAATATGATGCGTCTGCTTTCGATTTTATATTAACTGAAACACCTATACAGCCTTTAAGTTTTACCGAACAAACAAGGTTAGGCGGCGGCACTTTAAGAGGCGCTGTAGATATGAATAATGACGGATTGGATGATATTGTTTCTATCGTTGCTAAAAATGTAAATGACAGTAATGTTTACGACATAAATATTCAAGAGCAAATTAACGGCGGAAGCTTCATTGCAAGTTTCTTTGGAAACGACTATGCTATTTCAGCTCCTTATAGTGCTGGGTGGAGTTTGGCAGCTGGTGATTATAATGGCGATGGTTATAATGATCTTATATTTGGAGATGGCTCTGGTATAAATATTGTAAAAGCTACCAATAATGGAACCTCTTATGCTATAGCGGAAACTAGAAATGGCATCTTTACACAGCGAACAAATTTTGTAGATATTGATGAAGATGGCCGATTAGATGTTTTTATTTGCCATGATATTGCGCCTAACGTATATTATATGAATGAACCCAGCGGATTACAATACTACCAAGGAGCAGACCCAAATGGTGTCCCAGAAGGGTTGGGTATTTATCCATCAGGAGGTAATTATGGTTCAGTTTGGGTAGATTATGACAATGATGGCGACATCGATATGTTTATGGCAAAATGTGGTGGTGGTCCAGCAAGACGTACAAATCAGTTATTTAGAAATAACGGAAATGGTTCATACAGTGAAGTTGCAGCTGCTGCAAATTTGGCCGACACTATTCAAACATGGTCTGGAGCTTGGGGAGATTATGATAATGATGGTGATATGGATGCATTTATTGGAGGTTACAATGGTGCATCACATAAAATGATGAGCAATAATGGCAATGGTGTATTTACTGATGTTACCGCAACAACTAATTTAGGATTCTTCACCTATACAGGAATTGATAATGTTCCTGTAGATTTTAATAACGATGGATTTATTGACATTCTCTCTAACGGAAATATCCTGTTAAATGATGGAAACCCTGCTAATATGTCATTTACTGTCTTCACTTCAGGCATGCCTCCTCAGGGCGCTATTGGTGATTTAAATAACGATGGGTTTATGGATGTGGTAAGTGGTTCAACTATATATTATAATGATGGAAACCTTAATAATTATTTTAAAATTAAATTAGTTGGTAATGGTCTCAACAAGGCAGGAATTGGGGCTCGAGTAGAAATTACCACTAGCTCTGGAACTCAAATACGTGATGTGAGAAGTGGTGAAGGTTTTAGATATACCAATAGTTTAACAACACATTTTGGTCTTGGTCTCGATACTAATATTACTGCTGTTAAAGTTTACTGGCCTTCAAAAACAATAGATATTATTAATAATGTGGCAGCAAATCAAACCATTACTTTAGCAGAAGGATCAACTTTGAGTACGCAAACAGAAGTTTTCGCAGAAGATTTAACATTATTTCCTAACCCAGCAAAAAGCACACTATATGTTAAAACCAAATACAACTTAAACGATGCAATTTATACTGTTTTCGATATTTCTGGTAAACGAGTACTAAATAGTAAATTTGGAAAAAATAACACAGTTGATGTGTCTTCTTTAAGTACTGGAACTTACTTTCTTAGAGTAATGCAAGATGGACTTTCTAATACTCAAAAATTTATTAAAGAATAATACTTTTTATTGAACTTTATATATTTAAAGCCGTCTAAAAGGTGTCATTCTGAATAAAAATGAAGAATCTCATAAAAATTAAAATGTTGATTTATAGATTATTGAGATTTTTCGACTACGCTCAAAATGACAATAAAAACACTTTTTAGACAGCCTCTTTTTATACTATTTTTGTCTTCAAACATTATTAATGCTTCAGGTTAAAAATATTTCCTTTGGATATAGTAAAGATACGGTTGTAAAAAACATTAGTTTTTCTGCAAACACTGGTGAAAATATCTCAATTATTGGGGAAAGTGGCTCTGGCAAAAGCTCGTTGTTAAAGTTAATTTATGGTGAATATGATTTGGCTGAAGGCTCAATTTTATGGGAAAACCAACCCATTTTAGGCCCAAGTCACAACTTAGTCGTTGAATATCCTTTTATGAAATATGTGGCTCAAGAGTTCGATTTAATGCCTTTTATAACTGTAGCAGAAAATATTGGAAAATTCTTATCTAATTTTTATCCCCAAAAAAAACAAGAGCGAATAAATACACTTATTAACGTTGTGGGATTAGCCGAATTCGCAAACGTTAAAGTTCAATATTTAAGTGGTGGACAAAAACAACGTGTAGCTTTGGCAAGGGCTATAGCCTTACAACCTGAAATTATTTTATTGGACGAGCCTTTTAGCCACATAGATAATTTTAAAAAGCAATCTTTAAGGCGTAGCCTTTTTAAGTATTTAAAAGAAAATGGTATTACCTGTATTGTTGCTACACACGATAAAAACGATGTCTTAGCTTTCTCAGATAAAATAATTGTACTTCACAAAGGTGAGCTTATTGCCAATAACTCACCAAATGAACTATATAACAATCCTCCCTCTACCTTAGTCGCTTCGTTTTTTGGGGAATTCAATACAATAGAACCTTATGGGATTTTGTATGCGCACCAACTAAAGGTTGTTGATGATTCCAAGCTTAAAGCCATTGTAAAACGAACCTATTATAATGGAGGTCATTATTTAATTGAAGCGGTTTTAAATGACACCGTCATTTTTTTTAAAACATTACATAGCCTAAAAATCAACCAAAAGGTTTGCTTAAAGGTTTTAAAAACTTAGCTATTCTATCTTTTTAATTTCTATAGTATTTTTGCTGAAGCCAATAACATCTCCCACTGTTTTCCCAATCAATAATTTACCCATTGGAGTATTGGCTGAAATAGCATAAAACGACTCATTATCAACTACTAACTTTCCTGCACTTATCGTAATAAAATAATTTAGCTTATCGGTAAACACTATAGAGCCAAGTGTAATAATATTAGATGTATTATCGAGGTTCACTCTCGACAATGCTTTTTTAATTTTATTGATTTCGGCTAATTGCAGACCTAATTTTTCGCGGTCAAGTTGCAACATGGCTCTGCCTGTTTCGTGTTTGTCTCCAGCACTACTTTTAGTTTCAGAATTAAGTGCCTTTTGGAGCTCTTCTATGTTATTCTGGATCGTTTTAAATCTATCTTCAATGAACGTCCAACAATATTGATATAACTGTTGTTTTAAATTCATTCTAACAATCTAGATGTTCTTTTATAAACAACACCTCGTTCTTTTAGATAGTTTAAGAAATAATTGAAACAAACTTCATGTTTACCTACCAATTCTGGTGGGAAAACGCCTTTTTCATGAAACAATCCTTCTAGAAATAAATTTGCTGCTGCTGTGGCTGTATATCCTGTACATCTAGACATGGATGAGGTTTGCGTTGCTGGACAGTATTCATCATAAAGATTATAAACAACCTCTTCAATTTGTCCATTAGTATTTTCGCCTATAACAGTTACACGCATAACCGTAAGCTCTTCTTCGGTTTCTCCAAGTTGCCATTCGTTAAATAAAACTTTACTGGTAAAATCCAAAGGAATAACTTGAGTGCCATTTAAATCAATAGCTTTTTTACTAAAAAACCCACTTTCTTTAAGGACTTTAACATACTCAACGTGTCCTGGATATCGCAAGGTCTTCTCCTTCATGTTAGGAATATGAGGCATGGTATAAATTATAGATCTTAACCCATCTGAATTAAAGGATTCCAAGGTCCCAATATTGTCAAACTCCAAGTATTCACAATCGGTTAAAGCCTCTCTTGTAATAACCTGACTATTTTCTACATAACGGGCTGGTCGCGTGTATTCTTCGATAACATCAACAGGAGAAAATGGTGCTTTATAAGAAAAAGGCCATTTTTTAATCTTTGGTAAACCTCCAACCAAACACTCAAAATCGTTAAGCTTCATTTTTTCGTTGTAATAGCCAAGAATAATATTATCCATGCCTGGAGCAACTCCACAATCTACAATTGCTGTCACGTTTTTTTCTTTGGCTAAAGCGTCTAGTTCTAATGAGTTCTCTGGAAAGAAAGAAATATCTATCACATTTTTTTTGGCTTCTATTATGGTTTTTAGTGTTTCAAACCCAAGAAACCCAGGAACTGCACAAATCACTAAGTCAAAATCTTTAATCATCGATTTTAGCGCTTCTTTGTTGGTTACATCCAAAGGTAAAAGATTAAGATTTTTACACTTTTGCTTTACCTTTTCTAAAGTGAGTAAATTAATGTCGGTTAAAGTTACGTTGTGCTTTTTTTTCATATCGATAGCCATGGCACTACCTACCATACCAGCACCTAATACAATAATATTTTTCATGAGTTTATATGGGTTTTTCCAAGATTAGATGTAATATCCTAAGAGTCATTTTTCATGACTATTTTTTTAGTTTTGGATGTTTAGTTAAAATAATTTAAGAGTTAAAAAGAAAAAAATGAAGTAAACGGGAAAGGAAGTTAAAGCCCTGGAATTAATACCCAAGGCATCTCATTGGTTTTTAATATTCTTTTTACAGTCATGTGTTAAATGTACAATTAAAAAGCATAACATAAAAAGAAGCTGTATGAAGAGTAATGAAGAACTATAATTTGTCAATCAAAGCATAGTCGAAGAATCTTAAACATTAGTATATTAGATATTTTGATTGCGCTCAATATAACACTAAAAATTACTTTTAAGGTTGCTTCTTTTTATTTAATCTTTATATTGTTCATCCATTTTAAATTCTTCCATGAATTTAGTAGTGTAATTTCCGGCTAAATAGTCTGGGTGATCCATTAACTGTCTATGAAATGGAATGGTAGTTTTAATTCCTTCAATAACAAACTCATCTAAGGCGCGCTTCATTTTGTTTATAGCTTCTTCGCGAGTTTGAGCTGTTGTAATTAACTTAGCTATCATCGAATCGTAATTAGGTGGAATACTATAACCTGCATAAACATGCGTATCTAAACGTACGCCATGACCTCCAGGAGCATGTAGTGTTGTAATTTTTCCTGGTGAGGGTCTAAAATCGTTAAAAGGGTCTTCTGCGTTAATTCTACATTCAATAGAATGCAAGTTTGGCGTATAGTGCTTTCCTGAAATTGGCACACCAGCAGCGACTAAAATTTGTTCGCGAATTAAATCGAAATCTATTACTTGCTCTGTAATTGGGTGCTCAACTTGAATACGTGTGTTCATTTCCATGAAATAGAAATTTCTGTGCTTATCCACTAAAAATTCAACAGTTCCAGCACCTTCATATTTAATATACTCCGCTGCTTTTACTGCTGCTTCTCCCATTTTTTTACGCAAAGCGTTTGTCATGAATGGGGAAGGAACTTCTTCGGTTAATTTTTGATGGCGTCGTTGAATTGAGCAGTCTCTTTCTGATAAATGACAAGCAACTCCACGAGAATCTCCAACAATTTGAATTTCAATATGTCTAGGTTCTTCAATTAACTTCTCCATATACATATCGTCATTCCCAAAAGCCGCTTTAGATTCTTGTCTTGCAGATTCCCAAGCTTCTTTTAAGTCTTCGGGTTTCCAAACAGCACGCATACCTTTTCCTCCTCCTCCAGCTGAAGCTTTAAGCATGACCGGATATCCAGTTTCTTCGGCTGTTTTTATACAATCTTCAAAATTTTCTATTATACCTTCACTCCCTGGGACACATGGAACTCCAGCTGCCTTCATGGTAGCTTTCGCATTAGCTTTATCTCCCATTCTGTCAATCATTTCAGCAGAAGCTCCAATGAATTTAATGTCATGTTCTCCACAAATTTTCGAAAACTTAGCGTTCTCGGACAAGAATCCGTATCCTGGGTGTATTGCGTCTGCATTGGTGATTTCTGCTGCTGCAATAATATTGGACATTTTTAAATACGATTCGCTACTTGATGCAGGCCCAATACAAACGGCTTCATCTGCAAACTTTACGTGAAGACTTTCGGCATCAGCTGTAGAATATACTGCAACTGTTTTAATTCCCATTTCTTTACAGGTTCTAATAACACGTAGTGCAATTTCACCTCTATTGGCTATTAATATTTTTTTAAACATAACTTTTGTTTTAAAAATTTCAAATTCCGAACTCCAAATTCCAAATATTGGATTTTGAGATTTGTGTTTTGGAATTTTTAATTGTTATGATGGGTCAACCAAAAATAAAGGTTGGTCAAATTCTACTGGAGAAGAATCATCAACTAATATCTTCACTATTTTACCCGAAACTTCAGATTCTATTTCGTTGAATAGTTTCATTGCCTCAATAATACAAAGCACATCGCCTTCAGCAATGGTTTGTCCTACCTCAACAAATAATGGTTTATCTGGTGATGGTTTTCTATAGAAAGTCCCTATTATAGGCGATTTTATTGTAATATATTTTGAGTTATCCTCCTCTGTAGCTACTGGTGTAACATCTTGTACAGGCATTGAAGTCACAGCTGGAGCAACTGCTTGTGGCATTTGCGCTTGAACTGGAACTTGCTGTACTATTGTGGTTTCAGAATCTGATCCTGTTTTAATGGTGATTTTGATATCATCCATCTCCAATTTAACCTCACTTGCGCCTGATTTGGCTACAAATTTGATTAAGTTTTGAATCTCTTTTAAATCCATAATTTAGCTATTTAATTTAGTTAGTTTTGTTAAGAATTATAGGCCCATTTTAAATAAATTGAACCCCAAGTAAATCCGCCACCAAAAGCAGCAAAAATTATATTATCTCCTTTTTTAAGTTGTGACTCGTAATCGTGTAATAATAACGGAAGTGTGGCCGATGTGGTATTGCCATACTTCGCTATATTCATCATTACTTTATCTTTGTCTAGTTCTATTCTATTAGCTGTGGCATCAATAATACGCTTATTGGCTTGGTGAGCTGCTAACCATGCAACATCATTTTTAGTTAGGTTGTTGCGTTCTAATATTTTTACAACAACATCTGCCATATTAAACACGGCATTTTTAAATACTGTTTTTCCGTCCTGAAACACATAATGTTTGCCTTCACTAAATGCCTCTTGTGTTATAGGGTACGACGAGCCTCCATAGGTTGCTTGCAAAAACTCTCTTCCAGAACCATCACTTCTTAGATATTCGTCTTGAAGTCCAAGACCTTCTTCGTTTGGTTCAAATAGGACAGCTCCTGCTCCATCTCCAAAAATGATGCAAGTGGCTCTGTCTTCGTAATTAATAAATGATGAATTCTTATCGGCTCCTATTAGCAGTACGTTTTTATATCTTCCAGATTCAATATATTTTGCGGCTGTTGACATACCAAACAAAAAGCTTGAGCATGCGGCTTCCAAATCAAAAGAAAATGCATTTATTGCTCCAATTTGTGTAGCTGTATAAGCAGCGGTTGATGCTGCTTTCATGTCTGGGGTTGCGGTTGCAACTATAACAAGCTCAAGGTCTTTTGGGTCAATGCCTCTTTTACTTATTAGGTCTTCTGCTGCTTTAATAGCTAAAAAAGAAGTCCCTTTGCCTTCTCCTTTAAGGATTCTACGCTCCTTAATTCCTGTTCTAGTTGTAATCCATTCGTCATTTGTATCAACCATTGTTTCTAAAATTTGGTTGGTTAATACATATTCTGGCACATATGCGCCAACAGCTGTAATTGCTGCTGTGATCTTACTCATAGTTATAGTTTAATTTTGAACAAAAAATCACATAATTGACGTAAAACGTAAAAAAAGTGATGAAAAATACCCTTTTTTGAACAAATATGGTGCAAAATAGGTGTTTTTGACTTCAAAAAAAATTTATCATAAAAAAAACGCTCACAGGTGAGCGCTTAATTATTTTGCTTGCATATTGCTTATGCTAAATTTTCTTCTTGAGAATTATCTACTAATACTTGTCCTCTATAATAAAGTTTTCCTTCGTGCCAATGAGCTCTATGGTATAAGTGTGCTTCTCCTGTAGTAGGACACGTAGCAATTTGTGGTACAGTTGCCTTATAATGTGTTCTTCTCTTATCTCTTCTTGTTTTAGAGATTTTTCTTTTAGGATGTGCCATTTTCTATAATTATTTATCCGTTAATAGTTTTTTTAATGTATTCCAGCGAGGATCAATATCCTCATTTTTTGTTTTTTCTTCCAAGCCTTTTGGGCTCAATTCTTCAAGTTTTTTAAGTATTTCTGAATTTAAAGACCCATCTATTACGCCTGGGTGAATTCTTTTAAATGGTACTGATAACACAATTAATTCGTAAATATATTGCGAAATATCTATTTCATATTCTGAATGAGGTATAATTAATATTTCCTCGTTTTCATCATTGTACTCATTTCCAAACTTTACAACTAAATTAAAATCATTTTCGATGACTTGATTAAAAGGTTCGTTTGTTAAATCACAGTTTATATTAACTGTTCCAGATACTAAAAAATGCAATTCTAAAAGTGTTGTTTTTTTATTTAAAACTACTTTTATATCAAGGTTTGCATCATTAAATTCGTCGTACTCAAAATGGTTAAAGAACTTATTGTCAATTTTATAGTCGAAATTATGTTCTCCCTGTTTTAATCCTATAAATTGAATTATAAACTCTTTCAGTTTCTTCATCTTCACATTTATTTCGAGCGTGCAAATATATAAAATTATATTTACCTATTTATGGTTATAAACATTTTTTTGTTTATATCTTTTGTCTTTGCTTTTTTAATGGGTTTCTAGTAATTCTTTCGAATTCCTCACGGTTTTTAAAAATTTGAATCCCAGTAAACAACGCTTCTTTAAAAGAGCTATTGTCTGCCAATCCTTTTCCTGCTATTTCGTAAGCTGTTCCATGATCTGGAGAAGTTCTTACACCACTTAGTCCAGCTGTGAAATTTACGCCATGACCAAATGATAGCGTTTTAAAAGGGATGAGACCTTGATCGTGATATGCGGCAATAATTGCATCGAAATTCTTGTAAATGTTAGATCCAAAAAAACTATCGGCAGAATAAGGCCCAAACACTAACTTTCCTGTTTTGCGTATCTCAATTAAAGTTGGTTTTAAAATATCATCATCTTCTGTTCCAATAACTCCATTATCACCTGTGTGTGGATTAATGCCTAAAACCGCTATTTTAGGTTTTCTAATTCCAAAATCGACTTTTAATGTTTTATTAATGGTATTAATTTTAGATGTAATTAGCTCTTTAGTGATTTTTGATGACACCTCACTAACTGGGACGTGATCTGTGAGGAGGCCTACTTTTAAATCGTCCGTAACCATAAACATAAGTCCTTCGCCTTCGAGTTCTTTCGATAAGTAGTCTGTATGCCCTGGAAAATTGAAAGACTCTGATTGGATATTGTGCTTATTTATGGGTGACGTAAGTAAAACATCTATTTTTTTGTTTTTTAAATCGTTAGTTGCCGATTTAAAAGATTTAATAGCATACTCTCCTATTTTTATATCTTCGCTACCAAAATTAATCGTTACATTTTCTTTCCAAACATTTAAAACATTTACTTTTCCATGTACTGCCTGCTCTGGTTTGTGAATACCCTTAAAGCTTATCTCGCTCTTAAAATGCGCTTTTAAAAAAGCAATTGTTTTGTTGGATGCATAAATAATAGGTGTACAAAAATCTAAAATTCTATTATCCTCAAACGTTTTAAGAACTATTTCACCACCAATCCCATTAAGATCGCCTATAGATATGCCGACTAAAATTTTTTCCTTTATTCTCATTAATAATGATGACTTTTGTTTGTAATTTTGATGTTACAAATTTAACTAAATAAAACCGTTATATGTTTACTGGTATTATAGAAGATCTTGGGGTGGTTAAAGACTTGAAAAAAGATAAAGAAAATCTTAATATATCTATTGAAAGCAATATAACCAACGAATTAAAAATTGATCAAAGTGTTGCTCATAATGGTGTTTGTTTAACAGTTATAGATTTAAAGGGCGCCAAATATACTGTTACTGCAATTAAAGAAACTCTGGATAAATCCAATATAGGAAATCTTAAGCTTAACGATTCTGTAAACTTAGAAAGAGCCATGAAATTAGGCGATAGACTGGATGGACATATTGTTCAAGGGCACGTTGACCAAATTGCAACATGCGTAAACATAAAAGAACTTGATGGGAGTTGGGAATATACTTTTAAATATGATGCTTCATTAGGGAATCTCACCATCGAAAAAGGTTCTATAACTATTAATGGAGTTAGTCTTACTGTTATTGATTCTAAAAGAGACGCTTTTAGTGTAGCAATAATACCTTATACTTACAAGCATACAAATTTTAACAGCTTAAATATTGGGTCTATTGTTAATTTAGAGTTTGATGTGATTGGAAAATATATAAGCAAGCTTCAAAAAATGAAGACTTAAGTTTTGGGTTTTGATTTAACAGAATTCAAATGCCTTATTACGCCATAAAAAAGAGCTAAAACAAAAACGAAAATAACAGCACCATCAATAGGTAGTCCTGGAGGTGGTGGTCCTGATGGAGGAGGAGGTATAGGCCCTTGGTAGGCATACACAACATTGGTAAAAACAAATAAGATTTGGGCTAATTTCATATTGTTTTTTGAATCATTTTGATGTAAAAGTATGAAAAAAAGCCAGTTATCAAAAGTATTTATTCACAAAACATCTATGAAATGTTAAAAAACAACGGTAAAATACATGTTTTTAACATCCTTGACAACGACTAATTAATTATTCTTTTGAAAGAAATTATTTAACAATATAACTCTTTCATTATCCCTTTATTTTACGAAAATAGAGTTTGTCTGTATTTTCTGCAATTTTTTTTAGCTTTATTAATTAAAATATAATAAAAGTAGCAAATTTTTAAGGTTGTTTTGGAGTTTTTAAAAAAAAGAAAAGCCTTGCATCTCAGCAGGGCTTAATCTTAAAAGTGGTCCCACATGGGCTCGAACCATGGACCCTCTGATTATGAGTCAGATGCTCTAACCAACTGAGCTATGGGACCAAATTAGGCTGCAATATTAATACTTATTTTATTTCTCCGCAAGTAAATTATTCTTTATTAGTGCGCTCTTGGCAAAGCTCAATAAGCACACCGTTGGTCGATTTTGGATGTAAAAAAGCGACTAGCTTATTGTCCGCTCCTTTCTTGGGTTCTTCATTTAAAACAATAAAGCCTTCTTTTTTAAGTCGCTTAATTTCATGTAGTATATCATTAACATCAAATGCTATGTGGTGTATGCCTTCCCCTTTCTTTTCAATAAATTTAGCAATAGGGCTGTTTTCGTTTGTAGCTTCCAAAAGCTCAATCTTGTTGTTGCCAATTTTAAAAAATGAGGTTTTAACACCTTCGCTTTCTACTTCCTCGACCTTATAGTGTGGTTCTCCAAAAAGTTTTTTAAATAAGTCGTTGGAGTTTTCAATGCATTTAACAGCAATTCCTATGTGTTCAATTTTGTTCATCATACTACAAATTTAATTTAAAACACTAAGGTTTTAAAGTTTTAACAATTGAAATGTATTATTTTTGCATCATGGAAAGTAACAGGCAAAAAAAAATAGCTTCGGTTTTACAACGAGATTTAGTAGATGTGCTTCAAAACGCAGCTACTCAAGGAGGTATGAAAGGTGTGATTATTTCGGTTACAAAGGTTAATGTAACCGTCGATCTTTCTATTGCCAAGGTGTATTTGAGTATTTTTCCTATAAAAAAAGGAGAAGAACTCTTAGAGGGTATCAAATCTAATGCTCCATTAATTAAACATGAATTGGCGCAGCGCACCAAACATCAACTAAGACGTATGCCGCAGCTTATTTTTTTAATTGATGATTCTTTAGAATATATCGATCAAATTGATCGTTCTTTAAAAGGGTTGGACAATCCATTAGATGATCCCAATTTATTAGAAAAAAGAAAGAAGAAATAATCGATTTTTTTAAGCCCTCAAAATATACATTTTACCTTAAATTTTTGTTTTCCTTTTATAAAATGAGTGCATGAATTTTTCATTCTATATAGCCAAACGCTACCTGTTCACAAAAAGCAGCAATAATGCCATTAATTTCATTACAATAATTGCGGCTATAGGTGTAATTATAGGAAGCGCCTCTTTGTTTATTGTCTTGTCTGGTTTTGCGGGCTTAAAGGACTTTAGCCTTCAGTTTACCTCTTTTATAGACCCTGACCTTAAGGCGATTCCGGTTCAAGGGAAATCCTTTACGTTATCTGAAGATATTATAAATAAAATCAACAATGTTGAAGGGGTTGCTTCATACTCTAAAATCATAGAAGAACGTGCAGTGCTTAATTTTCAGGACAAAAATCTCATTGTAACCCTAAAAGGGGTTGATGATAATTATCCTAGGTCAACAATAGATTCTCTAGGAGTTATAGGTGAATGGCTTGAAAGCGGAACAGACCAAATAGTTGCAGGCTCTGGTGTTTCCAACAACTTGTCTTTTGGTGTTTTTGGGTATGGAGAAACCGTTAGGGTCTCTGTTCCTAAACCTGGAAAAGGGCAACCTTCTGCTTTAAGTTCAATTTTTAAATCCGTAAAAGCTATTAATTCCGGAGTTTTTGTGGTTAATGAAGACCTGGATAATTCTATTGTTTATGCCAATTTAAAAACTGCACAATACCTGCTCAACTACAAACAAGATCAAATTGGAGGTATTGAATTTCTGCTTAAAAATATTGAAGATATTGAATTAGTTAAAAAGGAACTTGAGCTCGTACTTGGAGATACCTTTGTGTTAAAAACCAGAGAGCAACTCAATGATGCGCTTTATAAAATGCTAAATACCGAAAATCTGGCTGTTTATTTAATTTTTACATTGGTGTTGATTATTGCGCTTTTTAATGTTATTGGTTCAATAATTATGATGATTCTAGACAAGAAAAAAAATCTAAACACACTATTTAACATTGGTGCTACTGTAAAAGACATAAGAAAGATATTTTTTTTACAAGGAAGTTTAATGACCGTATTGGGCGGGAGCGTTGGTTTGGTTTTAGGCTATCTTGTTGTAATGCTGCAGCAACAATTTTCGCTTATTATGATAACTACCAGTTTCGCATATCCAGTGATGATAGATGTAGAAAACATTTTAATTGTGTTTGTAACCATTGCCTTGTTGGGTGTGTTGGCCTCAAGGTTGGCTTCTTCAAGAATTACGAAAAAATTAATTGTTGGTAACTAAGCAAACTGAAAGCCTGAAAACTTTTCTTCAACTTCATCAAAAACAGCAAAAACATCAACAGCTTCATCACTAGTTACCATTTTCATTCTATATTCTTTAAAATGTGGAATGCCCTTAAAATAATTAGTGTAATGTCTTCTGGTTTCAAAAACACCTAGTTTTTCTCCTTTCCAGTCTATTGCCATTTGCAAGTGTCTGCGTGCAGCCTCCACTCTTTCTGCTAAAGAAACTATGGGTAACTGTTCGCCTGTTTTAAAAAAATGTTTCACTTGTCTAAAAAACCAAGGATTTCCAATGGTTGCACGACCAATCATTGCGCCATCCAAACCATAGCTATCTCTCATTAGCATGGCTTTTTCGGGAGAATTTATATCGCCATTCCCAAATACCGGAATATGCATTCTAGAATTGTTTTTAACCTCTGCTATTGGTTTCCAGTCGGCCTCGCCTTTATACATTTGAGCTCTTGTGCGACCATGGATTGCAATAGCTTTACAGCCAACATCCTGCAGTCTCTCGGCGACCTCAACGATTTTTATCGAATTGTGATCCCAACCAAGGCGTGTTTTTACAGTTACGGGTAAATTGGTGCGCTTTACCATTTCGGCAGTAAGTTGCTCCATCAAACAAATGTCTTTTAAAATGCCTGCTCCTGCGCCTTTGCTTACCACTTTTTTTACTGGACAGCCAAAGTTGATGTCGATAATATCTGGGTTTGATTTCTCTACAATGTCTATAGTCTGCAACATACTTTCCATATTGGCTCCAAAAATTTGAATACCAACAGGGCGCTCTTTTTCGTAAATATCAAGTTTCATAACGCTTTTTGCGGCGTTACGGATTAAGCCTTCACTAGACACAAATTCAGTATATACCACATCGGCACCTTGCTCCTTGCACAACGCACGAAAAGGAGGGTCGCTTACGTCTTCCATAGGTGCTAATAGCAATGGGAAATCTGGTAGCTCTATGTTGCCAATTTTTATCAAGTCTCTATATATGTTGTTTAAAAGCCCTTCCTAATGGAAACGGTTTAAGATAGAATTAAAACTTTATTTCAGAAGTCACTTCTTTGCCATCACGAAGGTAGGTGACTTTAGTCGTGTTTCCTGCTTCAAATACAGATAAGGCTTTCATATAGCTCATCATGTCTGTAACAGTGCTATCTCCTAATTTCACAATCACATCGCCTTTTTGCAATCCAGCTTTAATAGCTGGTTTATCTTCGCTAACACCATCTATACGCATGCCTTCACCATCATATAAATAATCTGGCACAACACCTAAACCTACTTTAAATCTTGGCGTTTCTTCGCTTTCATTTTTTGTTTTTCTGAAAGCAAGCTCACCGTTGTCATCTAAATCTGAAATGATATCAAAAATATAATCTGATATAAGATTCATTCCTTCGTAATTCAGTTTTTCTGAATCATCTCCTGGTTTGTGATAATCCTCATGTTGCCCTGTAAAGAAATGTAAAACAGGAATATCGGTCAAATAAAATGATGTATGGTCTGAAGGCCCAACACCAGATTCGTTTTCAATAATTTTAAAACCATTATTACTAGAGCTGATAACTTGCTTAAAATAGGGTGAGGTTCCAACACCATAAACCGCTAATGTGCTATCGGCTTTTAAGCGACCAACCATGTCCATATTAAACATATAGTTTATAGATTCTGTT
Organism: uncultured Flavobacteriaceae bacterium; assembly: GCA_963975205.1. Taxonomy (GTDB): domain Bacteria; phylum Bacteroidota; class Bacteroidia; order Flavobacteriales; family Flavobacteriaceae; genus Pontimicrobium. The sequence continues at coordinate 27,229 of CAXBFU010000005.1, read as the reverse complement.
GGGATTGTAGCGTTTTTCACAAAGTAATTTGAGCCTAAAAGTCCCATTTCTTCACCCGAAAACGCCATAAACAAATAGTTGTTGTTTGTGTTTGTTTCTTTAAGTTTACTAGCTAAATTCATCATGACGGCAACACCACTTGCGTTATCGTCAGCACCATTGTGGATGGCTTTTTCTTCCGATCTGTGCAACGAGCCATCGCCTCCATAGCCTAGGTGGTCATAATGTGCGCCAATAACAATGGTTTGTGATGCGTTGTTGTTAATAAACCCTAAAACGTTTCGTCCAGTTATTGTTCCATCTGCATTGACAGAGGTAAATTTAACTTCGGAATGTGGATCGGTTTTTGGTGTAAATGCAAAGTCTTGAAAATAACCATTTGTACCTTTGCCTTCAAGCCCTAAATCTTCAAAGCGTTTGGCTATATAATCTGCTGCTGCTTTCTCTCCATCTGTACCAGTGCTACGACCTTCTAGTTTGTCATCGGCCAAAAAAGTGACATCTTCTTTTATTTTATTTTCTGGTGTATATTCTTTTTTGCATCCTATTAACAACAAAAAAAGAACTAATAGCGATATTTTTTTCATATTATAAATCTTATTTTAGCGCAAAATTAGCGATTAAATGCCATTTATATCAAAAATTATGAAAAAAACCAACGCACTTATTGTACTTGTAGGGTTACTAATAGTAGCCTGTAAATCTGAAAAGAAAGGAAACGCAACAGATGCTGATTCTGGTGCTACAACTCAATGGGTAGATTCTTTAATATATCCCGAGGAAGTACACTTTAAGTCTATGCGACAAATAACTTTTGGTGGCGACAACGCTGAGGCTTATTGGAGTTTTAACGATAAGCAAATCATTTTCCAATCAAATAATACCAATTGGAATGTTGAGTGTGACCAAATGTTTTTGATGAATGCCGATGAAACTTTCGATAAAACTATTCCACCAATGGTAAGTACTGGTTTGGGTAGAACGACTTGCGCTTATTTTTTACCAGACAACAAGCACTTTGTATATGGTTCCACACATTTAGGTGGTGACGAATGCCCTCCTGCTGCTTTACGTAGAGAAGGTAAATATATTTGGCCAATTTATGAAAGTTATGATATTTTTGTAGCAGATTTAGATGGCAACATTACAGCTCAACTAACAAACGAACCCGGTTATGATGCCGAAGCTACTGTATCTCCAAAAGGTGATAAAATCGTGTTTACGTCAATGCGAACTGGAGATTTGGAACTGTTTACAATGAATATTGATGGTACAGATGTTAAGCAAGTAACCCATGAGTTAGGTTACGATGGTGGTGCATTTTTCTCGCCTGATGGCACAAAATTAATTTTCCGTTCATCACGTCCTAAAACAGAAGAAGAAATAAAAGAATATAAAGATTTATTAGCTGAAGGCTTAGTGCAACCAACAGAAATGGAGTTATATATTTGTAATGCAGATGGTAGTGATTTACGCCAATTAACCAACCTAGGGAATGCCAATTGGAGTCCGTTTTTTCACCCAAGTGGAGAGAAAATTTTATTCTCTTCAAATTTTGAAGCTGAACGTGGCTTCCCTTTTAACTTATACATGATTGATCTTGATGGGAAAAACCTAAAACGTATCACACATGGTGAAACTTTTGATGCCTTTCCAGTGTTTTCGAACGATGGGAAAAAGTTAATATTCTCTTCCAACAGGAATAATGGTGGTGGGCACGATACCAACTTGTTTATTGCCGAATGGCAAGACTAAAAGAATTAACTTTCTGAAACATTGGTGTTTTAGGCAATTAATACAAGGTGACGGGATTAATTTAATGTTTATTGCCAAGGCGTCCACGTTCATCAACCGAAGACGTACGCTCGTTGGTTGAGAGTTTTGTGTTTCCAAACTTATACCTAAAACCAAGGCGTATATATCTATTATCTAGATTTACATAGTTTGTGCTGTTTTGGTTTGCAAACTTGGTTACCCAATAAAAGTCTTGTTCGTTAAATAAATCTGAAATCAATAATGAAACACTTCCTTTGCCTTTAAAAATATTTTTTCTAATAGATAAATCCGATGCTAGTCTTGAGTTAATAACTTGTAACCCTTGAACGTTTTTGTGAATATAAGTTAACACAAAATTTGCAACAAGACTATTGTCTTTCAAAAAAGAAAAATCGTTACTAAAAATTGTATAGTTAGACCATCGTGCCTTGCTTATTGATTGGTTAAAAAGTGTAGCGTTATCTTTATAATTGTAGAATGATGATCCAATGTACATGCTCCATTTATCTGTAACGTCCAAATAAGCCTCAATATCTAAACCTATTTCTTCTGTATAATTTATGTTTACCGATGTATATGCAAGTGTGTTGTTGATATTATCTTGAATTGGTAATTCAAAAATATTGTTTTTGTATTTCTTATAATAGGTTTCTATCACAAACATATCATTAATGGAAACGCCCAATTTATATTGATCGGTAAAAATTGGTTGTAATTTTGGATTTCCTGTTACATAGTTGTTGTCATTTAAATAATACCTAAATGGGTTTAGGTAGCTGTAATCTGGTCGCTGTAAACTGCGTTTGTAATTAGCATAAATATTTAGTTTTTCGGAGGCCTGAAACCCTAAATTTGCCGTAGGGAACCATTCTAGGTAGTCTTGGTTATTATTTCCCACAACCGATTCGGATATTGCTTCAATATTGGTTTGTTCTACCCTAAGTCCAGTACTCAAGCTCCACTTTTCCCAGTTTTTGTCAAAACTCACGTAGCCAGCAAATACTTTTTCGTTATAATCAAAAGCATCTGTATTATTTGGGTCTTGAACAGGTATATTGTTTAATATATTAAAATGTATGATAGCACTGTTAGAGGTAACATCTGAAAATTTAGCGCCCATTTCAAAATTAGATGATTCACTAATTGGCAGTGAGTAATCTACTTGTGTTGTGAAAATTTCAGTGTCTTGGTCAGATCTTGTTTTAAAGGTGTTGTTAATGTCAAATGCACCATTACCTAAAAAATAATCGGTGCTTACATTTTGGTTCCTCCTATAAGCATAATTTGTATAATGTGAGTTAAGGGAAAGCTTAGCGTTGTTGTTGTACCTATGTGTAAAATCTAGATTAAAGCCCATGTTTTGCTTAATATCTTTCGATACATTATTTGAAAAGAAATCTGCTATATCGTTAGGGTTGTTAGGTAAAATCTCTGTTTTGCTTTTGGTGATTTTTTTAAAATAAGGCAAAAACTGGGTGTTAGCCGAAATGCCTAAGGTGTTATTCTCATTAATGTCCCAGTCAAAATTTACATTGGCATTATGGGTTTCGGACCAAGTGTTTCTATCTAAATCTGTATTCCAAAATTGGTTGTTTAAAAAATCAATGGTTTCTGTGTCAACGCGATCTGTTTTTCTGCGGTTATAACTATAATTAGCGAAAAAGCTTATTTTTTTGCCTTTAAAGTAATTGGTCATTCCATAATTTGTTTTTGGAAAAACCCCTTGGGTAACACTACTAAAAATACTTCCGTTATATCCTGAAATGACATTTTTGGCCATCACAATATTTAAAACAACACCGCTTTCGGCATCATATCGTGCAGGAGGGTTTGTAATGACTTCAACCGATTTAATATTAGAAGCCGAAGTTCCTTGAAGCAACTCTACAATTTCGCTAGAAGAAATGTGTACTTTTCTATCATTAATATATACTGTTGGAGTGGTTCCTTTAACTGTAATGGCATCGTCCATCACAATCACACTAGGAGTATTTCTTAAAACCTCCATGAGGTTGCCTTCGCTTAATGCGGTTTTTTCAACATTAAACACCAACCTATCTACTTCTCTTTTAAGGGTTGGTTTCTTGTAAACCAATTCAATTTCAGATAATGCCTCAACAGACTCTTCTAGGATAATCGATAGTATTTGAGTGTCTTGTGTAATGGTAATGCTTTGGTAATTATCAATATAACCTATGAAACTTGCTTTTAAAATATAGGTGTTTGGTGCAATATTATTGAAAAAGAATTTTCCGTTATCGTCCGAAGTTGTTCCAGAAACCATCGTGGAATCTTGTGTTCTAAGCAGTAAAATATTTGAGTAAGCAATTGGGACATTTGATGCGTCAACAATATTACCAGATATGGTAAATGATTGTGATTGAGACCAAATGGTTGTGGTGCTTAAAAAAAGTGCAATTAAGTAAAAACCCCTCATAATCAGTTTAATAGATTTTTCGTTTTCCAAACACAAACTTATAATATTAAATTGAGACTGTATTACGGTTTTTCCGCAATCTTTAATCCATTCACTTGTAGGTTTTGCAAAAATAATTTTGTGTATTTTTGCGGTCTGGTAAAATACGCCCTAAAAGAATAGATGAAAAACATTAGAAATTTCTGCATTATTGCACATATAGATCACGGAAAAAGCACGTTAGCCGATAGGTTATTGGATTTTACAGGTTCGGTAACCGAACGCGAAAAACAAGACCAGCTTTTAGATAGTATGGATCTAGAAAGAGAGCGTGGTATTACCATAAAATCGCACGCCATTCAAATGGATTACTCTTATAAAGGTGAAGATTATATTCTTAATCTTATAGACACTCCTGGTCATGTGGATTTTTCGTATGAGGTGTCTAGGTCTATTGCTGCTTGTGAAGGCGCTCTACTAATTGTAGATGCAGCACAAAGCATACAAGCGCAAACCATTTCTAACCTATACCTTGCGTTAGAAAATGATTTGGAAATAATTCCTGTGCTTAACAAAGTCGATTTACCAAGCGCAAACCCTGAAGAAGTTACCGATGATATTGTTGATTTGTTGGGTTGTAATCCTGAAGAGGTGATACATGCAAGTGGGAAAACGGGATTTGGTGTTGATAAAATATTACAAGCGGTTATTGAGGGTATTCCTGCGCCTAGTGGAGATCCAAACAGTCCATTGCGTGCTTTAATTTTTGATTCTGTTTATAATTCTTTTAGAGGTGTCGAAACCTATTTTAGGGTTATTGATGGTTCTATCAAAAAAGGGCAAAATATTAAGTTTATTGCTACTGGAAAATCTTATTATGCCGATGAGGTTGGTACACTAAAGCTAAAACAACTTCCAAAAAACGAAATAACAACTGGTGATGTTGGTTATTTAATTACTGGCATTAAAGATGCTAGAGAGGTGAAAGTTGGTGATACAATTACCGATTTTAAAAACCCTACCACTTCTATAATTGAAGGTTTTGAAGATGTGAAGCCAATGGTTTTTGCTGGGATCTATCCAGTTGATACTGAAGATTATGAGGAACTTAGAAACTCCATGGAAAAGCTACAACTAAATGATGCATCTTTGGTCTTTTCTCCTGAAAGTTCTGCTGCTTTAGGTTTTGGTTTTCGTTGTGGTTTCTTAGGAATGTTGCACATGGAAATTATTCAAGAGCGCTTGGAGCGTGAGTTTGATATGACTGTTATTACAACGGTTCCCAATGTGAGCTATTTTGCATACACAAGAAAACATCCCGATCAACCTATTATTGTAAATAATCCAACCGATCTTCCTGACCCTTCTGGATTAGATCGCGTTGAAGAGCCCTATATAAAAGCGACCATTATCACTAAAGCTGATTTTGTAGGCAATGTAATGTCGTTGTGTATTGAAAAAAGAGGGCAAATTACCAATCAAACATATTTAACTACAGAGCGTGTTGAGTTATCGTTTGACATGCCATTAGCCGAAATTGTTTTCGATTTTTATGATCGTTTAAAAACCGTTTCAAAAGGATACGCGTCTTTCGATTATCACCCTATTGGAATGCGAACCTCAAAATTAGTGCGTGTTGATATTTTATTAAATGCACAACCAGTTGATGCGCTTTCGGCATTAATACATGCCGATAACGCACAGCACATTGGTAAAAAAATGTGTGAAAAATTAAAAGAATTAATTCCTCGTCAACAATTCGATATTCCTATTCAAGCAGCCATTGGAGCAAAAATTATTTCTAGAGAAACTGTTAAGGCACTTCGAAAAGATGTAACCGCAAAATGTTATGGAGGCGATATTTCACGTAAACGTAAACTTTTGGAGAAACAAAAGAAAGGTAAAAAACGTATGCGCCAAGTGGGTAATGTAGAAATACCTCAACAAGCATTTATGGCTGTTTTGAAGCTAAATGATTAGGTTGTTTTATTAAAAGGTTTCCCTATATATACTAGTTTACTGCCTTTATTTATCTTGTTAATCTCTGTGTTAAAAGATGATATTATATATAGCTCTCCTGTGTCATCTTTCACAAATAAAGGAATGATATCCTTGTCGTTATTAGTGGTTTCAATAAGCTCAAGGTAATGTGCTTTATCTTTGAGTGCTAACTCTTGAATTGAGGGGAATTTTTTGGTCACCTCGGCAAGCGAGTTGTAATCATCGGTATGGCTAAACAAACCTTCTTTTGGGTTGTTTTTATCGTCTAACATTTCATCTTTTGTTACCAATCTAAAAGATCCATTTTCACCAAACTGTTTCCCAAATTTATCAATAGCATACTTGTTAATATCTGAATTTCCTGTTAAGGCCATTAAATAACCAACATCATTTAATTCTATATTGTCGGTCAATGTTTCAGAATAAATATTTGTATCAAAAGCCTCAAGACCTAGTCCCTTAGCTTTGTTTATGTTGCTTTGGTTACTGTCTATTAAAACTACGTGTCTGCCGTTGTTTTCTAAATAATGCCCTAAAAGTCTAGACATTTTTGAAGCACCTATAATTAGAATCCCTTCCGACTTCATTAAAAACACGCCTACCATTTTAGCAAAGAGACGCGCTGTGGTAGCGTTTAACAACACGGTGCCCAACACTATCATAAAGACTAAAGGAGTTATATATTCTGCACCTTCAACCCCTTCTTTTATGAGCTTGCTACCAAATAATGACGCAATTCCCGCCGCAACAATACCTCGTGGGCCAACCCAACTAATAAATAGTTTTTCACTAAGTTTTAGGTTTGATCTGGTGGTGCTTAAAAACACCGCTAAAGGCCTAACCAAAAACACTACCGCAGCAAATAGTATTGCTGTTTTCCAGTTATATAACAGCATCATGTCTTCAATATTTATATTGGCAGCTAACAAAATAAAGAGTATGGAAATTAAAAGAACACTTAACGACTCTTTAAAATATAGTAATTCTTTTAGGTTTTGTAATTTTCCGTTTCCAAGCACCATTCCCATTACAACAACAGCCAGTAAACCTGATTCGTGTGCAAAAATTTCAGACTCAACAAAAACCAATAAAACCGTTGAGAGTGAAACCACGTTGAGTAAATAATGTGGTATTAGTTTTTTGTTTATTGCAAATGCCAAAGCGTGGGCAAAGGTAAATCCAAATGTAGTCCCAAAAAGTATGATCTTTCCAAACTCCATGAGTGCTGTTTTTGTAAAACCGCTATCGCCACCAACACTTATAAACTCAAAAACCAAAACGGCTACTAAAGCGCCAATTGGATCTATAAGAATACCTTCCCATTTTAAAACTGCAGAGACATCTTTTTTAAGAGGTATGTTTCTTAAAATTGGAGTTATAACAGTTGGTCCAGTTACAATAATTAAGCCTGAAAACAAAAAAGAAATCTCCCAACTTAAATTGAAAATAACATGCGCCAAAATACCTGCTGCAAAAAATGTAATAGCAGAACCTAAAGTAATAAGTTTTGTAATTACTGGCCCAACATTTTTTATTTCAGATCGCTTTAAGGTTAGGCCTCCTTCAAAAAGAATAATACTTATGGCTAACGACACAAAATAATACAAGCCTTCGCCTGGAAAAAGCCCTTTTTCTCCATTCCATATAGGCTCGATCCATTTGGAACCATCGTCACTAAAAAATTCGGCGGCAATTGGACCAACCAACAAGCCAATTAATATTAACGGAAGAATTGCTGGAATTTTAAAACGCCATGCAACCCATTGAGCTAATATTCCTAAAATGATAATTCCTGCTAATTCTAACATTGCGGTTTTTTTAGATGTGTTAATACGAATAAACGCTAAATTACAGAAATCGCAAAAAATTATGTGGTTTTTAAAAAAATACTATCTTTCCGTTTCATACTAATAGTTAAAACTTGAGTTTTAAACCATTCAAAACCATTGGAATAGGAATTACATTTTCTCCAAACCTTAAAGCAAATATTAGTGAAGCAGCAAGATTAGCATTGTTTTTGGATGCTAAATTGGTTTTAATTCACGTAGGTGAGCAATCCAAACATAAGGAAAACACCTTTAAAACCTTTCTCAAACCTTTTATTGGTAAACAATTAAATTATGATGTGGTCTTTAACGTGGGCGACCCTGTTCGGGTTATATTATCGGCTGTAAATGAAAACAAGATCGGCCTTCTAATATTAGGTGCACTTAAGCGCGAAACGTTCTTTAAATACTATATAGGTTCTATTGCGCGTAAAATAACCCGTGAAGCCAAATGCTCTGTGTTATTGCTAATTAAGCCTTCAATAAAAAGGGTGCCTTGCCAACATATTGTTGTAAATGGTCTTGAAGACCCAAAAACCAGACAAACCATTTCTACTGCATTTTATGTGGCTAAAAAGCTCAGTGCCAATAAAATTACCATAGTTGAAGAAATTAGTCAGCAAGAAGTGGCTGTAAACGTGAATGATGACAGGTCTTTAAGGCGCTCAACCCTAGTAAAGGAACGCTTGAAGCTTAGAGAGGATACAAGGGTTAAAAAAATAATAAATGATATTCCTTTGGGTGTTAAAGAAAACATTTTAATAAATACGCAGCCAATTTTTGGAAAGCGAGGATACTCAATTGGGCATTATGCTCAAGTGGTGCGTGCAGACCTTTTGGTTATGAATGCTCCAACAAAAACAACTTTTTGGGATAGATTATTTCCCCATGATATTGAACACATATTAACTGAATTACCAACCGATGTACTTATTATTAGATGAGTCGTAAGAAAACAAAAACATTTTTTAAGGACTTACCTAAAAATATATTTTCAGGTTTAGTGGTAAGCCTTATTGCTTTACCACTTGGGCTTGGGCTTGCAATGGCTAGTGAGGCTCCTCCAATCGCAGGAATTATTGCTGCTGTTGTTGGTGGTATAGTTGTCTCCATTCTTGGCGGAAGTTATGTTACAATTGCGGGTCCAGGAAACGGCTTAGTTGGTGTTTTGCTTATTACCATCACAACTTTAGGGTTAAATAGTGCCTATGCTGCAATTATCTGTTCAGGCGTCTTGCTTCTTATACTTGGTTTTTTGCGAATGGGAAAGCTTGCTGATTTCTTTCCTTCATCAGCTATACAAGGAATGTTAGCAGCTATTGGATTAATTATTCTTGGAAAGCAATTTCATATAATGTTAGCCAATAAAATCTTTAGGGATAATAGCGTGGATTATCTTTTAGAAATACCCAATTCAATTACCGCAGTATTTAGTTTTGATGATGAAGGACTTACCTATGCCGCCATAGCTGGTGTTTTAAGTTTAGCAATAATGGTATTTTATCCTAAAATTAGAAATAAGTACTTACAGCTCATTCCTGCGCCTATGTGGATTGTTATATTATCAATTGGGTTTAGCTATTATTGTGAACTCATTTTAAAACAGCCCAACCCTATTAGCTCAAATTATATGATTTCAAACATTCCAAGTGTAAATGAGATTATTACCCAAATACCCAAACCCGATTTTGGTGAAATCACAAGTTTGTCTTTTATGGGAAATGTTTTTGCTTTGACATTAATTGCAAGTATTGAATCTTTATTGAGTATCAAAGCGGTTGACAAACTAGATCCAGGAAAAAGGCGCTCTAATGTTAATAAAGATATTAAAGCCCTTGGCTTAGCAACTATTGGAAGTGGATTCTTGGGAGGGTTGAATGTAGTTACAGTTATAGCTCGTAGTTCGGTAAACGTAAATAATGGTGGGACTAATAGAGCTTCCAATTTTTTTCATGCAACTTTTTTAGTAGTTTTTATTCTGCTTTTTAGCACACAACTTACAAGAATTCCGTTACCTGCATTAATGGCGATTTTAGTTTTTACTGGTTATAAATTGGCTTCGCCAGATAAGGTTAAAAAAATATTCTCAGTTGGAAAAGAACAGTTAATTATCTTCCTTGTAACCTTGTTTGTTACTTTAAAAATTGGTTTAATTGCTGGAATTACTGCAGGTGTTTTAGTAACTTTCATTATTCATGTTATTGTTAATAAAGGTATTGCATTTTTCTTGAGAAATATATTAAAACCCAACGTGTTAATGTTTAAAGAAGAAATTGGATCGCCAACTTATTATGTAAGTGTAAAGCACTTTTGTAGCTTTTTAAATTACAATAAGCTAAAACATAAACTAGATGCTATTCCTGAAAATAAAGACGCCATTGTAGATTTTTCTTTATGCGAGTTTGTAGATCATACGGTTATGGAAAACCTTAATAACTATCAAGAGTTGTTTTTAAAGCGTGGTGGTCATTTTGAAGTTGTTGGGTTAGATATGCACGATACCGATTCTTTGCATCCGTTTGCTCTAAGACGCTTACTTCCTGTTCCAAATATTTTTAAAAGTAATTTAACCAAGCGCCAAACCAGCCTTGAATCTTTAGCGAAAAACTATACCTTAAACTACTCTCCCGCCAAGAGTAAAGAAACCCATTTTTTAGATAATTTCATCTTCTTTAATACCAAAAAAATTAATTATATATACAACCAACTCTCAAATGATTTAGAAAATATGACTCTATTTGATATAGAGTTTTCAGAAGGAGAGTTTATTGCAAAAGAAGTGATAAGAACCACAATGCTTCATATTATCTTAAATAAAAGTATTCCTCAGTTTACTCTAGATAAAGAGGGGTTCTTGGAAAAAGTTTATGGTTTTGCTGGCTTTAAAGATCTCCCTCTAAAGGAATATAGCGATTTTTCAAAACGCTTTTATTTATTAGGTGATGATGAAAGCGCAATTAAATCTTTTTTTAATAAAGATTTGGTTCAGTTTTTTGAAAGTAATCCTTATTATCATATTGAATCAAATGGTAATAGTATTTTATTGTATAGTAAAGAGCGCCTAGCGAGCAATAAAGAAGTAAAGGCAATGTTGAACTTTGGGAAACGCTTAAAAGTTGTTGTACAGAAATCTATTAGTTTTAACACAAAATATTCTTAATAATACATTAAAAGCAATCGCTTTTTCATTAATTTGCTCTTCTTATGCAATTATATCCTATAAACGCTGGAAATTTTAAACTTGATGGAGGTGCTATGTTTGGTGTGGTGCCCAAATCTCTTTGGCAAAAAACCAATCCTGCCGATAACAATAACATGATTAATATTGCGGCACGCTGTTTGCTAATTGAAGATGGTAATCGATTAATTTTAATTGATACTGGAATGGGAAACAAGCAAAGCGACAAGTTTTTTAGTTATTATTATTTATGGGGAAATGACAGCATTGATGCTTCTCTAAAAAAGTATGGTTTTCATCGTGATGATATTACCGATGTATTTATGACGCATTTACATTTTGACCATTGTGGTGGTAGCATACAATGGAATAAAGATAGAACTGGTTATGAACCTGCTTTTAAAAATGCAGCTTTTTGGAGTAATAAAAACCATTGGAAATGGGCAACAAACCCAAATAAGCGTGAAAAAGCATCTTTTTTAACCGAAAATATCATTCCTATGGAAGAAAGTGGTCGTCTAAAATTTGTTGACCTCCCAAAAGATAAAGACAAGGTTTTAAAGAATTCTGAAGTGGGATTCGATATCTTTTTTGCAGATGGTCATACCGAAAAGCAAATGATTCCGCTTATTAAATATAAAGAGCAAACAATTGCTTTTATGGCAGATTTGTTACCAACTGTAGGACATTTACCATTACCTTTTGTTATGGGTTATGATACAAGGCCTCTTTTAACACTAGATGAAAAAGACCTATTTTTAAATATGGCAGCTGATAATAACTTTTATTTGTTTTTAGAACACGATGCCCATAATGAATTAATTACTGTTAAGCGCACCGAAAAAGGGGTACGTTTAAAAGAAACATTTACCCTAAACGACATTTAAAAAACGGAAAAACAACCTATTTCGAATACTCTCAAAATCTTTTAACCCTATGGCCTTTATGGCAAATTAAGACATCTTATAAATTATACACTCTGCTTTTATGAAATCACCATTCTCATTAATTCTTATAATCACCACTTTTTTAATTGGTATTAAAACAAATTCTCAAAATCCCAATCCTGGTTATTGGCAACAACATGTTGATTACACAATGGAAATTGATATGGATGTTGAAACCTTTCAATATCAAGGGAAACAAACATTAATTTATACCAATAACTCACCTGATGTTTTGGATCGTGTATATTATCATTTGTATTTGAATGCTTTTCAGCCTGGAAGCAACATGGATATACGTTTACAGAACGTTTCCGATCCAGATAGGAGAATGGTAACAAATATAGGCACTAAAGAAAATCCCATTTACGAAAGTAGAATCAGCAAGCTAAAACCCAATGAAATTGGCTATATAAAAGTAGCGTCTTTAACCCAAAATGGCACTCCCTTAAAGTATGATGTTGTAGATACTGTTTTAGAAGTAACATTAGCAACACCAATACAACCTGGAGAAAAAACAACGTTCGACATGGTTTTTAGTGCTCAAGTGCCTTTACAAATTAGAAGAAACGGCAGAAATAATAGAGAAGGCGTGGCTTTATCGATGGCACAATGGTATCCAAAACTGGCTGAATATGATTTTGAGGGCTGGCATGCAGACTCTTATATTGCAAGAGAATTCCATGGTGTTTGGGGAGATTTTGATGTTAAAATTACTATAGATAAAGATTATACAATTGGTGGTACTGGCTATCTTCAAAACCCTGAAGAAATAGGTCATGGTTATGACTTGAATAAAACAAAAGGCCCTAGGGAGGGCTCTGCTGAGAAATTAACATGGCATTTTAAAGCACCAATGGTTCATGATTATACTTGGGCTGCCGACCCAGAATATAATCACGACAGCTATCAAGTGCCAGATGGCCCTATGTTACACTTTCTTTACAAAGATAATCCAGAAACAAACGAAAACTGGAAAAAACTTCAGCCTATAACTGTTGAGTTAATGCAATATTTTAGTGAAAATATTGGTAAATACCCTTATAAACAATATTCGGTAATTCAAGGCGGTGATGGTGGTATGGAATATGCCATGTGTACCTTAATTACAGGCGGAAGGAGTTTAAGTGGTTTAATTGGTGTAACATCGCATGAAATGGCACATACTTGGTTTCAATTTTTACTTGCGACAAACGAGGGTAAACATGAGTGGATGGACGAAGGGTTTACTGAGTATATTAGCTCATCTGCGCTAAATGAAATTTTTAAGCAAAACATAATAAATCCTCACATTGGTAATTACAAACGCTATATTAGGTTGGCCAATTCAGGTTATGAACAACCGCTTACCACACATGCCGATCGCTATAACATAAACAGATCTTATGGTACTTCGGCATATGGCAAAGGTGCTGTGTTTTTAGCTCAACTTGGATATGTAATTGGTGAAGACAACCTAAAAGCAACAATTAAAAAATATTTTAATGATTTTGCTTTTACGCACCCAACGCCAAATGATATTATTCGTTCTGCTGAAAAGGTGTCAAGATTGGAATTGGATTGGTACTTAATGGATTTTGGGCAAACAACAAATACCATTGATTATGGAATTACATTAGTTGAAGAGACTGATAACATAACGACTATTACATTAAACAGGATAGGGCTCATGCCAATGCCTATAGATTTAAGGGTTGAGTATGTTGACGGAACTTATCAAAACTATTATATACCCTTAGAAATGATGCGTGGTAAAAAGCCAACTCCAAACGACACCAAGGTACTGCCTGATTGGTCTTGGGCGAATCCAAATTTTAGCTTTGGTATTAATACAGAAAAGAGTAAAATAAAATCTGTGACTATTGATCCCATTAAAAAAATGGCAGATGTTGACGACTCTAATAACTCAGTGATTTTAGTGAAAGTTAAAGATGATTAAATTAAGTGTTAAATAAGGTTTAGAAATAAAAAGTGTTATTGCAAAAAAGAGATTGTTTTTATAACGCCCTTTTTTTGTACCATGTTAAATTTTTGTACATCTCTCTTTTAGAGGTTCGCTCCCTATTAAACAACAACATATGTGTTGTGTTTTTTTGTTTATTTCGATAGCCAAATAAATGAAAAATTTGTTTCGCTAAGTATTTGGTTACCTTTAGGTTTACTCGTAAAATGCCTTTCTGTTTATCCATCCATGTTATGCCTGGAAGCATAGTTATTAGTGTATCCATTTTCATATTTCTAATGATTTCAGAAAGCCTTAAGAAGAATGGATGAATTTTCTTAATAATAAAAAAACCTTCATATCCTTTAGTTTGATACAGTGGCATGAATATTTTGGCTGTATATGGCGAGTCGATACTTTGGTTATTTGTCGTGGCAAGCTGTTCTCCCTTTTTTACATTTTGAAAGCTTTTAAAATTTGGTTTCATTTTAAAATCTTCACCATTTAATAGTCTGTGCAAATAAACTACTTCAAAAATTTCTTGGTTCTGCTTGGATTCTCTCATTAAAGTGTTATAATGCGCATCATAATTTTCTGCGTTTTTCTTTTCCAATACTTTTGAATAAACTAAGCTTAAAAAAATAAAAGAGACATTATTTGTTATTGAATTCAAATCGTCATGTTGTCCAGATTCAAATCCAAGAGAGACATAGCCTAATTGGTTAATGTAGCTTAGTAGTGGTCCATCTAAATACTCTTCTATGCCCAATACAATTGGAACTGGAAAAAGCTGGGAAAACTTTCGGTTAATCAAGGCGTCGTTAATAGTAATAAAAGGCAGGGTTTTACTTGAGGTCGTGTGTAGGTCTATAAAATAAAACGGACCGTCGTGTTGTTTGAGAATATCATCTAATATTTTATATAATTCTTGTTGCTCGACCTCCTCATTGTTAAGGCTTGTTTTGTTATATAATTGGTTTAAATTCTCTTTCATCCAAACCCTATTAAGGTCTTGATCTATATATCTTTGATTGTTTTTAAGTGCTTTTAAATTTCCTGAGATGCCATATATTGTGCCTGTGACATGAGTTGGGTTGATTTTCTCAAAAACTTGTTTAAGAGCAAAAACTCCAGCCATTTCGTTGCCGTGTATCCCTCCAAAAAAAACAATTGTTGGCCCTTTTTGATGCCCTTGAATTTTACCAATTAATCTTCCCACTAAAATTGATGAGTCTAATGCTTTGCTATAAATTTTCACCATCTATTACTTAAATGTCTTTAGACGTTATTATTCCTATTAACTTATTTTGCTCAACAACAGGAAGGCTATTTATGTTGTGTTTTTTCATTAGCTTCTTAGCATCTTTTGCGCTTGAATATTGGTTAATGGTAATAATGTTTTTTTGCATAATATCGCTAATATTGTGTTTTCCGTTTTGGGTGTTATTATTATATTTCTCTATGTCTTTTGATGATAATAAACCCACAGGCTCCTTAGCTTCATTAATTACTGGCATGTGATTGAAGTTTTTCCACTTCATAATATTAATCACTAAATCAAGGCTATCGTTTTCATCTACCGAGAAAATATCCGAGCTCATGATGTGTTTAACTAATTTTTGGTGAGAAAACTCTGGTCTTGTTTCTTTTTTAATAACATTCCAAGTAGATATTGGGTATTCTTTTTGTTGCTTAGCATACATCTTGGAGGTTAGTATTTGAATAGCTTCAAACCTTTTTTTGGTTTTTAAAAGATTTCTATAACTCTTGGTGGTCCATTGTGATCCATTGTTTGTGTCAACTCTATTTTTTATGATATTTAAATAATATTCTGTGTCTTTTGGCGAAACATTCATTCTATATAATCCCTTATAAGCCATTGGTAATAACTCTTCCAAAATTAGTTCATGGCTTGGTTTTATGGCTCCATTCCAGTGGAATTGGGCGTTCATACCATATCTAGCGGCATTAAAAAAATTACTTTTAACGTCTTTAAAGTTCATTTTTTCGTGAATATTTTCGTACATTTTTGGTTTTCCCATCATTACTCCTACCCAAAATGCCAAATTAGCTATTTCATCAAGTATTGTTGGCCCTGAAGGAATATATCTATTTTCAATTCTAAGGTGTGGTTTGCCTCCTCCCACACCATAGCATGGCCTGTTCCAGCGATACACAGTACCATTATGAAGGCTTAGGGCTTTTAACCTTGGTATCTCTCCGTTTTCGATCATTTCAACACTATCCTTGGTAAACTCAGTGGTTACCAAGCTTCTAAACCTAGAAACATTGTCTCTAAAAATATCGGCCACACTTCCTGTAGACCAATTATTACCAAAACTCACCCTAGATTGTTTTTCGTTTAATAAAAATGAATTTGCCCTAGTGTCCACGCTTTGTCTAAATAACGCTATTCTGGTTTCGCTCCAAAGTTCTTTTCCAAACAAAAGTGGAGAATTTGTGCAAACGCTTAAAATAGGTCCTGAAACAGCTTGTGCCCAATTATAGGTGTCTATAAATTTGTCTGGATCTACCTGCAGATGCATTTGAAAACTTGTGTTACAACCTTCGAGCATAACGGTGTCGTGAAGTAAATTTACCTCGTCTATGCCTTTAATATGAATATTAAAATCTTGTTTTCTTGACTCTTTTATTGCTTCGTTTAAGACAAAATAACGATTTATTGGAGTCATGTTTTGAATACCTATATGTTTGAGTGTAATTGTAGGTAATATCCCTGTTAATAAAACCTTTGTCTGTCTCTTGTTTGTAACTACTTCAGCCTTTTTAAGCAATTCTGATAGTTGGTTATGTAGGCTTGAAAAACAATCGTTTTTTAATTCAATGGGATCTAGGTTTATTTCTAAATTATAATTTCCTATTTCGGTAGTGAAATGTTTGTCGTTAATATCGTTTAAAATTTCTACAGAATTATTACTCGGCAAAAACTCTTTATCGACCAAACAAAATTCCTGTTCCGCACCTATTCTAATAGGCGATTTCTCGATTAAATTGCTGTTAATCATAAAATCGAGTGCCTCAATATCTTTAAGTAAATGAAAAATGTAATTGGCTTTATCTTCTTTACCTGTAAGTTTTGTAACTTTTAGTTCTCCCATAATTTTAGAAATTTAAGCTGTGTTAAATTACTATTACCTGGCTTTTTAAAACATGATTTTTATCATACACATAAACAAGTGTTGTATCTTGCGGCTTGTTAAAGTTTAATAATGGGTGTTTCTTATTCTAGAAAAGATAAGCTGAAGAGCAAAAAACTTATTGAGAAAATGTTTATGGAAGGACGTTCTGTTTCTGCTTTTCCCTTGCGTTTAGTGTATCTAAAAACAGTTTTTACTGATGGTGTTGCTATAAAAACTGGTGTTTCGGTAAGTAAGCGTCATTTTAAAAGTGCTGTTGATAGAAACAAGATTAAGCGATTAATGAGAGAGGTTTATAGATTAAATAAACCAATATATTTTAACAACTTTTCAACACAATGTGCGTTTATGATTTTGTACATTGGGAGTGAAAAACCTACCTTAAAGCAAATTGAAACTAAAATGAAGCTTTTATTTAAAAAGTTTCATGACGATGTCAATAAGAATTAAAAATTATTGTTATGAAAAACTTTTTGAAAAAGAAATTCTTAATTCCTTTATTCGCTATCGGTCTTTTTTTAACTGGAACCGCTTTTCAAAGTGACTTTTTTGAAATTGCCAAGCAAATAGAAATTTTTACCACCATGTTTAAGGAAGTTAACATGAATTATGTTGACGAAACCAATCCAGGAGATTTAATGGATACAGCAATAAAAAGCATGTTAAAAGATCTCGATCCTTACACTATTTTTTATAACGAACAAGATGTTGAAGCATCTCGTATAAACAATACAGGAGATTATACAGGAATTGGTGCTAGTGTAAAAACCTTAAAAGATAAATTGGTAATTATCGAGCCTTATAAAGATTATCCAGCTGATAAAGTGGGCTTGAAGGCAGGAGATGAGATTATTAAAGTTGAAGGTATTACCATTGCGTCTTTTAAAGAAAATGCTGGAGATTTACTTCGAGGCGCGCCTGGATCTAAAGTTAATGTTACTTATTTACGACAAGGAAAAACAAATACTGCAACAATTACACGTCAAGAAGTTGAAGTGGGTGCTGTGCCACTATATGATATGGTTAATGAAAATACAGGCTATATTGCTTTGTCTAAATTTACACGAACAGCATCAAGAGAAACCAGAAACGCACTTAAGGAACTTAAAGCCGAAGGTGCTAAATCTATAATATTGGATTTAAGAGGTAATCCTGGTGGTTTACTGTTAGAGGCGGTTAATATTGTTAATTTATTTATTGAAAAGGGGCAGCTTGTTGTTACAACAAAATCTAAGGTTGAGAAATACAACAAAACCTATTATACTCAAAATCAACCCATCGATACCGAAATACCTTTGGTGGTTTTAATAGATCAAGGTAGTGCCTCGGCAAGCGAAATTGTTTCAGGTTCGTTACAGGATCTTGATAGGGCTGTTATTGTTGGTGTGCGAAGCTTTGGCAAGGGGTTGGTGCAAAGGCCCAAACCTCTTACTTATGGAACGCAAATAAAAGTGACTATTTCAAGATACTATACGCCTTCTGGTCGCTGTATTCAGGCTTTGGATTATTGGAATAGAGACAAAGAGGGGAATGCTGTTCGTGTAAAACAAGATAACTTTAACGAGTTTAAAACCAAAAATGGTCGTTCTGTTTTTGATGGTGGTGGCATAGAGCCAGACATTGTAATGGCTGAATCTAAACTTTCAACAATTACTAAAGCAATAGAAAAAGGCGATTATATTTTCAACTTCGCAACAGATTATTATTACAATAATTCTGTTGATGATTTAATGAAGTTTAAACTAACCGATTCCGACTTTAAAAACTTCAAAAATTATTTAAAATCTAATAATTTCGATTTCAAAACCAAAACCGAAGATCAACTTAACGAATTAATGGCGATTGCAAAAAGTGAGGAAATAGATAAAACGCTTCAAAATGACTATTCTAAGCTTGTTTCAACACTAAAATCGTACAAAACTCAAGCGGTTGACGAAAATAAAAGCCAATTAACCTCATTATTGGAAACTGAAATCATAAAACGTTATTTTTACAGAGAAGGGCTTCATGAATATTATTTAGCCCATAATAATGAAATTAAAAGAGCCGTTGAAGTTTTAAGCAACTCGAATAAATATAGAAGTTTTCTAAATTAGCTTTTGTGATATTTGGGTTTAAATTTAAACCATTAGAATTTTTAGTTTATGATTAATAAAATTCTATACATATTTTTATTGTTTGGAAATTTTTTGTTTTCTCAAACCGAGCTAAAACATGAAGTTTACTTTGACACAGATGAATATGAAGTCTCTGAAATTGAAGATAATAGACTCCTTCTTTTTATTAGGGATATTCAAAATCAAGATATTGCCAAAATTTCTATTTATGGTTTTTGCGACGATATTGGTAGTGACTCCTATAATCTTCAATTGTCACAACAAAGAGCCAATGCTATAAAATCTATTTTTTCTGAACACGAAATTGATAACACTCTTATAAGCAATGTAGATGGAAAAGGTGAGGTGCTTTTAAAAACTGTTAATACAGTAGATGCCGATGTTATTAGAGGATTAAATCGTAAAGTTGAAATTATAGCCTATGTATATATTCCTCCTCGTCCAGAGGTCATTAAGGAAGAGGAAACCATGGAAACCACTTTAAAAGGAGACTTAAAAGTGGGTGACAAAGTTGTGTTGGATAATATATTGTTTAAAACAGGGTATAGCGATGTACTACCTGAATCTATGGAAACTCTTGAGAAAATTGCCGTATTGCTTAATGAACGAAGCAATGTTTATTTTACTATTCAAGGGCATGTGTGTTGTACAAAAAGAACGATGGATGCAGTAGATAGAAAAACAAAAAAACGTAATTTATCGGAAGCTAGAGCTAGATATATTTACTACTATTTATCAAGAAAAGGCGTTAGTAAAAAACGAATGCGTTATGAAGGTATGCGACGGAAATATCCGTTAGGTGGCGACCCAAAATACGATAGGCGTGTAGAAATTTTAGTTACTAAAATAGTTAATACTAACGATAAGTAATTAAGGTAGTTTTATCATAGCAACATGTGGTATGCCATCTTCAAGGTACTCCTCTCCTTTTTCTTTAAACCCTAGATTGTTATAGAACTGCTTTAAATAAGTTTGTGCCGAAAGTTTTATTTTTGTTTCGTCAAAATAGTCTTTAACTGCTTTTATAGAAGCCTCCATAATATCATAACCATATTTATGTTGGCGTTCTTCTTTACTCACCACTACCCTACCTATACTGGCTTCCGTAAAATAATCTCCTGGCTTAAACACTCTTGTATAAGCTACTATTTTATTATCTTTTTTACCAATTATATGAAGTGCTTTTTCGTCTTTTCCGTCTAGGTCTTGATACACACAGTCTTGCTCAACCACAAATACTTCACTACGTAATTGGAGTAAATTATACAGCTCTTTAGTGGTAAGATCTTTAAAGGTTTTTGTTTCTATATTTAACATATCTCTTTGTCACATCGAGCGTAGTCGAAGTATTTTTTTTAATATCTATGAGATTCCTGCTTTTAAAGGAATTGCTAATCCTGCACTATCACGTCTTTTTCCCCACACTTACCATACTCTGGTTGAATATTAATATGATTTATTTTAAATTTATGATATAATACTTCTTCTACTTCTTTAAGAATTTCATCAAACTCCGACAACGTAATATCTTTATTAAAATCTATATGCGCTTCTAAATGCGTTTCAGTTTCATTTAATTGCCAAACATGTACATGATGTACATTCTTAATAGAATTTAATTGCTGTAATTGGTCTATAATGTTTTTAATGTGAATATTATCTGGTGTAAACAACATAAGTACTTTATATGAGTTTTTTAAAAGATCATAGCCCACAAAAATTAAATATACAGCAATCATTAATGTTAATAAGCTGTCCACCCAATATACTTCATAAAATTTCATCACTAATCCACCAATTAACACAGCAACACTTGCTAACATGTCTGTAAACAAATGTAAATAGGCGCTTTTTAAATTCATGTTAATCGCTGAGTCTTTTTTAAGAAGAAGTACACTTAAACCGTTAGCTATAATACCCAATAGCGACAACCAAATAACTAAACTTGATTCTATTTCATGAGGATTTTGAAAACGCTTAATAGCTTCAATAATTAAAAAAACAGCTATCACTACCAAAGTAGCTGCATTCACAAAAGCGGCAAGAATTTCTATGCGCTTATAGCCAAATGTTTTTTGTAGTGAAGCATGCTTTTTAGAAAGCTTTGATGCTATATAGCTAATAAATAATGATATAACATCCGATAAATTATGAAGCGCATCACTTAAAAGTGATAAACTTCCAGAAATTAATCCTCCTATTACCTGTGCTAGAGTTATTAATACATTTAAAAAAATGGAAATTAATAAATTTCTACCTTGTAAATTTCCTTGATGGGAATGTTTATGAGAATGTGAGTGGCTCATTTTACTCCAATTTTAAATTGGTATTAACAAGATGTGGTTGGAATTTTATTAATGCGGTTTTGGTGTCTTCCACCTTCAAACTCTGTATTTAAAAAGGTTTCTACCATCTGTAAGGCTTGTTGTAAAGCTGTGAAACGTGCAGGAATACTTAAAACATTCGCGTTATTATGTTGTCTTGCTAATGCGGTAATTTCTTTGGTCCAACACAAAGCTGATCGTACTCCTTGATGTTTATTTGCAGTCATGTTTGCGCCATTGCCACTTCCGCATATTATAATTCCTAAATCTGCAATTTTAGTTTCTACATCTTTAGCAACAGGATGCACAAAATCAGGATAATCTACGCTATCACTGCTATTTGTTCCATAATTAGTTACCTCTATTCCTTTTGATTTTAGAAATTCAATAATAGCAAATTTATACTCTGTCCCTGCGTGATCGTTTCCAATAGATATTTTCATAATTTTAAAAAATTGTTTCCGTGAAAACGGAAATCTGTTTAATGTTATACAAATAAGATAAACTTTGTTTAAAAAAGAGGTAACTTAATAGTATTTATTCTTGGTTATAAAATTACAAAATATAACCTTGAGCTTTATTAAAATTGTTAGTTACTTTTTAATAAATTGTTAATATCTCATCATTGTTTATTACAACTTTTTATTGTGTTATTTAATAATTTTTACAAGCAAAATGTTAATTGAAACAACCAAATAAGTTAGTTATTTTTTCTAGTGAAGTTGTAAACTTAAAGTAGCTTACATACTAACATAAATTATTATAATACTTATTAAAAGTTAATTATTAAATTGAGTTATAAACCACTGTTAATAGAAAAATGAAATCTATGAATATTAATATATTAGGTATCTTATAAGTTGTTAATAAAATGTTATTACTAATAAATCAAAATAAAATATAAAAAAGTTATAATTACTATTAACAAGCTATAATAATCACCATTTTTATTTTAAATTTTTAAAAAGAAATAGTTATTATTATATTAAATGTTCATAAGTGAAAATATAAAATCATTTCATTTAAATTTTTAGTGTTAGTTTTGTAAAAACTTAATAAACCTTCTTCGCTTTTATATTAAGTTTAAAAGTTAATACATTCCTTAACAACTAGGAACAGAATATGATAACATATATAAATGACAAGAAAAAAAAGACAAAAGAGTTCCAAAAAAATACATAACCTCACAGAAAGCATCCACACAATACTAAAGGTCGATAGAAACAAAACTTTTAATTATAAACAAATAGCTGCGAAACTTGGTGTAAACGATGCTAGTAGCAGAAACCAAATTATTAAAACTTTACATCGTTTAAAAGCAAAGCAAGAGATTGAAGAAGTTGACAGAGGTAAATTTAAAGCTATTGTATCATCTGAATATTATACCGGAATCTTTGATGCCTCAGCAAGAGGATCTGGGTATGTAATATGTGAAGATTTTGAAGATGATATATTTATAGCTTCCAATAATGTAAATAAAGCACTTCATGGTGACGAAGTAGAACTGTATGTTTATAAACGCAGAAAAAACCGTAAACTTGAAGGGGAAATTACGCAAGTAATTTCCAGACATAAAACAGAATATGTTGGTGTAATTCAAATACATAAAAATTATGCTTTTGTGATTCCTGATAGTAATAAAATGTATGTGGATATTTTTGTACCACTTAACAAAACATTTAAAGCTGAAGATGGTGATAAAGTACTTGTTCAAATTGAAGATTGGCCTTCAAAAGCCGATTCACCAATAGGTAAAGTTATTAAAATACTAGGTAAACCTGGTGAGCATAACACCGAAATTCATTCTATTTTAGCAGAGTATGGTTTACCTTATGAATTTCCTCACGACGTTGAAGAATATGCTAATAAAATAGATACGTCTATACAACCTAATGAAATAAAAAAACGTCGCGATATGCGTGATGTATTAACCTTTACCATCGACCCAAAAGATGCTAAAGATTTTGATGATGCTTTATCATTTCAAGTACTTAAAAATGGAAATTACGAAGTAGGTATTCATATTGCCGATGTGTCACATTATGTTAAAGAAGGTACTATTCTCGATGATGAAGCTTACGAACGCGCTACAAGTGTATATCTTGTAGATAGAGTCGTACCGATGCTTCCTGAAGTACTATCTAATAATGCGTGTTCTTTAAGACCACATGAAGAAAAATATACATTTTCTGCTGTATTCGAATTAAATAAAAAAGCCGAAATTAAAAACCAATGGTTTGGACGTACAGTAACCTATAGCGATGCACGTTTTGCTTACGAAGAAGCACAAGCAATTATAGAACAAAATGTCACATTGAGCGCAGTCGAAGTGTCTCAGCAGAATAAAATTAATAAAATAATTCCATTAGAAGTTTCCCTTACAGGAAAAGAGTATAAAACCTCTCTAGAAATTGCTCAAGCAATACTAACATTGGATAAATTAGCAAAAATCATGCGAAAAAAACGTATGAGTGCAGGCGCAATTTCTTTTGATAAAGTTGAGGTGAAGTTTAATTTAGATGAATCAAATAATCCAGTAGGCGTGTTTTTTAAAACCAGTAAAGATGCTAATAAATTGATTGAAGAATTCATGTTATTAGCTAATAAAAAAGTAGCTGAATTTATTGGAAAGCAATCACCTAAAAAAACATTTATTTATCGTGTACATGATGAGCCCAATGATGAAAAATTGGCAGCATTACAAAACATTGTTGGGCGCTTTGGATATAAATTAAATTTTAAAGATAGAAAAACTACAACGGCATCTTTAAATAATTTACTAAAAGAAGTAAATGGAAAAAAAGAACAAAACCTTGTGGATACTTTAGCAATTCGAAGCATGAGTAAAGCCGAATATACCACACATAATATTGGTCATTACGGATTAGCATTCGACTATTACAGTCACTTTACTTCGCCAATTCGTCGTTATCCAGATGTGATGGCTCACAGATTATTACAATATTATTTAGATAAAGGTAAATCCGCAAGTGAAGAAGTTTATGAAGAAAAATGCCAACACTCTTCAAATATGGAATATCTTGCCACTAAAGCAGAACGCGATTCTATAAAATACATGCAAATCAAGTTTATGCAAGACCATCAAGACCAAGAGTTTCTGGGTGTAATTTCTGGTGTGACCGATTGGGGAATTTATGTTGAAATAATCGAAAATAAATGTGAAGGAATGGTGAGAATTAGAGATATTAAAGATGATTATTACCAATTCGATCAAGACGAATACGCTTTAATAGGTCAAGCCACAAAAAACATGTATCAATTGGGTGACGAAGTCGTCGTTAAAGTAAAACAAGCCGATTTAGTTAAAAAACATCTTGATTTTAGTTTAATAGGAAAAAGAGACGATGTATAATATAATAATTACCAATTGGTACAGTTATTGATTTAGAACCCTCAATAAAACAAAACACAAACACAATGAAAAATATCCTAGCAACACTTACCTTTTTAATAACAACAATGGTATTTTCTCAAAGCGAGATTACAAAAACTATTGGAGAATTTTCCGAACTTAAAGTTTACGATTTAATCGAGGTAGAGCTTATTAAATCAAATAAAAATGAAGTGGTTATCTCTGGCAGAAACAAAAACGACGTAGTGATTGTAAATAAAAACGGAAAGCTAAAAATTAGAATGAACCTAGAAGAAAGCTTTGATGGTGATAATACAAACGTGAAATTATATTATACAAACGTAGATATAATCGATGCAAACGAAGGTGCTAAAATAAGATCTAACGATAAAATTAAGCAATACGAAATTGAACTTAGAGCACAAGAAGGTGGAGAAATAAACTTAGAATTAAAAGTAACAACAGCAGATATTAAATCTGTAACAGGAGGCGTTATTAAAGTGTCTGGAAAATCTCAAAATCAAGATATATCAATTAGTACTGGAGGTATTTACAAAGGAAAAGACCTAAAAACAGAATCTACCGAAATTGCTATTAGAGCAGGAGGTGAAGCCGATGTAAATGCAACCGATGTATTAGATATTAAAATAAGAGCAGGAGGAGACGTTTTTGTGTATGGTAATCCTAAAAAAATAAATAAAAGTAAAGCTTTAGGTGGAAGAATAAAGTATATGGATTAAATTCCTTTTAGCATCTTTTATTATATTTGTTACAACTTCAAAGAAGCTGCCTAAAAAGTGTCATTCTGAATGAAAATGAAGAATCTCATAAAAATTAAAATGTTGATTTATTGATTATTGAGATTTTTCGACAAAGCTCAAAATGACAATAAAATCACTTTTTAGACAGCCTCTTTTATTACGCATCACATGATAGAAGACATTCAAACAGCAATTCCTTTAGGTTTTTTCTTGGCTTTTATGATAGGCCCTGTTTTTTTTGTCCTAATAGAAACTAGTGCTACAAAAGGGTTTCGTGCTGCTGTTGCATTTGATATAGGTGTTATAATTGCCGATGTTTTCTTTATAGGCTTAGCTTATTTTAGTAGCTTTCAATTACTCGAAAACCTTAGCAATCAACCAGGTTTGTTCGTTTTTGGAGGCATGATTATTACTGTTTATGGTATCATTATTTTCCTTAAAAAACCAAAAACTTCAACCAACGAAGCAAGCGAATTGGTGTTTACTAAAACAAATTATTTAGGCTTATTTGTAAAAGGATTTTTATTAAACTTCATTAATATAGGCGTTTTAGTGTTCTGGTTGGGTGTTATTATTATTACTGGACCAAGCTTAGAAAATAATTTTAACAGATTTATTGCATTTTTCGGAACCATGATTTTAGCATATTTCATTACAGATTTGTTTAAGATTATATTAGCAAAGCAACTAAAGAGGAAACTGACTCCAGACCGCATTTTAAAAGTAAAAAAACTCCTTGGGCTTATTCTAGTAGTTTGTGGTTTGGTGCTTATTGTAAAAGGATTTTTACCCAAAGATAAACTCAACCCTCAAAATTTAATAGAAGAAATTACGGAATAAAAAACTCAGAACGTGAGTTCGATATAACTTCCTTACTATATTTTTGTAAATAACACTATTGTTAGGTCTAGCCTTTCGACTGTCGCTCAAGAAAAACTAAAGTCGAGACCTTGTATTTTTCACCTTAAATTAACCTCTCGACTAGTTTCACTGGCTACCTTCAAACAAAATACATTTTGTTTTTTGGTAATGCTCGAGGTAACATATTAATAAGGAACAATATTTTATTTACAGATTTTCAATTGGTTAATAAAATTCTTATACAGAACTCACGTCTGAAGTTTCCTTGAAGGTTTATTGAGGCGTCTAGCGTCCCGAAGCGTCTGGGGAACCGTTGTAGAAGGTTTTGTGTGTATTGTTTGGTCAACACGAATAGGACATAAAAAAGAGGCTGTCTAAAAAGTGTCATTCTGAATGAAAATGAAGAATCTCTTAAAAATTAAAATGGTGGTTTATAGATTATTGAGATTTTTCGACTAAGCTCAAAATGACAATAAAAGCTCTTTTTAGACAGCCTCTTTATTGAGGCGTCTAGCGTCCCGAAGCGTCGGGAGAACCGTTGTAGAAGGTTTT
>CAXBFU010000004.1:0-141307 GCA_963975205.1 uncultured Flavobacteriaceae bacterium | reverse complement strand
ACAACAAAACCCTCGTATTTACAAGGGTTTTGCAATATTATGAATGCGCCTTTATTGTCATTTTGAGCTTAGTCGAGAAATCTCAATAATCTATAAATCAACATTTTAATTTTTAAGAGATTCTTCATTTTCATTCAGAATGACACTTTTTAGACAGCCTCTTAAGGATGGGCTTCAATCCTGCAACACAAAAACCCTCCTTAACAAATCGGTTGTTCTAGATGATACTTTGTTTCTAATTTCTTTTTCCTCTACTGCAATCATAGTATAAACGCCTTTTAGAGCTTCTCCTGTAACATAATCGGTTAAATCAGGATTAACATTATTGGTAAAAGGAATACTGTTGTATTTGTTAATTAAATTTTCCCAAATCTGATCTGCACCAACGTTGCTAAAAGAGTTTTTAATTACTGGGTTGAATTTGTCGTATAAAGCTGTTTCCGTTTTGTTGGTTAAGTATTGGGTTGCTGCATTGTCTGCACCCAATAAAATATTTTTCGCATCAGCAAATGTAATCTCTTTAACAGCGTTTACAAAAATCGGTGTCGCTTCTTTTACAGCATCTCCAGCAGCTCTGTTT
The DNA here is from genome assembly GCA_963975205.1 of uncultured Flavobacteriaceae bacterium. Taxonomy (GTDB): domain Bacteria; phylum Bacteroidota; class Bacteroidia; order Flavobacteriales; family Flavobacteriaceae; genus Pontimicrobium. Next base: position 140,727 of record CAXBFU010000004.1, on the reverse strand, counting down.
AGTACTTTTAAACCTTCATCAGCAAGATTACCCAAGCCTATATTACGAAGCGCTTTATCTACTTTTTGTAATTCTTCAGGTAATAAAATTTTTACCAATTCATTTTTAAAAAAGCCATCTTTAGCTGTGAGTTTGGTAACTTGTTTGTCAATTCCAAAATCCAAAGCTTGACGTAATCCAGAGGCTATTTCAGCATTTCCTAAACCTCCTCCTTGAGGCATTTGGTTAACAACTTGTTGTAACTCTGCACAAGCAGTTACATTAAAAATTAAGATTAGGGCAACAATTCGTTTAATCATAGTTTAAGGTTTTCTATCTTTAGCAAAGATAATTTTTATAGATGAGAACCATTCAAATTTTATGCCTAATATGTTTTTTGGTATTATTCAATTGTAATTCTAAGAAAGAAACAAAAACTATTACGAATACAGTTATTGAAACTGAAAAACCTAAGCAATATATTACAGTGCTTGGTGTTGCACAAGATGCTGGCTATCCTCATATCAATTGTGAAAATGACTGTTGCAAATCGTTTTACGATGGAGTAGAAACAAAAAAACTTGTGTCCAGCTTGGGTTTGGTCGATTTAGAAGATAAAAAAAAATACATTTTTGATGCCACACCAGATTTTACAGAACAAACACAACTCCTTAAAACCAATCATTTAAATAATGGTAATATCATCGATGGCGTATTTTTAACACATGCACATATTGGTCATTATACAGGATTGATGTATTTGGGTTTTGAAGCCTTAGGCGCTAACAAAATTCCTGTATATGCCATGCCAAGAATGAAACAATATTTAGAAACAAGTGGTCCTTGGAGTCAGTTAGTAACCTACAATAATATTAATCTTAAAGTATTAGAAAATGATTCAGTGGTAGCCTTAAATAGTAATTTAAAGGTAACCCCTTTTTTAGTGCCACATCGCGACGAATATTCTGAAACTGTAGGATATCGTATTGAAGGACAAAACAAAAAAGCATTGTTTATTCCAGATATTGATAAGTGGGAAAAATGGGAACGTAACATTATTGAAGAAGTTAAAAAAGTAGATTATGCTTTCGTGGATGCGTCTTTTTTTAGAGATGGTGAGCTAGACAGAGATATGAGTAAAATTCCACATCCTTTTACAACGCAAACGACAACCTTGTTTGAAAATGAAGATTTAGAAACTAAAAACAAAATCTATTTCATTCACTTTAATCATTCAAATCCAACCATAAAAGACTCACATCGATTAAAAGACAGTATTCAAAATCTTGGGTTCCGATTTGCTAAACGAGGAGACATCTATGATTTATAGAAACTTATAATATTTTTAATAAAGTCGATAAATTTTTCAATATTCCGTAAGTTTGCAACGCTTATAACAGATAAAATACGAATGCAACAAATAGCACCTTACAAACCAAAACATAAAGTACGAATAGTAACAGCAGCATCCTTGTTTGATGGTCATGATGCGTCCATAAATATCATGCGACGAATCATTCAAGCCACAGGTGTTGAAGTGATTCATTTAGGACATGATAGAAGCGTGGAAGAAGTGGTCAACACAGCTATACAAGAAGACGCCAATGCCATTGCTTTGACCTCGTATCAAGGAGGACACAACGAGTATTTTAAGTATATGTATGATTTGCTAAAAGAAAAAGGTGCAGAACACATCAAGATTTTTGGAGGAGGAGGAGGTGTCATACTTCCTTCGGAAATCAAAGAATTAATGGATTATGGTATTACACGTATTTACTCACCAGATGATGGTAGAGAACTTGGACTTCAAGGAATGATTAATGATTTGGTTGAAGCCTCCCTCAATCCCTCCAAAGGAGGGAAGTTAGCAGGTTCTGATAAAATTTGCAATGAGGATGGTTCTTGGTTATTGGAATTAGGAAATGACAAAGTTTTAGAAAATTTAAAAAATAAAGATGTTAATACCATAGCAAGATTAATATCTCTTGCCGAAAATAATCACTCTGAGTTTGAAGAAGTTTTTAACTCAGTATATTCCTCCCCTTTGGGGAGGTCAGGAGGGGCTGTATTAGGAATTACTGGAACAGGAGGTGCAGGAAAGTCATCGTTAGTTGATGAATTGGTACGTCGTTTCTTAATTGATTTTCCAGAGAAAACCGTTGGCTTAATCTCGGTTGACCCTTCAAAACGGAAAACTGGAGGCGCACTTTTAGGAGATAGAATTCGTATGAATTCAATTAATTCCCCAAGAGTCTATATGCGTAGTTTGGCAACACGTCAATCTAATTTAGCATTGTCAAAACACGTTAATGAAGCTGTTGAGGTATTAAAAGCAGCGGAATATGATTTGATTATTCTAGAAACCTCAGGAATTGGTCAATCGGATACCGAAATTATTGAGCATAGTGATGTCTCATTATATGTAATGACACCTGAATTTGGAGCAGCAACACAGTTGGAAAAAATTGACATGTTGGATTTTGCCGACTTGGTAGCCATAAACAAGTTTGATAAACGAGGCTCGTTAGATGCTTTGCGTGATGTGAAAAAACAATACATGCGCAATAACAATCTTTGGGATACACCTCAAGATGAATTGCCAGTTTTTGGAACCATCGCTTCACAATTCAACGATCCAGGGATGAACACGCTTTATAAAGCGGTTATGGATAAATTGGCTGAAAAAGCTGATGCTGATTTGAAATCGACATTTAAGATTTCAAAAGAAATGAGCGAAAAGATTTTTGTCATTCCACCAAATAGAACAAGGTATTTATCTGAAATAGCAGAAAATAATCGTACGTACGATAGTAAAGCTACAGAGCAAGTTGAAGTCGCTCAAAAACTTTACGGAATTTATAAAACAATTGAATCTGTTCTTAACGTCATTGAGAGTGAAGCGAAGCAATCTCTTCTTGATAAACATGGATTAAATAGTGATGAGATTCTGAATCAAGTTCAGAATGACAATAAAGACTTTATCAAACTCCTTATTGCAGAATTCGACCGAGTAAAACTAAATTTAGACCCTTACAATTGGGAAGTGATTACAGGTTGGGACGATAAAGTAAATAAATACAAAAACCCTATCTATTCTTTTAAGGTTAGAGATAAGGAAATTAAAATTGAAACACATACAGAGTCTTTATCACATACTCAAATTCCAAAAGTAGCATTACCTAAGTATGAGGCTTGGGGAGATATTTTAAGATGGTGTTTACAAGAAAATGTACCAGGAGAATTCCCATATGCATCAGGATTATATCCATTTAAAAGACAAGGAGAAGATCCTGCACGTATGTTTGCTGGTGAAGGTGGTCCAGAGCGAACAAACAGACGTTTTCATTATGTAAGTATGGGTTTGCCTGCAAAGCGATTATCCACAGCTTTTGATAGTGTTACGCTTTATGGCAACGATCCAGATTTGCGTCCTGATATTTATGGAAAAATTGGAAATGCAGGTGTTTCTATTTGCTGTTTGGATGATGCTAAAAAGTTGTATTCAGGCTTCAATTTAGCAGATGTGATGACATCTGTGAGTATGACTATTAATGGGCCAGCTCCAATGTTATTAGGCTTCTTTATGAATGCAGCCATTGACCAACAATGTGAAATCTACATTAAAGAAAATGGACTGGAAAAAGAAGTTGAAGCTAAAATTTCTAAGATTTATAAAGGGAAAGAACGTCCAAAATACAATGGTGAATTACCTGAAGGTAATGATGGTTTAGGACTAATGTTATTAGGTGTTACTGGAGACCTAGTGCTACCTGCTGAAGTGTATAAAGATATTAAAGTAAAAACGATTGCTCAGGTTCGTGGAACGGTTCAAGCAGATATTTTAAAAGAGGACCAAGCACAGAATACGTGTATTTTCTCTACCGAATTTGCATTGCGATTAATGGGAGATGTACAAGAGTATTTCATTGAAAATAATGTGCGTAACTTCTATTCGGTATCTATTTCAGGTTATCATATAGCTGAAGCTGGAGCGAACCCTATAACGCAATTAGCATTGACTTTATCTAATGGTTTCACTTATGTGGAATATTATTTAAGTCGAGGCATGGATATTAATAAGTTTGGACCAAACTTATCATTCTTCTTCTCTAATGGTATCGACCCAGAATATGCTGTTATTGGTCGTGTAGCTCGTAAAATTTGGGCAAAAGCCTTGAAGCATAAATATGGAGCAAATGCCAGAGCACAAATGTTGAAATACCATATTCAAACATCAGGACGTAGTTTGCATGCTCAGGAAATTGACTTTAACGATATTCGTACAACGCTTCAAGCATTATATGCCATTTATGATAACTGTAACTCGTTGCACACCAATGCTTACGATGAAGCGATTACAACACCAACAGAAGAAAGTGTTAGAAGAGCGATGGCAATTCAATTAATTATCAATAAGGAATTAGGATTGGCAAAGAACGAAAATCCAATTCAAGGGTCCTTTATTATTGAAGAGTTGACCGATTTGGTTGAGGAAGCAGTCTTAACGGAATTTGACAGAATTACCGAACGTGGAGGTGTTCTTGGAGCTATGGAAACCATGTACCAACGTAGTAAAATACAGGAAGAAAGTTTGTATTACGAAACCTTGAAGCATAATGGAGAATTTCCAATAATAGGTGTTAATACATTCTTGAGTTCAAAAGGTTCACCAACCATATTACCAGCTGAAGTTATCAGAGCAACTGAAGAGGAGAAACAATATCAAATTAAAACACTTGAAAACCTTCACAAGGCAAACGATACAGAATTATTATTGAAAGACCTTCAATCTAAAGCAATCCATAACGAAAATATTTTTGAATCCTTAATGGACGTATGTAAAAATTGTTCCTTAGGTCAAATTACCAAAGCTTTATTTGAGGTAGGAGGGCAGTATCGCAGGAACATGTAATTTTTGAAATTAATAACTTATAACCATAATATGGTTTACAAAGTCATCATCCAATGGCGTTGCAATTTCCTGAATAGCCTTAACTCTTTTCTAAGAATAGGGATAAAATCTTTCCCATTACTGTTACAATGTTCTAAGCGCTTACAGTTTTTATAAAGTAATTTTGTTAAACGCTCAACCTTATCAGCATGTTTGTGTTTGTTTCTAGAAAAGGGTTCTATTTCGGCCTTAATAATTTCTGGACCCAATAATTCTGATTGCTGTACAATATCTCCTGAAAAATAGATATCTTTATCTTCGGTACCATCAATTTTTAGATTAGATAAATCGTAATTTAGATAATACGATATTTTTCGTGTTAACGAAAAGATTTCCAAAGCCTTAGTGTAAATAGGCGAATTGGATAGGTGTGATGGTGTCGAGTAAATCATTTTCTTAGCAATTACTCAAAATTACTTTGAAAACCAAATATGTCGTATTTAAAAAATAAATTAAATCATCGATTTTACCTTAATAAATTGATATATTTATAGTTTAAACTTAAAAAAATGAAGCTAGATTTGCTTAATTGGAAAATTTTACAATGCCTACAGGAAAATTCTAGGCAATCTAATACAGATATTGCTAGAAAAGTTGGTGTGTCTTCGCCAGCAGTTGCCGAGCGTATTAGAAAAATGGAGGACGCAGGCGTTATAAATGGGTATTATGCAAAACTGTCGTATAAAGAAACAGGGCATCAGTTAAAAGCTATCATCACTTTAAGAGCTTTTATGGGACGTCTAAAACCATTTTTAGAAAAGGTAAAATCGTTTCATGAAGTGGTTAATTGCTTTAGAATTACTGGTAATGAAAACATTGTTCTAGAGGTTGTTTTACGCAATCAACAACACTTAGAACAATTTATAGATAAACTTATCACTTATGGTGAAACAAAAACACAGATTGTTTTATCTGATGTTATTGAAAACCAACCAATTAAACGACCAATTTAGTTTTTAATTCCAGGCTGTTTTAATTTCCAACCTGTTTTCACTTTTTTAGCATCTACCATAGCTTTTACATCTGCTAATAATTGTTTTGCATCATAAACAATTCCATCTTTTATAGTGTATTTTACACCACCAACACGTACTACTTCATTATCGTCAGTAAGTTTGATGGCTCCAGTTCCATAAAGAACTTTCAAGTTTACCAATGGATTTTCTTCAACGATAACAAAATCTGCCAGTTTCCCAATTTGTACTGAGCCAATTTTATTGTTCCAACCTAATGCTTCAGCACCATTTAATGTTGCTGAACGAATGACTTCTAAAGGATGAAAACCAGCCTCTCTTAAAAGTTCCAACTCTCTTATGTAAGCAAAACCATATAATTGGTAAATAAAACCAGAATCGGAGCCAGCGGTTACCCTTCCGCCTCTATTTTTATATTCATTTATAAAAGTCATCCATAATTGGTAATTCTTTTTCCATGCTACTTCCTGTTCGGTTCCCCAATAATGCCAATAACTTCCATGACTTATTTTACTAGGTTCATAGAATTTCCAAAGCGAAGGTAAGGTATAATCTTCATGCCATTCAGCGCGACGAGCCCGTTGTAAATCTCTGCTTGCTTCATAAATATTGAAGGTTGGGTCTAGTGTAAAATCTAATTCCAATAACTCGTTCATTACATTATTCCAATGCTCAGAGTAAGGCTTAGCTGCTTGCTGCCACAATTTACCAGCTTCTTCAAAACGATGTTGTTCGTTTTGATAATTGTAATCCAAAGGATAGTTTTGAACCGTTCTGTCATTAAATAAAGCTTCAGGTAAACCATACCAATGTTCCATGGATGTCATTCCTGCTCTTGCCGAGTGTAATACATTCCATCTTGCAACACTTAATTGTGCATGGTGAGCGGTTGACCTGAGTCCTAATTTTTTGTTTTCATCCAAAGCAGCTTCCATAATATCTGGTACGGCTCCAAAAAACTTAATACCATCAGCGCCATTTTTTGCGTTTTCACGAACCCATTCTCTTGCCATTTCTGGTGTACTTATAGGTTTTTTACTTCCAGAACCAAAACCTGTATATTCAAAAATTCTTGGTGCTACAATAGTGTTAGCAGCACTTTGGCGTTTTAACGCAATAGCGTTACGACCACTTGGTTGTTTCACTGATGTGATACCATGAGCCATCCAAAGTTTGAATACGTATTCTGGATTAGCACCTTGTGCGTCGCCACCAATATGGCCATGCATATCTATAAAACCTGGCAAAAGATACATACCGTTGGCATCTAGTTCTTTCCCTCCAGTTTTAAGTTTTGGTCTGGTAGATTCATTTATCGGAACACCATCATAGCCAACAATTTTCATGTTGACAATTTTGTTGCCTTCAACAACTATATCCATTGGGCCACGAGGTGGAGAACCATCACCATTAATGAGTGTAACACCACGTATGATGAGTTGCGAAAAAGGGCCTTCACCTTTATAGTTATCTTGAGAAAATACTTGTAAGTTTAGGGCAAGTGTTATTAAAATGATTGATTTTTTCATTGGATGAATTTTAATTTCTTTCAGTTGGAACAGTTATTCTACTACCAAAAAATAGTGCATTTAAAAATAATTTATTGGTACCATACCAAGCACCTCTAAAGTTTGGATTATCTGCAAACATTACTGCACGACCTCGTCCAATAGGACTTACAATTAGTGAGGCCGAATGCTTTAAGTATATATTTAGATTATCTTCAGATATATAGCCATCAATATGAGGGTTTTGGGTGTATTTAGCCACTGTTGAATATGGACTTTTACTAGGAGCAATAAACACATTATTGTTCTTATAAACAGGTAGTTTATTGTTTCTATAACCAAATCCCAATGGATGTGTAAGATCTAAATCAACTTCAAAAATAGCACCACCTAAACGCTCTCTGCCAATATTTTCTCTGGCATCTACATAAGGTTTTCGTTCTACTGTTTTTGGAGTTTTGTCATCTTTTGGTTTGGGCTTTTTAGTAAGTTGCTCTTTTACCAGTTTTTTATCAATAGCCCATTTTGAGCCTCCAGCTATAGTAATAAGTGTATTTCCTTTTGAGGTCCAGTTTTTTAATTTTTGTCTTTGAATGGAGTCTAGTTGGCTATAGCTACCAGAGACCATTACTAAAGTGTTATATTTATCTAAATTGGCATTTCTAAAACTTCGCATTTGTATTTTGGTAATAGGCATATGCACACGAGTATCCAGTAAATGCCAAACTTCGCCAGCTTCGTAGCTACTTATGCCATCGCCTATGAGCATAGCAGCTTTAGGTTTTTTTAAAGCTCTAAAATTATTGCTTCCTAAATCTATTCCTTTTAGGCTATAACCACTATTTGTGGTGTACATTGGGACATTATATTTTATTTGTGCTTGGGAAACAATTTTATAAACTTCCTGACTGTTTTTTTTTTGTTTACTAACAGGAACTAATAACGTACCATAATTAAAATGTTTATTTCCGTTACTGGTTTTTATTGAAAAAGGTTTAAATGCCGAAGCAACAGTCAATCCTTTTGATTGCATATAATATAATGCAGCAGGTGTGTTGTAATCGTCATAATCAATAATGTAAGCGTAGTCTGCTGGTTGTACTTTAGCTACATTTACCGTGTTATTCTCGGTAGTCACTTCTGTGCCTAAATTAGCATTTTTTAGCCCACGATATTTCATGTTGTAAAAGTTGGCAACACTCCAAGCTGAGGCATCATAAAACACACTGTCTCTATATTTATTATAAGTTTCAAACATGGTTTGCACCATTCTACGTTGAGGTTGTTTTAGTGGTACTGTGTATTTATCACCATTTTTATAAACTTTTATTTTGTGCTTTAGTAAATAATCGACAAAGGCTTTATTTCTATTCATGTCGTATGCATCACCAAACTGGTAAGCTGCAAACCCTGTTGGAGCTTTTTGGGAGATGGCTGATTTGAAGAACTTTTGCTGGTATTCTCTCAAATAGGCCTTATTTTCGACAGCAGCTTTAATAGTTGCAAAGCTAGATGTGTATTGGTTTCTAATTGTAAAAGCGAAGGTCATTTTACCATAATCGGTATCTTGTACATGGCCTCTGGAACTTGCCTGTTCAAACAGTAAAGCCAATCCACCTTGTAAATCGGGATAGGAACTTCCGTATCCAGGATAGGTGCCATCAAACGATTCTTTAGTGTAGTAAAATGAGCCTATTTTATCTAATGCACTAGCAAAATATGGTGCAAACATGTTGTTTAAATCTTCATAATTTTCTTTTGGCATAATTGGGTCATGTGAGCCAATGGGTTTCATTGGTTCAAAAAAGTGATTGCTATTGGTTCCCATTTCATGAAAATCGGTCACAACATTTGGATACCATTGGTGATACCAATTTAGTTTTCCTTGGCTTTCAGGATGAACAGCCAACAGCCAATCCCTGTTTAAATCGAACCAATAATGGTTGGTTCTTCCTCTTGGCCATGCTTCGTTATGTTCGGCATCTATGCCGTCGGATACTAATGATTTGGCTTGAAATTGATTGGCCCATTGTGTGTGCCTGTCACGTCCATCAGGATTAATGGTTGGGTCAATAAATATGATAGAATTATTGAGATAATTGGTTATCTCAGGATTATTTGAAGCTACTAAGGTGTAAGCTGTTAGCAAAGCAGCTTCGGAACTTGATGGTTCATTGCCGTGAACATTATACCCAAGCTGAATAAAAACAGGAATTTCATTATAATTTTTTGGAGAGAGATCTGGGTTTACAAATTTTAGATGTTCAGCTTGAAGGGCATCTAAATTGTCTAGATTTTCAGGCGTTGATACTCGTAACATGACTAATTTTCGTTTTTCATGTGTGTAGCCATAAACTTCTATCTCAGCACGATTGGATACTTCTGCTAGTTTATGGAAATAAGCCACAATTTGATCATGCCGTGTGTGTTGTTTACCAATGGGGTAGCCTAAAAATTCTTCTGGTGATGGAATGTCGGGATTAAAAGGTGCTTTAGCTTTAAAAAAATAATCTTGCGCAGTTGCAGTACTTACCATGATTGTTGAAAAAACTATGGCAAAAACGTATTTTGTTAATTTCATGTGGAAGTGTTTATTACATATTAAAGTCACATGTAACATCTAAATAAGTATGTTTCTTATCGAAAAACTTTAGTAATAGATGTTTCATGTGGTTGGTTGGTTTGAAAATGAAATTTAAAAATAATGAATTATGAGTTTGTTTTATGATTAGATGGGATTTTTAACACATTAATTACTAACTATTAGTAGATGTTTATTAAGTTCCATTAATTGAATTTTTTTTCGTTGGTTTTGAAATTTATAGACTGTAATTTCTTGGGTTTGTTTGGCTTTTCCCCAGTTATAATATTTTGTGACTTTAAAGTAAGTTGGCTCGGGTTTTTTGTTTCCTTTATATGTAAAGTTAGCTAACCATTCACCTTCACCTATGTCTTCAATTATAAATTCTTTACTGGAATATCCTTTTTCTTTTTCATCAGTTATGAGCTCTTGGTTTGCAGATAGACTATGTTCAAACACATAAACCCGTTTTTCCTGATTTACAAACTCTAAGTCAAATTCTGCTTCGGAAGTGTTCCACTCAAAAACAAGTCGTATATCATTTCTAAAATCAAGAATACTTTCATTTTTTGGAACAAAACGTTCTTTTATAGCGGTTTGATTTTTTCTATTAAAGTACAACCATTCCATTTCGTTATAGAATATATTGCCAATACCTTCACCACTTACATCATTGCCTTGAAATAAATAGCTCATGTACAATCGCCATGCTTTTTTAAATTGTTCGTTTTCATTATATGCATTGGCTAGATCGCGATAGGATTGGGCGTATTTTGGACGAAGTTTAAAGATGTTTTGATATAGTTTAATGACTTCTTTTTTTAAACCAAGTGCCTGAAATTGATAAGCAATGGCTTTAAGAATTTCAGGGTTATTGTTATGTTTGTTTGCAAGGTCTTCGAGTATTAAAGAAGCTACATTAGAATTATTATAATAGGTAATAAAATTTTGAGCAATATCTATATGATTGCTGTAATCTTGTATTTTGTTTTTAAGTGTTTGATTGTAATATTCTAAAGCTTTTTGTGTATTGTTAAAACTTTCTAAGGTATTGGAAAAGGAATTAGTAAAGAGAGTTTCAGTATTAATTGCCAAAGCATCATTTGTGTAATAGTTTTTGTTGGTATATTGTTCAGTTTTTTCTTTTTGTTTGGCTTGGGTATTATCAAAAGAGCCGTTTATGGTACGTACCACAATAACTCCACCTTTTCCTTGGGAACCATAGCGATTAGTTCCTGCAAGAGATCTTATTACATAAACATCTTTGATGTTTAAAATATCTATGGGAGGTTCTGATGTAAATACCACGCCGTCAACATCCCAAATTGGAGGACCACTATTATAGTTTTTTGCACCCCTAACTATTAATTGACGATTAGCATCAATAATTACTCCTGCAGTTCTATTAATTATGTATTCTGTAACCGAATTATACATCGGATTTATATCTTCTCCATCAAGATAAGATATAGAATAACCAGCTTTTACGGGATCATGCGTTCCCATTGAAGTATTAAATTTCTTTTCTTTTTTTTCAGCTAATTTTAACATTTTACCTTTAATTTTTTTAGAAAGGACTACGACTTCATCAAGTTCATTAGTTTTTTTAAGCATTTCAATGTTTAAAACATTAGTAATATCTTCTATAATAATAGATATGGTATTAAAGCCTACATAACTATAATTAATAATATCACCAACATTTGCTTTTATAGAATATTCCCCTAGTGAATTGGTTTTTGTACCTTTTTTTGTTCCATTAATAATGATATTCACATTTACCAAAGGAGCGTTTTTATAAGTGACTTTACCGTTAATATTTTTTGCTATTATTGTATTATATTGAGTTCTTAAAGCATTTGAAGAAAACGTCGTTTCACTTTGTATAGCTACCGCATCGTCAGTATAGAAATTTTGATTTTTATATTGCTCTATGTTTTGCTTACTTTTTTCCTCTCTGACATCAAAAGACATTTTAGTTCTAACAATGACTAGAGCTTTGTACTTAACAACATAAATGTCTTCGATATCGGCAATATTTACTGAAGATATAAAATCAGATTGAACACCATCTATTATAAATGTTGCTGGTATACCTCTTATTGTAAGTTTTCCATTTATAAGACGCATGCCAGCACGTTTGCCATTTAAGGCATATGCCAATGAAGGTGCAGCTAAATTAAGGTCTTTACCTGCAATATATGGAATTGCAAAACCAGATTTTTCAGGGTTAAAAGTTCCAAAAGGTGTTTTAAGGTCAATATCTAATTTCTTTTCTAGCTCAGATACTTTACTTGTGTTTTTTCTAGCCTTCACAACTACTTCATTAAGTTTACTCACATATGCATCCATTTCAATATTTAAAACACTAGTAATATCTTCTACTATAATTGAAACAGTATTAAAGCCTACATAACTGTACAGAATGATATCACCAACATTAGCTTTAATAAAGTACTCACCTTTTGAATTGGTTTTTGTGCCTTCTTGTGTGCCTTTAATAATAATGTTAACATTAGTTAATGGTGCATTAAGGTGTGTCACATTACCACTTATTTCTTTTAGTGTTTTATTATTATTTTGAGCAGATAAAGTGAGTGATAAGCAAAATAAGGTTAAAGCAATACCTAAAGAGGTGTTTTTATAGATGTAGCTAATCATTTTTATATATTGAATGAGTTATCCTACAAGTTACTAAAAATATCTAAATGATTACCGGAGAGTTAAAATATTTAATCTTTTATTATGATATGTGGTACTTTTTCCAATTCCCAATCTATTACCAAACCATTAGCGAGTGATTGTGCGATTTTTTTTCCGTATAAATATTCGCATAAGTAGAGTGCAGCTTCAAAACTTTTTGCGCCTCCCGATGAGGTAATATACTTGCCATCGTGTACAAAAAATACGTCTTTTCTAATGTCAAGATTAGGAAACATGTCTCGCATTTTATCAATATCGCTTGGGAAGGTAGTTGATACTTTATTATTTAATAATCCAGCTTTTGCCAAAACAAAAGCACCATCGCAATGTGATGTTATAAACTTTGCTTCTTTATCAATTTGTTTTACAAAGTTAATCATTGCTTCGTCTTCGAGGTCTTTCCCTAAATGGTTTTCGGCACTTGGCACCACGAGTATGTCGATTTTAGGTAAATCATGGGTTAAATAGTTGAAATCTGGAAGAATACGCATGCCCTCAAAAGTTGTGATAGGGTCATTGGTATTTGCTACTGTAAATACATTCATGGCTTTTATACCTTCTCTAAAAAAAGTGTGCTGAAAAATATCGAAAGGTGCTGTTAATTCTGTATTATAAGTGCCATCCATTATTAAAAATGCAACATTGTAGTTATTTGGGTCGAGTTTTGGCGTGACTTTTTCTGCTTTAGATATTGTTATTTCTTTAGACGGCTTAGTTTCGTTTTTGCAACTAGCAGATGCTAACACAAATACTAAAATAAAAAGGATATTTTTCATGCATCTTTTTTTTAATGAATATGTGTAAATATAATACGTTTTGTAAATACTAAATAAAATATTAGTAAGTTGTATTTTTGTGATAGAAAGATAGTATATGAAAAAATTTAGTTGGTTATTAATATTGATGATTTTAATTGGTTGCTCGAAACAAAAAAAACCTCTAATTGGAGACACCAATTTTCAAAGACAGCAAAATGCTTTATTTAAAGACGCATCTAAATCGCCTTTAAAGAAAAAAGATAGGGAGAAATTTGAAGCCTTAGATTTTTTTAAATATGACTCTACATTTTTAGTAAATGCCGATTTAAAGCGAACTCCAGGCACAAAGTTTTTTAATATGAAAACCACTACAGATCGCGTAACTAAAGAGCGTGTTTATGGCGTACTCACTTTTAATATTAATGGACAAAGCTATAATTTAAATGTATATCAAGGTGAAGAAAATATGCAAAAAGAGGGTAAAGAAGATTACTTGTTTTTACCATTTTTAGATGCTACAAATGGCCAAACCACCTATGGTGGAGGACGTTATATAGACTTAAAAATTCCTAAGGGCGATAGTATGGTTGTTGATTTTAATTCGGCATATAACCCTTATTGTGTGTATAACGAAAAGTTTTCTTGCCCAATTGTACCACGTGTTAATTATTTACCCATAAAAATAGAAGCTGGTGTTAAGATGTATGCAAAAAACTAAAAGCTTTTTACTAGAAACAGGCCTAGGAAAACAGCTAAAAAACCAATAACAAAACTACCAATAGTATAGAGTGCAAAACTGGTAAAATCGCCTGCTTTTAAAAATACATGATTTTCATAGGCAAATGCTGAAAAAGTGGTAAATCCACCACTAAAACCAGTTGCAAGAAACAGGGTTTGATTTGAAGATAACGCATCGTTTTTTGCCGCTAATCCAAGAATAATGCCAATAAGTATGCTCCCTAATATGTTTACTGTAAATGTTCCCCATGGTATTCCTGTTTCGGTAGAGTTCAAGTATTTTCCAATAATGTAGCGTAATGCACTGCCAAATCCACCACCTATAAATACCAATAAAAGTTGTTTCATATACATTTTCCCCAACATTGGGAATTTTTTATAGTTTAGTTATCGGCTAAAGGTATATATATTTCAGTAATCCAATCTGCTGGATTTGGAAAATCACCTGGATCGTTCGTATATATTTCAAACGGTTTTATATCGCTTTGCGTTAAATTATTTTCTAAAATGTATTTCATTGATTGAGCCCATGCTTTAGATAAATTTGTATAGTTACCTTTTAAAGTAGTTTTTAAAACTTTTGTTTTTGGAATATAACCACTTAGTACACCACTGTTATCCGTAATTGTTATTTTTTCACTTACAGGAATACCGTTGCTCATAATTACAGAGCCTTCGTCCATATTCATGTCTTGATATACCGTAAGTGGCATACCATTCATTGCAATATTGTTTTTTGCCATAAACGTGCCAATACTAGCATATTGTTGCGCCATGGTTGTACTTATGTTGTCGTTTGTGGCATTGGTGGTTTTGTACAAATAAAAGCCACCTCCATATTCTGTAATGCCGTTTATGGTAATGTTAAATTTTTTCATGCTTTCAACAGTTAAGCTGTCTAGTTTTTCTAGGCCACGTTCATAGTCTGGACCAACCATATTATCCATGCCACCATTAATAACTGCAAAGAATTTTAAAAGAAAAGGGACTTGGTTAGCTTTCATTCCCCAAGTGACCTTCGTGCCTTGGTCTATATTTTCAAATTTCCAATACACATTTGATGGTGGGAAATCTTCAAATTGCATTTCTTGCGAAATAGAATCAAATGAGCTTGCCGCTAAAGTTTTCATATTACCAGCACCATCTTTTCCAACCCACGAATACGAGCCTCCAACACCACTGGTTTTTTCTGGATAGGTAATTTTTAATTCAGGCTCTTTTTCAACCCAAGGTGACCAGCTTTCCCAGTTTTTATAATCGTTTACTTGATTAAATAGTAGTTCGGCAGGTGCTTTTATAACTCTTGATCTTTTAATATCGTACCAATTTGGTTGTACAGCAACATATCCACTAGCAACAATGATTAATATCGATAGGGAAATAATAATGATTTTTGCTGTTTTCATTTTTAAGTATTTGTGATTAATCTCAAAGATAAGTATTTTACTTTTCAAGAAGGAATAGCAAATAAATAAATTATTCATTTATAATTTAATCAAATAACCTTATTTTCGAAACCTTATACATAAAATAACAAAAAATGAAATTAAAAGTATTTATAGCAACGTTTGTAATTGCAGGAATAATGTGGTCATGCAAGACCGAAACGTTAGATACAGTTGAGTTTAAAGAAGAGCTTATTGAACTGTCTAATGATGATTTTCCATTTATGCTTGAGCAGTTTGCAGATTTAAAAATCTTACGCTATCAAATTCCTGGCTGGGAAGAGTTGACACTTAAAGAACAAAAACTAGTTTATTATTTGGTTGAAGCTGGATTGTCTGGTCGTGATATTATGTGGAACATGAATTATAGACATAACCTTAAAATAAGAAACGCACTAGAAAATGTTTATGCTAATTTCAAAGGCGATAAAACGACCAATAATTGGAAAGCATTTGAAACCTATTTAAAACGCGTTTGGTTTAGTAACGGAATTCACCATCACTACAGTAATGCTAAGTTAATGCCTGAATTTTCAAAAGATTATTTAAAAACAATTATGGCTGAAACCAGCACAACTCTTGAAGGTGAGGCTTTTGATGTTATTTTTAACGATAAAGATGCGAAAAAGGTAAATCAAGCAAAAGGAGTTGATAACGTACTGGAAAGCGCAGTGAATTTTTATGGGCCTAATGTAACTACAGCAGATGTTGAAGCATTTTATTTGAATAGTAAAAATACCGACCCTGATATTCAAAGCAATGATGGAAAAGAAATAGTGTCTGATGATAAAAAAATAAATAAAGATAGACCGCTTTCTTATGGACTAAACTCGATGCTTGTTAAAGAAAATGGAGAGTTAAAAGAACGGATTTACAAATCTGGAGGCTTGTATGGTGACGCTATTGATGAAATTATCAAGTGGTTGGAATTAGCCAAAGGAGTAGCCGAAAACAAAGCACAAGGTGATGCTATAGGATTACTTATTGAGTATTACAAAACAGGAAGTCTGCAAACTTGGGACGATTACAATGTAGCTTGGACAGCGGCTACAGAAGGTAATATTGATTATATAAACAGTTTTATTGAAGTTTATAACGACCCAGTTGGCTACAGAGGCTCATATGAAACAATTGTACAAATTAAAGATTTTGACATGTCGGAAAAAATGGCTGTTCTGTCTGAAAACGCACAATGGTTTGAAGATAATTCACCATTGATTGAAGCACATAAAAAGAAAAATGTAGTTGGTGTTAGTTACAAAACAGTGAATGTCGCTGGTGAAGCTGGTGATGCATCACCAAGTACACCAATTGGAGTGAATTTGCCAAATGCCAATTGGATACGCAAAGAAGTAGGAAGCAAATCGGTGTCTTTAGGAAATATCATTCATGCTTATAATAATTCTGGAAGTAGTGGAAGACTTAAGGAATTTGTTCATGATGAAGAAGAACATGAACTGGAGAAAAAATATGGACAGTTAGCAGATAAACTTCATACTGCATTGCACGAAGTTGTAGGTCATGCCTCAGGGCAATTAAATCCTGGAGTTGGCGAAACTAAGGAAACTCTTAAAACGTATGCTTCAACCTTAGAAGAAGGTCGTGCAGATTTAGTTGGATTATATTATTTATATAATTCTAAATTACAAGAACTTGGGTTGGTTGACGATTGGGAAGCTGTTGGTAAAGCTGCTTATGATGGTTACATACGTAACGGTTTAATGACGCAATTAATTAGGTTGGAATTAGGTGATGATGTTGAAGAGGCTCATATGAGAAACCGTCAATGGGTTAGCGCTTGGGTTTATGAAAAAGGAAAGGCAGATAACGTTATTGAAAAAGTAACTCGTGATGGTAAAACTTATTACAATATTAATGATTATGCCAAACTTCGCGAATTATTTGGTCAATTGCTTAGAGAAACCCAACGTATAAAATCTGAAGGTGATTTTGATGCTGTTGAAGCACTAGTTGAAAACTATGGAGTTAAAGTTGATCAAACTTTGCATGCCGAGGTTTTAAAAAGAAATGAACAATTTACATCGGCACCTTATGGAGGTTTTGTAAATCCAGTTTTAGTACCAGAAACAAATGATGCAGGTGAGATTACAGCAATTAAAATAATGCACGCAGCAAGTTTTGAAAACCAAATGTTGAGCTATTCTAATAAATACGGTTTTTTACCTGAAGAGAACTAGAATACATCCTAATTTATAATTAAAAGCAGATTTCTTAATTAGATTTCTGCTTTTTGTTTATACTAAACTTAAGTAATAAAATATTTATAATAATTAGTATTAAAAGTATAAATGAAGCCTTCATGCGTGTTGTTTTTATTACATCAGTTTGTTTTTAAAAAGTCATCAATTAATTTAGTAAAATATTATCTAAATTATGAATCTAGTATTTTTTAAATTTTTATGTTAAAAAGCACTGTATGTTTACATAGCATATCAACAGATAAAAAAATCTTCGGTATAGGGATTTTTTGAAATTAAGTTGACTAATTCACAAAAAACTAAACCCAATACCAAAATTAAAATTTGGAATTCCCGAACTAGTTATTCCTGGTATTTCCGGGATATCTTCTGTAGTTGTTCTTGAACCATCTTTATTTGTTACAACTATGTCTTCAGGAATATCTCCAAAACCATAACCTACTTCAATTCTAAAATAAAATACTCTACCCGCTTTTATACCTAATTTCACATTTGTTGTATTAAATTTTATACTTCCAATGCCATCTTCGAAAGTACTTGAATCAAATTCAGTATCGGTAAAAGTAGCTTCAGCATCAAAAGAGAAGTATGAGACACCAAAATACAAGCCTTTACCTTTGCTACCTACGTATATATTGGTTCCAATTTCAAAATTATTATAACTAATGTCTGTTTCGTCTATAGTTTTGTTTAATGACATATAATCTACAGCCAAGGCAACTCTATTGTTAAGCAGCGGAGTTACATATTCTGCATTTGCCGTTGCTATATTTGGCACACCAATTTTTACACCTAAACGTAGTGGTTTAATGCTTTTGGTTTTAATACTGTCTTCTTGAGCTAATAAGGATATAGAGCAAAAGATAGTAAGTAACAATGTGCTTACTTTTTTTATTATTTTTAGTTTCATAATTTTTAGTTTAAAATTAATAGCAGGTCAAATATATTAGGGTAGTAGGCACAAAAAAATCCCCAATACTGTGGGTTTTTTTGAAATAGTTATTAGAATAACTCCCTCAAATAGACTAATAGCAAATAACCAACTATTGTTTTATTATGCGTCTTATTATAGATTTGTTTCCTAATTGTATTTTAAGAAGGTAAATTCCGTTATTTAATTCTTTCATATTCATTTGCAACACATCATTTTGCAAAGTATCTTCTTTAACTAGCCTACCACTTATATCATAAATTTTCACAGTGCCATTTTCATAACTATTTATTGAAATGTTTAAAATATTTGAGGTAGGATTTGGATAGATTTTTAAACTTTCAAAGTCATTATAACTATCCACAGACATTGTAGCATCAACTGTAACCGTTATATCTGCTCGTCTAACGATTAATTCTGGTAAGATAGAATTGGTGATTTCGCAGTAATAGGTTCCACTGTCACTTTCCTGCGCATTTACAATGGTATAACTGGTGCCATTGGCACTTGCTATAGATTGTCCATCTTTAAACCATTGATATTCATTACCTGCGGCTTTTGTTATAGACTGCCTACCAATATCTGTATCATCAACATTTAAAACGATATTTTCTCCTGGCGCAGACTCTAAATTTTGTGGTTTATCTCTAGTGCGTTGTGGGGAATAACCTAAAATATTATAGTTATTTGCCAGCACTAAAGGTTCAAGATCACTAAAATCAAAATAGTTGTTCTCTATGCTCAAATTGTAGTTTCCCGAAGAATTAATTAACTCCTGCGGTATAGCACCTTCAAATTCATTTCCAGATGCTAAAACATTGTTTATGTTGGCAAGACCAGCAGGTAACTCACCGGTAAGGCCACAATTATAAATTCTTAAATAGGTAAGGTTTGGTAAAGCAAACATCTCCTGAGGTAATGGAGAATCCAAAGGGATTCCACCAATATTTAACCAGTATAGGTTCTGTAGATTGCTTATTGCAGTTGGTACGGTGTTACTTGTAAAGGTTAATAGTCCAGATTCTTGTGCACCAATTAAGAGGAGAGTAAGGTTAGTAAGGTTCCATAGTTCATCCGGCACATTACCAGAAAGATCCATCTGGAAAAGCCAAAGCTCATTCAAATTGGTTAAGTCTCCAATTTCCGGAGGAATACTTCCTGTAATTTGGTTACTACCCAAATTTAAATATTGTAATTCTGTTAAGCCACCTATTTCTGATGGTATTTGTCCACTGGCTCCAAACCCTGAAATATTCAGACGTATTAATCGGTTAGTGACAGCATCAAATGTTAAATTGGATCCCCAGGTACTTATAGGAGATGTGATATCCCAATTGACACTCCAATTTGGTCCGTCAAGTGCATTATAAATAGCTATCAAGGCATCATAATCTGGATGCGTCTCAGGAGAAGGTCCAATGGTAATTATATTGCTTTGTAAGCCTAGTGTCGGTACTGTAGAGCTTTGAATAAAATATTTAATATCGACATAATCGGCTTCTGAACTGACTGTATAATCATAAGTCAATCCAGAATCTAAATAGGTATAATTGGTGCCATCAAAAATATACCAATATACAGTTAAATTTGAACCCAGATCTGGCAAAATTTCTAAGGTTACGGTCTCCCCAATATTAGCAATTACACCACGAGGTTCATCAATCCATTGTTGAGGTGCGTAAACAAAGTTTGTTCCTAGTGAAGTACTCAATGCGTTATAATTCGGTTCGATATCTGCAAAAACGAATTTATTACTGGAAATATTAAATTGCGTAAGTGAGGGAAGTAAACTTAAATCGGGTACAGTACCAGTAAAATTATTATTAGCTAAGTAGAGCACTTGTAAGTTGGGCATAGTTCCTGGCCCAGATGGAATGTTGCCACTTAATTGATTGTTGTGTAAGTATGCATATTGTAAGTTCGCAAGATTCGTCATTTCGGCTGGTATGGCACCATAAAAAAAGTTCCAGCCAATATCAAGATACCAAAGAGAGGTTAAGTTACTAATTTCTGGAGGAATAAAACCAACCATGAAGTTTGAGTTAATGTCCACGTACTGAAGTTTTGTTTGGTTAGTAAAAGTAGATAGCGGAAAAGCCCCATTAACAGAGTTTGACCTAATACTAAATACTTCCAGTTCTGTTAAACTACTAAAACTCTCAGGAATAACACCACTGAGATTATTTGAGTTTAAGTTTATTGCCGTAACTCTACCATTGGTTTCAGTAACTCCAAACCAACTTGATATAGGTTTTGTATTGTCTAACCAATTTGTGCTGTTAGTCCAATTGTTGCCATTTGTAGAATTGTAAAAGTCCATTAAGGCACTGTAATCGGGATGATTTTGAGAGCTGTATGGAACACAGTCAGGAATACCATCATTGTTCAAGTCGAGATATGCAGGGTCAACAACCTCTGAAGTTTTGTAGAATTCAATTTTGTCAACTACCATATCTACTGTTGAGAGTCCAAACTCTAGTCTTAATCTAAATTTATTGCTTGTGTAGAAATCGAAATTCACCAAGAAATTGTTAATTGAAATGAAAGACCAGGTAGATGTAAAATTGTAATGATTATTGAAATGCCTGTAAACGCCATTTTCGTCTATTAACACCCATCTCAATGCATCGCCATCCAAGTCTCCAATTCTTTTTACTGGTATTTTAAAGTTGTATGCCACACCTTCTTCCAGTGTAAACTCTTCTGAATAAATGGCAAAGTTTTCAAATTGCGTATCGTTTGGAGCAGTTACATAGAGCGATTTTGAACCGTGTAAAAAGTGAGCAGGATCTTCACTGACACTAAAATTATTGAGGTTTTGAGGAACCGTCCATCCAATAAAGTCAGATTCAAAACTTAAATTTCCAATAGTGGAAGAGGGGACATTCACACAAGGATCTATACAATCCAGTACTCCATCGCCATCGGTATCTTGGTTTGTTTCGGGTGGGCATTGACTATAAATGGTTATTTGTGAACTAAGGGCAATGAAAAGGAAAAGTAATAATCGTTTCATAATTATATATTTACTTGGTTAATAGCCTAGTAAACATACAATATGAAGCTATGAGGGGAAATACCTAATATTGGGTATTTTTTTTTAAACGTTCATTGAAAATTTCACCCTAAAATCTTCATTTCTGGTTTATTGTTTTATTATGCGTTTTGTTGAAAAGCCATTTTTTGAATAGAGCTTGAGTAGATAGATGCCATTTTTTAGTTGAGAAACGTTTAAGGTTTTATTTGGTGATTTAATCTTCAATACTAATTTGCCTGCCATATCTATAATGTCAACAGATTTAATTCTTGTTTTTGAAGCAATGTTTAAGTAGTTTGCAGTAGGGACGGGGTAAATATTTAGGTTTAAACTGTTTTCTATTGAAGAAACCGATAAGGTATTTTTGTCAACTTTAAATAACCAATAGTCTGTATCGCCCACAGGAGCTTCCGTATTATCGCCAGATAGGGAATCTACATTACTGGCAATTATAAAATTGCCATCACTAGTTTGTAGTAGTTTTTCTGGATATTCAACTGAAATGGTTCCAAATGTTTTGTCGGCTAATACATTTCCGTTAGCGTCTAATTGTATTAGCCAAATATCACTGTCCATACTGTCTTCGGTTTTATCGCCAGAAATGTTTGACAATGATTCTGCCGCAAAAACATATCCACCATCTGGTTTTTGGATGCCATAGGCAACATATTCATCGTCTGATCCACCAACTGTGTTTTGCCATATTATAGTTCCTGAGCTGTTTATTTTTATAAACCACAAATCGGTTCCTCCATTTGTGTTTTCGGTTTTATTGCCTCCAATACCAGAATCTGAATCTCCAGCCAAAAGGTAACCACCATCGCTGGTTGGGATTAGGTCTGATAGAAAACTAAAGGAAGAAGAGGTCCCTCCATAGGCTTTTTGCCAGTCAATGGTATTGGTATTGCTAATTTTTACCACCCAATATTCTTCATTATCACTTGTGCTTACAGTTTTATCTCCAGAAATATTGGATTCTGCAGTAGCTGCAAGTATGTACCCACCATCTGGTGTTAAATTCATATCTGTTAATTCTTCATCTGCATCTCCACCAAGGGTTTTGTCCCATATAAAAGTTCCTGTATTGCTTATTTTTATGATCCAGAGGTCTGAGAATCCTCTTGAGTTTTCAGATTTATTACCAGAGATATTTGAGCCTGAATCTCCAGCAATAATTAAATCATTAGTAGAGGTTTCCCTAATGCTAAATGGAAAGTCATAATTAGAACCTCCAAAGGTTTTGTCCCAAACTTTTGTACCGCTACTGTTAATTTTAACGATCCAAAAATCATAGTCTCCTTTAGAGTTTTCAGATTTATCACCAGAAATATCAGAATTGGACTCGCCAGTTATAACAAACCCATTATCAGATGTTTCTATGGCAGATATAGCTCCATCTTGACCACTTCCTCCAAAAGTTTTATCCCATTGCACAACGCCAAGGTTATTGGTTTTTACTATCCAAAAATCATTATTCCCTTTACTGTTTTCTGTCTTATCTCCCGAAATATCAGATTCAGAAGAACCAACCAGTAAAAAACCACCATCTGAGGTGCTAATGACATCTTCCATATAATCAAAGGCACTGCCTCCAATAGTATTTTGCCATATAATTTGAGCATTAAGATTAAAAAAAGTAATGCTGAATAGAGCAAAAAGGAGTAATATTTGTTTCATAATCAATGTATTTAAAAAGACGAATTAACAGCATTGTGAAATTATGGTATTACGAGGTTTGATAAAATACCTATTATTGGGTATTTTAATTAGGTTTTAAATGAAAGCTAGTTTATAATAATGGCTAAATAGTTATAGCTTCAATTTGATTTAGATATTTGAACTCTATTTGGGAAGAAACCAAACTTGTTAAAATAGCCAATACCAATTTTAGTTTTGTCATTTAAGAGATTAGATAATGTATCATATTCTTCTAATTTATGCCACGATCTAACAGTATGTACATTTGTGCTTGTAGTTTGCACATTAGCTTCTTTAATATTTTCCCCAAAATACATAATAAATGTAGCACTTATATTTCCTCCTGTAGCAGTTACAACAAATGAGTGTTTTATGGTATTGTCATTGGTATTGTTTGCTATATGAGCTGTACTATAATTATGTACGATTGCATGAACATTGTTAAGAAAAAAATTGGGTGTTGTTTGAGCCGATACAAATGAGAATAATAGTAAAAAAAGTAAAGTAAATAGTAGTTTTTTCATAATTGCCAAGCTTTAAAATATTTCAAAACTAACAATAGTTTAAATGGAGAAACATACCTAATACTATGTAAATTTAGAATCGGTATTTTTTTTCTAAAGCATAACGCATAAGTTCTCCCTTACCTTTTAAACCAAGAATTCTAATCATGTTTTTTCGGTGAGTATCCACTGTGTGAATACCAATGAAGAGCTGCTCAGATATTTCTCTAGATGTTTTACCTTGTGCAACCAACTCCAAGATTTCAATTTGACGTTTGGTTAAGAGCCCTTTCTTTTTTTTACTTTTTTGGTTGTTAATATTAATGTTAGCGTCATAATAATTTTTACCTGAATGAACAGTTTTTATGGCTTCTAGTACATCATTTAAAGAGGAGTTTTTTAGTAGGTAACCAGAAGCACCAGCTTCAAGCATTTTGGCAATGGCTTCCGGTTGGTCAAACATGGTAAAGGCAATAACTTTGGTATGTGGAAATTCTTTTTTTATGTGTTTGGTAGCGGTTATGCCATCCATTTTTGGCATCCTGATATCTGTTATAATTACATTGGGCTGTTTTAATCTAACCAAATCCAATAAGGCTTCACCATTATTTACAGCACCTACTATTGAGATGTCTTCTTCATGTTTCAACAACAAAATAATACCATCTATTAATGATTGATGATCCTCTGCAATGGCTAATCGTATCATATTGGTATGTCTATTATTATAGTGGTTCCTTTATGCAATTCAGACTCAATGGTGATGGTTCCTTCTAAATTTTCAATGCGTTTTTCAATACTATGAATTCCCATACCTGAGGATTTCTTTATGTTTTTTAATATAAAACCTTTGCCATTATCCTCAACTAGGATATTTAAACTATCATCATGGTTTGTGATATGTATGGTTGCATCAGTAGCTTCTGCATGCTTGATGATATTTGCCAGAAGCTCTTGTATAACCCTGAAAATAGTGAGCTCCAAACTGTTTTCAAGTCTTTGGTCTAAACCATAATCAATAACTTGAATAGTTAGTTTATCGCTTCCAGAAATAGTATTGGCCATTTCTTTGATGGCTCTTAGTAACCCTTTATTGGCAAGTACTCCAGAATTTTTTTCATGAGCTATAGAGCGTATTTTATTATAGGCTTCGTCTAAAAGGTGAGAGGTTTTTTTATGATGTTCAGAGTTTTTATTATCATTTAATGCTTCAAAATGCCATTTAATAGTGGTCATGAGTCCACCTAGGTCATCATGTAAATCATTGGCGATACGTTGGCGTTCTTTTTCCTGTCCTTCGATCATGGCATCAATTGCAGTAAGCTCCTGCTCTTTTAGAACAGTGGCTAATTTTTCTGTTTTCAAAGCTCTTTCTTTTTCGGCCAGAAGTTGTTTTCGTTTGGTGTTTTTTTGAACGAGATAAAACGTAAAGCTTCCAAAGAGTAATAAACCAATAGAAGCAAATAAAAGAATTTTGTTTTTTTGGTGTTTAGCTTCAATTATTAAGTTATCAGCTTTTAGTTTTAAGTTTTCTTTTTCTTTTTTCTCGGTTTCAAATTTAATGTTAGATTCACTTATTGCAATTGCAGATTTGTGTTCATTAAAACTTTTAATAGCTTGTTTTTCTTTTTCTAAATAAAAATACGCACTATCGTGCATTTTTAGATTTTTGTAGGTTTGTGAAATGGCTAGGTAATTATAAGATTTTTGAAAAAAACTATTTTCGGGGATTTTTATTTTCCTTGCTTTTTCAAAATAGGTTAGCGCGACTTTTGGTTGATCTAGAAAGTTGTAAGCAGCACCTATATTATTGTATATACCAAACATTTGATTACTCCCCAAGATTCCAGGTACTTTCTTATAAGATTTTTCCGCTTCTTCAAAATAGCTAATACCTTTTATGTAATCTTGATTAAAGAAGCTTACTTGGGCACCAAGGAATTGGTAGATTAATCCATTTAAATAGTAATTGTGTTCATTTTTAATAAGTTCTAGTGCTTCCTTATGAATCTCTTCATTCGACTTTTGTGTAGAATAAGACTTTGCTGCGTATTTATAATACATGAAGTACGCACTATCGCTTGCAGTTTGCGCATATTTTTTATAGACTCCAGCATATTCTTCAACATTATTGAAAAGAGCCCTATTCCCAAAAGTAAGTTTTAAAAGCTTGTGTAACGAGAATCGTATTAAATTTGAGTCATTTTTTTTAATACTTAGGTTTAGAGCTTTCCTGTATTTTTCAAAAGCTGTTAGCTCTTTATCAAACAAAGGATCTTCATAGATGGCACCTTCCTTTAATACGTTAATAATATTAATAAAAGACGGTGTATCATTAGATAAAGGATTAACAACAGTATCCTTAATACCATATAATTGTGAATCTATATGCCATTGCAAGGTAAGTGCTGTTGTATCTATATTATGTTTATTTATATTATTAGCCACATCTATTTTATGCTCTAATAACAGCTCAATAATTTCTTGGTGTTGTTTTGTGTCTTGAGTGTAGGCAAATTGAATGTTAGCTGTAAATAAAAATAGATTGCAAAGTAGTATGATGCTTTTTTTAACCATTTAATTTCCATTTCCGCCAACAAATTTACCTTGACATATAAAAGGAGGGAAAATCATTACCGCATAATCTGGATCATTTAATAAATCATCTTTGGATATGCCATTTTCAACAGGAGGAGCATTTAGTTCTGGAAAATCCTTTGAACGAATTTGAACATTTAATATTTGACCAGGCTTAATTTTAAACTCTTTTCCGCCAAAATCTAAATCTGCATCTGGTCTGTTACCAGACTTAATGTATTTTGCAATCTCGAACTTAATTTTATGGATATCATCTTCTTTATTGTGTCCTTCATAAGTGGCTTTTTTAACAAAGTATCTTTTACAATCGCCTACTTCAAAAAGATTAAACTTAATGTCTTTAACTTTTCTTCCATTCATTTCTAATTTTCCAACTATACCATAGCCGTTGAGTAAGTCATATTGAAAAGGCTGGTAGTTTTCTTCATTTTTATAATCAATTCTCAATGTAAGATTAGTGCTATTTGGAAGATCAGGCTTCTCCACTCTTGTAGTTCTACATTCATCGCAATTTTTTAACAAGCTTTGTGATTGTTTCGCTTCAGGATTTTGGTTTAATTCTGTTTTTAAAAGGGAACTTTTGTTCTCAGTGCCATTTTTGCAACTTGAAAATAGTATAAGGACAAAAATTAAATAATATGCTAGTTTAGTTTTCATATTTTATCGTTTTAAAGAATTATCAATGTACAAAAGTCAAAAAAAAGAAAAGGGGATAATATACCTAATGTTAGGTATATTTAACTGTTAAAATAATGAAATTTAGTGAACTATAAAGAAAAATAATACAAAAGCCTAATTAGTAAACACAAACTTAATTGCTACAATAAATAATAAAAAAGCAATAAAAGCCACTAAAACCCAAATACTTCCTTTATAATAGCGTTTGTGTAAATTAAGATCTTTTCGGTAGGCATAAACTAGTGCGATTGTAAATGCAATGACGAATAATATTCCAAAAATGATCTGTTCTTTGCTGAACATATTTTTATATTTTTATGCGAATTTAAGAAAATAATAAAGATGAATTTTCCGCTTTTTGCGGAAATGAAAATAAAATTTTTATGAAAAATAAAATTGAAGCGGTAAAAGATTTCCACAAAGCTTTTAAAATTGGCTATTCTGAAACACCAAAAGCATCCCTTGGACACGAAAAAAACATGTTGCGATATAAGTTGATGCGCGAAGAAAACGAAGAGTATTTAGATGCAGTGAACGATAACGATTTGGTTGAAGTTGCCGATGCACTAGGTGATATGCTTTATATTCTTTGTGGTACAATAATAGAGCATGGTTTGCAGCATAAAATTGAAGAGGTATTTGACGAAATTCAACGTAGCAATATGAGCAAACTTGGTAAAGATGGCGAGCCAATTTATAGAGAAGACGGAAAGGTGTTAAAAGGACCAGATTATTTTAAACCAAATATTAAAGAAATATTAGATAAATAAAAAAGACTGTATAAAAAGTAAAGAAGAACTATAATATGTCATTCTGAGCGCAGTCGAAGAATTTTAAATAAGCACTATCTCATAAAAAATAAAGTGTTGATTTGTTGATTATTGAGATTTTTCGACTAAGAACAAAATAACAATAAAATCACTTTTAAAACAGCCTCTTTTATGTGATAATTTTTATTCCCTTCTCAAAAGGAAGGGTTAGAGATGGGCTTATATTTTAACTCTCCAACCAAATATATCTTCAGCTTTATTTGTTTGTATATCTGTAATGCGCTTCTTTAATTTGCTTGCGTAGGTATTTTCAAGATTTGGCAACTTGTAATCTTTGTTTTTATAACCAAACCCTGAAATAGGTGAAATTACAGCAGCAGTTCCAGCTCCAAACATTTCTTTTAAATTACCATTGTTGGCAGCCTCAACAACTTCGCTAACCGTTATTTTTCTAACTTCAAAATCAATACCTTCATTTTTAGCGATGTCTAAAATACTTTTTCTGGTAACACCATCTAGAATTCTGTCGCTTGTAGGACTTGTTATTAAAGTATCATTTATTCGTATAAAAATATTCATGGCACCAGCTTCTTCAATATACTCGTGTGTATTGTCGTCGGTCCA
Organism: uncultured Flavobacteriaceae bacterium; assembly: GCA_963975205.1. Lineage (GTDB taxonomy): Bacteria > Bacteroidota > Bacteroidia > Flavobacteriales > Flavobacteriaceae > Pontimicrobium. Next base: position 112,032 of record CAXBFU010000004.1, on the reverse strand, counting down.
AATAACTTGGTTGTACCCTTTTTTTACTGCCAATTGCGTTGGGTAAAATTGTCCTGCATAATTACCTGCGGCTTTTGCATAACCAACACCACCATTTGCCGAACGCGAATAGTGTTCTTCAATTAAAACAGTTACTTCCCCAGAAAAATATGCTCCAGAAGGTGCAGTGGCAATAATAAAGGTGTACTCATTAGATGGTGATGCGTGAAACCCTTCTCCAGAGGCAAAAATAAAAGGCCTTATGTATAACGAACTTCCGTCTTTTGTTGGTATCCAATCCTTATCAACTTGCAATAACGTTTTTAGACCTTCCATAAAATAAGCCTCAGGTAACTCTGGAATAGCCAAACGCTTTGCCGAAATATTTAATCGCTTACAGTTCTCGTAAGGTCTAAATAAAAACACATCATTGTTGGTATCTTTGTAAGCTTTTAAACCTTCAAAAATTGCTTGTCCATAATGAAATATTTTAGCAGAAGGGTCTAAAGTAAGTGGTTGATATGGAACAATTTCAGGAACATTCCAAGCACCATTTTTATAGGTACATATCAACATGTGATCGGAAAAGACTTTTCCAAAACTTAAATTGTCAAAATCGACATCATTTATTTTGGATGCAGAAACTTTTGTTACTTCAATGTTACTGTTTTTAAGGTTTAGCATTTCAAAGTATTTAAGGCGCAAAATTAAACAAATTCATCCTTATAAAAAACACATAATTGCTTAATGTGTTATATTTGCTATTGGTAAAAAACATTCTAAAACCGTTAAATTATAAACAAAATGGTGCCTTTTTATTGCTTATTTTTTCTGGTATTTTCTTGTAAGAACAAGAAATTTTCAGAGACCATGGTTAAGCAAATCAAAAACAGCTTGCGCTTGTTTTAATGATGAAATAAGAAATAATGAGGGTGCTTTGTTTCTCAAACAAAAGATTAAAAAATTAGTAATCAAACAAATTGAAACGTAAAATAATCACCACTGCAGATGGTTCTAAAACCATACAGATTGAAGATTGGAACGAACAATACCATTCTAAACATGGAGCAATACAAGAAGCGCAACATGTATTTATTAAAGAAGGGCTTATACATTATCGTAATTTAATAAACAAAAAATGTCAAGCCAAAGCTGTAGGGATATCTATTTTAGAAATTGGTTTTGGAACAGGACTTAATGCATTTCTTACTGCTATAGAATCAGAAAGGTTGAACTTGAATATCAATTACGTTGGTGTAGAAGCCTATCCTGTGGATGATACTGAAATTTCTCAATTAAATTATGCTCAAGAAATTAATAGAGGAAAAAGTGATTTATTTAAGAAATTGCATGCAACCCAATGGGAAACAGTAAACCCTATAACAAATACCTTTCAGCTCACAAAACGACAACAATTTTTTTCAGACATTACTGATGTTGAGCTATACGACCTTATTTACTTTGATGCATTTGGAGCACGTGTGCAACCAGAACTATGGACCAAAGCGATTTTTCAAACCATGTATAATGCCCTAAAGCCTAATGGTGTTTTGGTAACCTATGCCGCTATTGGCAATGTAAAACGAGCAATGAAAGAATTGGGTTTTACAGTTGAACGTCTTAAAGGGCCGCCTGGGAAACGCCACATGTTAAGAGCAACCAAATAAATTAATAAACGCCTCTTATAGATTGTTAAACCTACCTTAATTACAATCTTGTTGCGGTTTTCAATACTTAAATTTGTAGTATGAAGCGGATTTTAATTACAGGAGCCACAGGTTTGGTTGGACAAGAAATTGTTAAACAATGCCACGCAAAAAATATAGCAGTTAATTACCTGTCCACGAGCAAGGATAAGCTAAAAAACGAGTCTAATTACAAAGGTTTTTATTGGAATCCAAAAGCCAATGAGATAGATATAGCGTGTTTTCACGATGTTGAGATTATTATAAATTTAGCAGGAGCTTCGATTGCCAAACGATGGACAAAAAGCTATAAAAAAGAAGTCATAAACAGTCGCTTGCAGTCGTTAACCTTGTTATATAATACTATCCAAGAACACCAGATACCTATAAAAAAATTGGTATCTGCTAGTGCTATTGGCATTTATCCAGATTCTAATACCAATTATTATGAAGAAACTTTTAATGATTTTGGAACAGGATTTTTAACTAATGTAACCACACAATGGGAAGCGGCAGCTTTGCAATTTGAAAAACTTAGTATTGATGTATCACTTATTAGAATAGGAATTGTTTTATCTAACCATGGAGGCGCACTCCCAAAATTAGTCACTCCTATTAAAAACTTTGTTGGAGCAGTTTTAGGAAAAGGCAACCAGTGGCAATCTTGGATTCATATTGAAGATCTTGCAAACCTGTTTTTATATGTTATAGAGCACAATTTACAAGGTATAGTTAATGGTGTAGCACCTAATCCTGTGCAGCAATGCGAATTAGTAAAAGCCATTGGAAAGTCTATAAATCGACCAATTTTATTACCTAAAGTGCCAAGTGTTATATTAAGGCTACTGTTAGGGGAAATGAGTGCAGTGGTGTTGGAAAGCCAACGTGTGAGTTCACAAAAAATTGAGAATTTAGGGTTTCAATTTAAGTACCATCATTTACAACCAGCTTTGGAGGATTTACGCTAAATAAAAGAGGCTGTCTAAAAAGTGCTTTTATTGTCATTTTGAGCGTAGTCGAAAAATCTCAATAATCTATAAATCAACATTTTAATTTTTAATAGATTCTTCATTTTCATTCAGAATGACACTTTTTAGACATCCTCTAAAAAATTAAAGATTTCTTAAATATTAAGATTTCTTTGCGTTAACAACAATCTTTAATTCAATATCATCATTAATAAATTTATCACCTAAATTATCAAAGAAAGATTTTGAGCCATATTTTACATTCCATTTAGAACGGTCTATGGTAAACATTTCACTTGTAATAGTGAAAATATCATCCTTTTCACTTAAAGTAACAGGAAATGTAACATTGTTTTTAATTTCTTTTAAAGTTAAATTTCCAGAAAGCATCATTTTACCGTCAACATTTTCAAAACCAGTCACTTCAAAAGTCGCTTCTGGATAAGTTGCAACATCAAAAAAGTCAGCACTTTTTAAATGGCCTTCAAGCTTAGCATTACCATCGTATTCCTTTAAGGTAGCCATATTAATCTTAAAAGTTCCGCTTTCAATTTTACCTTCATTTACAGTAAATTCCCCAGATTCCAGAAAAATAGTTCCAATATGCTGTCCTGTAGGTTTGTGTCCAGTCCACTCGATTAGAGTGTTTGTTGGATTTGCCATGTATTTTACAGAATTATCTTGTGCTTCTGTAGCAACAACAGCATCAGTGGTTACAGCTTCTTCAGCTTTGTTTTTACAACTTACAACTGCTAAACTTAGTATAAATATTGTAATACATTTAAAAATAGGTTTTCTCATAGTTATTATTTTCATTAGTGTTTCAGCAAAAATAATAATTCATAAAGTCACAACAGTTAAAAAATAGTGAAAATATTTTGTGACATTTTGACATTTTAATAATAATGGCAGTACTTTTGCCAACTGTAAATAAGTATTGTTTATTTTAAGAAGAATATGAGTAAGAAAAGTAAAAAAGAAGATGTGGTCCAAGAGCAAACCCATGCAAATCAAGAAACGCAAGTAGAGGAGGTGTCTCAGCAAACCATTGAAGAACAATTACAAGATGAACTAAAGTCTGAAAAAGACAAGTTTTTACGTTTGTTTGCAGAGTTCGAAAATTATAAAAGGCGTACAGCCAAAGAGCGCATAGAATTATTTAAAACCGCTGCTGAGGATGTTATGGTGGCGATGTTGCCTATTCTTGACGATTTTGAGCGTGCATTATTGCATATTGATGAAGATAAAGAAGCCGAAGAACTTCGTAAAGGCGTGTTGTTAATTTACCAGAAGCTGTTAACCACCTTAGAGCAAAAAGGATTATCGCAAATTAAGGTGGCCAAAGGCGATGTGTTTAATGCAGATAACCATGAAGCTGTTACCCAAATACCAGCACCAAGTAAAGACCTTAAAGGCAAAATTATAGATGTAATTGAAAAGGGATACGCTTTAGGCGATAAAGTAATTCGTTTTCCAAAAGTTGTTATAGGACAATAAATATATGGCAAAGCAAGACTATTACGAAATATTGGGACTCAGTAAAGGAGCGACAGCTGCTGAAATAAAAAAAGCTTATAGAAAACAAGCGTTAAAATACCATCCCGATAAGAATCCAGACGATAAAGAAGCAGAAGAAAAATTCAAATTAGCTGCTGAAGCCTATGAGGTTTTGAGTGATGCTGATAAGAAAGCTCGTTATGACCAATTTGGTCATCAAGCCTTTGATGGTGCTGGTGGTTTTGGCGGTGGAGGTATGAATATGGACGATATCTTTAGTCAATTTGGCGATATTTTTGGAGGTGCATTTGGTGGCGGAGGATTTTCAGGATTTGGAGGCCAACGCCAACGTATGGTAAAAGGGAGTAATTTACGTATTAGAGTGAAGTTAACGCTTGAAGAAATTGCCAATGGCGTTGAGAAAAAAGTAAAAGTAAAACGAAAAAAACAAGCCAAAGGCACTACTTATAAAACATGTTCAACATGTCAAGGCTCAGGTCAAGTTACAAGGGTTACAAATACCATTTTAGGAAGAATGCAAACCTCAGCACCATGTAACGTATGTGGAGGTGCAGGACAAACCATAGATAAAAAACCAGCAGGATCTGATGCTCAAGGTTTAGTTGTTGAAGAAGAAACAGTATCTATCAAAATTCCCGCAGGCGTAGTAGATGGCATGCAGTTAAAAGTTTCAGGAAAAGGTAATGAAGCACCTGGAAATGGCATTTCGGGAGATTTATTAGTTGCTATTAGCGAAGACCACCACCCAACTCTGCAACGTGAAGGCGATAATTTACATTACGATTTATATATAAGCTACCCTGATGCCGTTTTAGGGACTTCAAAAGAAATTGATACAGTTACTGGCAAAGTTCGTATCAAGGTAGAAGCTGGCGTACAGTCTGGAAAAATATTGCGGTTAAGAGGAAAAGGGATTCCAAGTATAAATGGTTATGGCAAAGGCGATTTGCTAGTACACATTAACGTGTGGACGCCTAAAACACTAAGCAAGCAACAAAAAGACTTTTTTGAAAACATGAGAGATGATGAGCATTTCGAACCAAAACCAGAAAGTACAGATAGATCCTTTTTTGAAAAGGTGAAAGATATGTTTTCTTAACCTATATGTTTAACTGTATTAAGTTGTAATCTATTTCTTTCTATTGGAAGCATTATTTAAGATTATATACCATTTTAAGAATTATTTAAGAAAAAACAGTATATTTGGATTACCACTAATTTATGTTAGTGGTAATTTTTCTTTTTCATAGCAATTTTTCCCATCCTTATTTTTTTAAGGGTGGGTTTTGTTTTTATACAACTCTATTTAAAAAAAAACATCTTAATTTCATGTAACATTTAATATCTTTACACAACTTATTTAAACACTAAAAGAAATTAAATGAATAACTTATTAGTGACTGATTCAGTCTCTAAAAACTTTGGAAAATTTACTGCATTAAATAATGTTTCTATTGATGTGCCAAAAGGAAGTATATTTGGTTTATTAGGCCCAAATGGTGCCGGAAAAACTACTTTAATTAGAGTGATTAATCAAATTACAATGCCAGATTCCGGTAAGGTACTGCTGGAGGGTCAGCCCTTAAAAGCACATCATGTTAAAGATATTGGATATTTACCTGAAGAGCGTGGTTTGTACAAATCCATGAAAGTGGGAGAGCAGGCTTTATATCTTGCTCAATTAAAAGGCATGAGTAAAAGTGAGGCAAAAAAACGTTTAAAATATTGGTTTGAAAAACTGGAAATTGGAGATTGGTGGAATAAAAAAATTCAGGAACTATCCAAAGGTATGGCACAAAAAATTCAATTTGTAGTAACGGTATTGCACCAGCCAAAACTTTTAATTTTTGACGAACCTTTTTCGGGATTTGACCCTATAAATGCAAATTTGATAAAAGACGAAATCTTGCAATTGAGAGACGAAGGCGCCACCGTTATTTTCTCTACACATCGTATGGAATCGGTTGAGGAGTTATGTGATCATATTGCATTAATTCATCAATCAAATAAAATATTGGACGGTAAATTACAAGACATTAAAAGACAATTTAAAACAAATACATTTGAGGTTGGTTTAGTGACCAATAATGAGCTGGATTTGACTAATTTTTTAAAAGAAAAATTTGAAGTCTCTAAAGCAGATTATAAATCATTAAACAATGATTTAAAATTAAATATAAAACTTAATGATACTGACACATCTAACGACTTACTAAGATTTTTAACAGCTCATGCCGAGGTTAATCATTTTAATGAGTTAGTGCCAACTGCAAACGATATATTTATTCAAACCGTTAAGAACAGTTAATTATGAATCATTTATCACTAATTATTAAACGAGAGTATCTAACTAAGGTTAAAAACAAATCGTTCATAATCATGACTGTTCTAAGTCCAATAATAATAATTGCTCTTATTGCTGTAGTCGGGTATTTGTCGCAACTCAATAATAACAAGCAACGCTCCATTTCCATATTGGACGAATCCGGTTTAGTTGAAAGTATTTTTAAAAGTACAGAGAATACAAATTATGTGATTTTAAATGAAATTTCTTTAGACGACGCCAAAAAACAAGTTGAAAAAAAAGAGCAATATGGATTATTGCATATTTCTAAAGGCGAAACCATAGACCAAGTATTAGAAGGTATAAAATTTTATTCAAAAGACACACCTTCAATAACCTTAATGGAAGGCTTGGAAAGTAAACTTGAAAGAAAGTTCACCGATTTAAAACTCCAAGAACAAGGTGTAGATATAGAAAAATTAAAATCTTCTGAAGCAAAAATAAGTATAGCTCAAGAAAGTTTTTTGGGTGAAAAAACATCTAAAATTGACAATGTTGTAAAACTCATTTTTGGAGGCCTTGCAGGTTACATGTTATTCATGTTCATTATTATTTATGGTAACATGATAATGCGAAGCGTAATTGAAGAAAAAACAAGCCGAATTATTGAGGTAATTATTTCTTCGGTAAAACCAGTACAGTTAATGCTAGGAAAAATTATTGGAACGTCTTTAGCAGGAATCACACAATTTATTATTTGGATTATACTTGGAGGAGTTTTAATGACAGTGGTTTCAGCCATATTTGGAATAAATATGACAGAAATGCAAGCACCACAGCAAGAGTTAATGCAACAAGCCATGGAAGCTCAAGGAGCCGATATGAAAATTCAAAGCTTGATGAGTGCTATTTATCATTTACCACTTACCAATTTGGTAATCATGTTTTTACTGTTTTTTATTGGAGGCTATTTGTTGTATAGCTCTCTATATGCAGCAATTGGAGCCGCAGTAGATAACGAAACAGATACACAACAATTTATGCTGCCAATTTTAATGCCATTAATTTTAGCGGTTTATGTTGGTATTTTCACAGTAATTGAAGACCCTCATGGTACGGTGTCAACCGTCTTTTCATTTATACCGTTTACCTCTCCAGTGGTTATGCTTATGCGAATCCCGTTTGGTGTCCCAATTTGGCAACAAGTGGTTTCGGTATTATTATTAATTGTTACCTTTATGCTTACAGTTTGGTTTGCTGCAAAAATATATCGCGTGGGTATTTTAATGTATGGTAAAAAGCCAAGTTATAAAGAACTTTATAAATGGTTGAAATATTAAGATATGGAAAACATTAGAGATTTTTTAAGCTTATCGTTCCACTTAACTAAAGAAGTTAAGATATCAATTAAAGATATTTTAATTCTCATTATTGTTCTTTTTATTGCAAGGACTCTATTGAGAATAATTAGAAATCTTATCACTAGGAGAATGCCGTTTGAAGATAAACGCAAGTTTAAAGTAGTGTTTTCCTATGGAGGATGGTTTATCTATGTAATTATAATTTTAATAACCTTTCACTCTGTTGGTGTAAATGTTACTGGTATTTTTGCCGCTTCGGCAGCTTTATTGATTGGTATTGGTTTGGCATTGCAAACTTTGTTCCAAGATATCATTTCGGGTGTTTTTATTCTAATTGATCAATCTGTCCATGTAGGCGATATCATTGAATTGGAAGGAAAGATTGGTCGGGTTGAAGAAATTAAACTTCGCACCACAAGAGCAGTAACTATCGACAATAAAGTATTGGTTATCCCAAACCATTTATATCTAACAAATAGTTTATTCAATTGGACTCAAAATGGAACAACTACGCGTGAAAGTGTAAGCGTTGGGGTAGCTTATGGTAGTGATGTCCAACTCGTAAAAAAACTACTTCTAGAAGCCGCAAGTTCACTTGAGAGTGTGCTAGATACTCCTGAGCCTATAGTTTTATTTACCGATTTTGGGGATAGCTCACTAAATTTCAAACTCATTTTCACTATAAATGATAGTTTCCAAGCACAATTCCCCAAAAGTGAAATCCGTTTTAAAATAGACAGTTTATTTAGGGAACATAACATAACCATACCATTTCCACAAAGAGATGTTCATTTATTTAACAAATAACAAATATGCCACAAATACTAATTATAGAAGACGAAGCAGCGATTAGACGCGTATTAACAAAAATATTAAGTGAAGAAAGCGACACTTATAATGTTGATGAAGCAGAAGATGGTTTAGTTGGTATCGAGAAAATAAAAAATGAAGATTACGACCTTGTACTATGTGACATAAAAATGCCAAAAATGGATGGTGTTGAAGTACTGGAAGCTATAAAAAAAATAAAACCAGAAATCCCTGTTGTGATGATTTCGGGTCATGGCGATTTAGATACTGCTGTAAATACCATGCGTCTTGGAGCTTTTGATTATATATCGAAACCACCAGATTTAAACCGTTTGTTAAACACCGTTAGAAATGCTCTAGATAGAAAAGAACTAGTTATAGAAAACAAACTTTTAAAGAAAAAAGTTAGCAAAAACTACGAAATGATAGGTGAAAGTCAAGCCATTTCTCAAATTAAAGAAATGATTGATAAAGTGTCGCAAACAGATGCTCGAGTACTAATTACAGGTTCAAATGGAACAGGAAAAGAATTGGTAGCACATTGGTTGCATCAAAAAAGCGAACGCTCTAAAGGGCCAATGATTGAGGTAAATTGTGCAGCCATACCAAGCGAGCTTATAGAAAGCGAATTGTTTGGGCATGTTAAAGGCGCATTTACAAGCGCAAACAAAGACCGAGCAGGAAAATTTGAAGCGGCAAATGGAGGTACTATTTTTCTTGATGAAATTGGTGATATGAGCTTGTCTGCACAAGCAAAAGTATTAAGAGCATTACAAGAGAGCCGTATTCAACGAGTTGGAAGTGATAAGGATATTAAGGTAGATGTAAGAGTAGTCGCAGCTACAAACAAAGACCTAAGCAAAGAAATACAAGAAGGTAAATTTCGGGAAGATTTATATCATAGATTGGCAGTTATTTTAATAAAAGTTCCTGCATTAAACGATAGAAGGGAAGACATCCCATTACTGGTTGAATATTTTTCTTCGAAAATTGCAAATGAACAAGGGATTTCTAAAAAATCTTTTTCTAAAAAGGCTATTAAACTTCTTCAAGAGTACGATTGGACAGGGAATATTAGAGAACTTCGTAATGTAGTGGAAAGGCTTATAATACTTGGAGGGATAGAAGTAAGTGAGGCAGATGTAAAAATGTTTGCTAGTAAATAAAAAAGAAAGAGGTCTGGAACTAATTCACAGTTCTATTTTCCCAGACCTCTTGCAGACAACACTTAATCGGTACATGCGCTTAATTTGTTTAAATAATCACTGGTCATATTTTTAAAAATGGCCAAGTATTCCTTTTTTATTTGGTTAATATCCTTAGAGAGCAATACCTCTTTTTTATAGGTTATTTCAGGTATCTCTAGATCACAATCACAGATATTTAAAATATGGTTAAAGCTTTTTAAATTAGTTGTTAAAGCCAATTCGTTTTTTGTAATAAACTGCTCTTTTTTTAACTTAAGTTCAGCAGCTTCCTTTTTAGCTAATTTTTGTTTTATTTTTTCTTCCTTTAAACTTAATTCTATTTGTTGTTGTTTAAGTTTTAACCGGTCATATTTTAAAGCTATGAGCGCTTCATCTTCTTCTGTCAGTTTTGTACATAACTCTAATTCATTAATCACGTTTCTAGCAATATCTCTTGCACGTTTTACATAAAAACGACCATCCTCAAATGTTTTTGCGTTTTCAACTTTACTGAGTAATTCAGAAGCATCGAATGCATAGTTGTAAGAAGCTTCACAACCACAATCATTTAATATTTTTTTGGCACGATTAAAAGCATCTGTAGAGCGTTTGGAATAATCTTTTAAATGAGAAATGTTATTAGAATCATATGCAGATTTTACGTGCGAATAAGCATAAATCACATCTGAATGTGCGTCTTCACAACTTAATTGAGCGAAAGAGTGCATATATACAGTGATAAACAAGAAAAATAAGTAGTTTTTTTTCATGGTTTTTGGGGTTAATATGTTAAGTAGGTATGACTAATGTAGTAAAAAACAGAAAATTATTATGTCTTTTAATAAAATATTCGATAATGTGTAATGAATTAGTTAGAAGATAAATCAATTAAGTTTATAAAGTCTAAATGTTTTTATTTTTAATTTAACTCACTATTTATAAGTTATTTAAGCCCAAAAGTAATGCTTGCACCAGTTTGAATATCTGGATTATTATTTACATTTAAATCTTGTTGTAAATAGAATGTTGTTGTAACTGTTTTTCTTGTAAATGAGTACAAAAACGTCCAATAATTATTGTTTTTATATAAATTGGATATTCCAGTAATCCAAGCTTTTTCAGATACACCATTCCTAATTGGGATAATATATTCAAACTCATCTTTTTTATTTAAACTGGTTTGTAAATAAAAATCTATTCCAAAAGAATGCGTTGTTTTTCGTTTTGATATAAAATTGTACTCAATTATATTTTCCAAATAACCTAAATATTTGTTTGTGCCAAAATCTATATTGTTAGTTTTAAACTCTATTCCATTTTTTCTTATCACACCTATACTTAATCCAAATTGAAAATATTTTAAATCATTTAAAGCGTAAGTTTTAATAATATTTGTCGAAATCCCAAAATCTAATGAAGCATTGTATTTTGAAAGATTAATACCAAGATGTGCTCCAAAATTGATATAGAAATTTTTAAATGAATTAATCGATAATTCAGGATAATAATAATAACTTGTCTCGAAACCTCCAATAAAAAAATCCCCATTATTAATTTCTAAAGTATTGTTATTCCTATCGGTGTAAAAAATTTTGGCTTTATCTAAACCAAATAAGCGTCTTGCAAAGGGATCATTTCCGCCTGCAATATTATCATGGAAACCTTCAATAAACTGGTCTCCAGTTAGTAATGTAAATGGAGCCTTTCCTTTGGTAAGCATAAATGTTCGTATTCCAAAATTAAATTCACTTTGTGCGTTTATTTTGTAAGCCAAATTAGCTCTAAATCCTTTTAGTACACCATCAACACTTAAATTAATGCGTTTAGCATCTATTTCGTCAACATTAAAAGCAAATTCAGTACCATGCCATGGGACCTGTCTTACTTGCTCCCTCAACGCTTCATCATTAGGTATATAAGCAGTAATTGGGGCAGACCAAACATTACCACTTTCTATGCTTAGATTGATGGTTGTTTTTTTATTAGGGCGTGTCTTAAAATTTCCTTGAATTCTAGTAAAGAAAATCCCAAATGGATGAGTTGCTAAAAGACTTGGTTTAGAGATACCATTTTTATAATTAATATAAGTAGAATCTGATTGTTGAGAATAACTAATGGTAAAAGAAACACAAAAAACAAATACAAAAAGGGGCTTATTTTTCATTCAAATTTGTTGAAGGTTCAAAACTACAAAATCTTCATTATATTTAACAAAAATATAAATCAATGAAACAAATCGATATAAACGATTTTAAAGTTGTTAAACCCATTAGTTTACAAAAAACATCATCTGTTTACCATTTAGAAACTGATACCAAATTGATTGAAAAGGAATTACGAAAGGTTAGAAAAAAACTAGGTAAGTTCCAAGACACCATGTATGCTCATGGTAAATATGCCGTACTCGTTTGTATACAAGGCATGGATACTGCTGGAAAAGACAGTATGATTCGCGAAGTTTTTAAAGACTTTAACTCAAGGGGAATTATAGTACATAGTTTTAAAGTGCCAACTCCAAAAGAACTGTCTCACGATTATATTTGGAGGCATTATATTGCATTACCAGAAAGAGGGAAATTTGGAATTTTTAATAGGACGCATTACGAAAACGTATTGGTAACCAGAGTACATCCAGGATATATACTTGGCGAAAATATTCCGTTTGTAAACTCTATCGAAGATATTAATGATGATTTTTGGGATAAGCGTTTTGAACAGATAAATAATTTTGAAAAACATATAGCAGATAATGGCACAATTATATTTAAGTTCTTTTTAAACCTTTCTAAAGAGGAGCAAAAAAGACGATTGCTTAGAAGGCTTAATAAGCAAGAAAAAAACTGGAAATTTTCACCAGGCGATTTAAAAGAGCGAAAACTTTGGGATAAGTATTTAGGCTGCTATGAAGATGCCATAAATAGAACCTCTAAGCCTCATGCGCCTTGGTACACCATTCCAGCCGATGATAAACCAACAGCACGTTATATTGTCTCTAAAATATTATTGGAAACACTAAAAAAATATAAAGATATAAAAGAACCTGAATTGGATGATGAAGTAAAAGCAAGTATTAACTTGTACAAAGAACAATTAAATAGCGAGTAAAAGTTTTTAAACTTTTTAAAAGCGTTATAGTCTTAATATAGAGATAGTGTCTTAATCGTGTGATTTTTTAAATTAAGGCATTAAATTTAATAGTTTTATAAAAGAGGCAGCCTCAAAAGTAATAAAGAACTTAATATGTCATTCTAAACACAGTCAAAGAAACTTAAATATTTCACTTTTACTCAATATGATAATAAAATTACTTTTGAGACTGCCTCTTTTTTTTATGAATTCTTTACCATTCAATAAGCCTATTAATGGTATATTTAAAAATATAAAAACTGTCAGTAAATGAAGCAAGTAATTTTATTTTGTGCATTCCTAATAGGAGTAAATTCATACTCTCAAACCGATCAAGAAGTTATTAAAACCATATTCAACACTTCACTATCTAACGGACAAAGTTATGAGTGGTTGGATCATTTATCAAACCAAATAGGAGGAAGATTATCAGGCTCTTTAAATGCCGAAAGAGCAGTTCAATATACTAAAGAAGAACTAGATAAACTAAGTTTGGATAAAGTTTGGCTGCAACCAGTAATGGTGCCAAAATGGTTGAGAGGAGCTCCCGAACACGCATTTATAGAAACATCGCCTGGAGAAACAATTAATGTAAATATTAGTGCCTTGGGTGGTTCGGTCGCTACGCCAGCACTTGGTATAAAAGCAAACGTCGTTGAAGTACACAGTATTGAAGAACTCGAGATACTTGGGCGCGAAAAACTGGAAGGCAAGATCGTTTTTTTTAATCGACCGATGGATCCAACCTTAATCAATACCTTTAGTGCTTATGGAGGAGCTGTAGATCAACGAGGCTCAGGTGCTAAGGAAGCTACTAAATATGGTGCTGTTGGTGTTATTGTAAGGTCCATGAATTTACGCTTGGACGATTTTCCGCATACTGGAGGAACAAATTATGGAGATACTCCAATTAATCAACGTATTCCTGCAGCTGCAATTAGCACCAATCATGCCGAATTATTAAGTAGTATGTTGCAACTGGATAGCAACATAAAATTTTATTTTAAACAAAACTGCAAACAACTTGCAGATGTAAAGTCATATAACGTGATTGGAGAAATAACTGGAAGTGAATTCCCAAAAGAAATAATTGTAGTTGGTGGACACCTCGATTCTTGGGATTTAGGAGACGGTTCTCACGACGATGGAGCAGGTTGTACTCAATCTATGGATGTGCTTAGATTACTAAAAGAATCAGGAATACGCCCAAAACGGACCATTAGAGTGGTGTTGTTTATGAATGAAGAAAATGGACTTAGAGGAGGACGTAAATATGCCCAAGTGGCTAAAGAAAAAGGCGAAAATCACATTTTTGCTCTAGAAAGCGATGCAGGTGGTTTTACACCAAGAGGATTTTCGTTCGATTGTAGCGACGACGAGTTTAAGCAGATATTAAGCTGGAAACATTTATTTGAACCTTACTTAGTACATTCATTTGTTAAAGGTGGAAGTGGTGCCGATATTGGTCCATTAAAAGATGGGAATATTGTTTTGGCAGGACTTAGACCAGATACACAGCGTTACTTTGATTATCACCATGCAGCAACCGATACTTTTGATGCTATCAATAAACGAGAATTGGAACTTGGTGCAGCTGCCATGACTGCGTTGGTGTATTTATATGATAAATACGGCAAATCCAATTAAAACGAAAAGATCACTCCAAAAATAACAACACCTATGAAAGCGAAACTTGTACTATTACTAATTTTAATTTGTACGACTAATTTCACAAACTCTCAAAACAAAGAACTGCCTTATTATGAAATTCCTGACTATCCTTCAGAGTATAATGAAGGTACCGTTGTAGCAAGAATGATTGATGGACTAGGATTTAGATATTATTGGGCAACCCAAGGTTTGCGAGCCGAAGATTTAGCATTCAAGCCAAGTGACGACGGAAGAACAACTGGTGAGACTGTTGACCATATTTTGGGATTAACGAATGTTGTATTAAACTCTGCTTTAAAAAAAGTGAATGAGCCTTTAGAGACCGAAGGAAAAAGTTTTGAAGAAAAAAGAACCATGACCTTAAACATGCTAAAACAAGCTGCTGATATTTTTCGCTCAACTGACGATTTAAGTCAATTTAATATTGTTTTTAAAAGTGAAAATGGCACAAACGAATTTCCTTTTTGGAATCAAATAAACGGTCCAATCGCAGATGCCTTATGGCATTGTGGCCAAGTGATTACACACAGAAGGTCTTCAGGAAATCCTTATAATTCTAAAGCAAGTATGTTTACTGGAAAAGTTAGGAATTAAATGTTACAAACCATATAATTCTGCAAGGTCACCAACACCTAATGTTGGCCACATAATAAGGATGAAAAGTATCAGTTTTATTCCAAATGGGATTGAAATATTAAACATCTTTTTAAAAACACATTTGTAGGAGGAAAGAACAAGAATGAAACTACAATATAAAAAATTCCTGGAATAGGATGAACCAAAACAATATTCATCACTCCTATAGTAACTAAGAGCAATCCAAAAACCCAACTAATTACATTTAAGGCGTTTAAGTTCTTCATTATTATTTTTGTTTATTAATGATGCTTTCTAAAGCTTTGATATGGTCTTTAAAGGCTTTTGTGCCAATTTTAGAGGCGCTATAACGCGTATTTGGTTTTCTGCCAATAAATAGTTTTTCGATGTTTATAAAATCTTCTTTTTCCAATGCCTTTAAATGACTTGCTAAATTGCCATCAGTCACGTCCAACAATTCTTTAAGTGTATTAAAATCGGCATACTCGTTTACCATTAAAATAGACATGATACCTAACCTAATACGATTATCGAATGCTTTATTTATGTTTGCAATTAAACTCACTTATTGTTCAAGGTTCAATTTCAATTTCTGTTTCAATTTCGTCTAACTTCCAGCTAAAGGTGTTCCAAAAACACCAACAGCAAGTTCGGCCCAAACTAATAGTAATAGTACAATAATGACTATAATCAAAGCGATTCTATTTTCTTTTTTATTTACTTTTTTTAATATGAAATCACATATTAATCCAGTTCCTAGTAGTAAGATGCCTGCGATAACAAAATCAGCTAATGTCCAATTTACTTCGTCGGTAAATTGCATTGCTATAAACGGGATAAACAATAAAGCAACTACAGAAATCACTATGCCAATAAGGCGATTACTTTTAGTTTTCATGTTTTTTATTTTTTATCATATTTAAAATGCATCAATGCACCATAAATAATATGGCAAACACCAAAACCTAAAGCCCAAAAAAGTAAGCCGTAACTTAGAAACCATAAGGATATTAAACCAAGAGCAACTATAGTTAATCCTAAATAACGAATATAACTTAGTGTATATTTACTTGCATTCACAAGAGCGAGACCATAAAAAGCAAGTGTAAGAGGAGCAACAAGCGTAAACATTTCTTTTTCTACTAAAAAAATAATAAAAAAACCTCCTGTAATTAATGGAATCATAAAATTGATAAGCAAACGTTTTGAGGCTGCATCCCAAAGGCTTTCATTATGTTTTTTTGCTTTTCGCCAACTAAGGTAAATTGCTGTAATTACTGAAAGCAATAAAACTCCAAAAGCTATTAAAATGAGTGTTAATACTGAGTTGTACGCAATTACAAATCTTTCGAAAGCATTAGATTCTTCTCTAATATTTCTAATTATTATATTTACAAAATACGTACCAGTTAATGCATAAATACCTGCGAGGATACCCGATAAACCACTAAGCGACATAAATCGAGATGATTTGTCCATGAGGTGTTTTATCTCGTTGAGGTCTTTTAAATAATCTTTTGATTCCATATTAAAAGTACTTTGAAATACAAAGTAAATAAAAATAGTTCATTTGTGCAACTAATGTTTTGTTAAATTAATTGAGGTTTACTGAGAACAATATTACTATAATTGAATCTTGTTTTTTGTCAGGTCGAGCCTTCCGACTGTCGTTCAAGACAAGCTAAAGTCGAGACCTAAAGATAGTTGCCAATTTTAATAACCTCTCGACTGCGCTCGAGGAGACAATCAATGTTATTCTTTTTGTATTGATATTCCACTTATTATTAATTAATAACCAATGGCGCCACCTTCAGGTCTAGAAGAATCTGAGGCTCCAGTGATGATTCCTGTTTCTGGATCTATGGTAATTCCCATTAAAGCACCTAAACCACCAGTAGCGCGTAATGTATGTCCCATAGCTTCTAGGGCTTTGCGAGTATCTGGAGACATTAAATGACGCTCATACCTAATAACATCTGGAGACCATTGATGATGTATTTTCATGGCTTCAATGGCTTTGTCAATACGCATATTAAACTCCAAAACATTCAAAGTGGTTTGAAAAACTGTGTTGATAATGGTTCGTCCTCCTGGACTACCAATAATTAAATAAGGTTTGCCGTCTTTGGCTACAATAGTTGGTGTCATACTGGATAACATACGTTTTTGAGGCGCAATTAAATTGGGTTTGGTACCAATTTGCGAACCTGAGGTTGTGATGCCTGGAACTGGATTAAAGTCTCCCATTTCGTTATTGAAAATGAAACCTAATTCTTTCGATCCCATTTTAGAGCCATAACCTTGTTCAAGTGTGTAAGTTAATGATACTGCACTTCCATCTTTATCTAATACCGAAAAGTGAGTAGTATTTTTACCATCGTAAATCTGTCCAAATTTTGTAGAATCACTTACTGAAGCGCGTTCCATACTTAAATTATCGAAACGCTTTTTTGCATGTTCTTTAGAGATTAATTTATCTAAAGGCATATCTAAATTAAAATCTGGATCACCTAAAAACTCTGCTCTATCGGCAAATGCTCTTCGCATGGCTTCGGCAACGACGTGGACATATTCGGTTGAGTTAAACTTAATGTTCTCCCAATCTACCAACTCCATAAGATTCATCATTTCAATAAGTGCAACACCACCAGAACTTGGAGGTGGCATACCGTAAATATCATAGCCTTTGTAAGTTCCTTTTATGGGTTTACGCTCAATGGCTTCATATTTTTCTAGGTCTTCAGTGGTAATAATGCCACCATTTGCTTTCATGTAATCTTCAATTTTTTCAGCGACTTCGCCTTTATAAAAGCCATCACGACCTTTATCTCTAATTTTTTTAAGTGTATTGGCTAAAGCTTTTTGTTTCCAAATTTCATCTGGTTGCGTGAGTTCACCTTGTTCATTATTAAAGTAGGTTGCCATAAAAGGATATTCTTCTGCGACACTATTAAAATATTGAGCAGCACCAAATAAATTCCAATTAAGCGCAAAACCGTTTTCGGCTAAATCAATAGCTGGTTGAACTAAATTTTTCCAAGGTAGTTTTCCGTATTTCTGATGTGCTAAATACAAACCAGCAACAGTTCCTGGAACTCCAACAGCAAGTAAACCTCTATGGTTACTGTTATCTTTTATATTGCCTTCTTCGTCAAGAAACATGGTTTCAGATGACGCTAAAGGTGCTTTTTCCCTAAAGTCGATGGTTGTAGTTTCGCCTTCTGAATTCATAAAAACCATAAAGCCACCACCACCAATATTGCCAGCGGTTGGATGCGTAACAGCCAATGAAAAAGCTGTTGCAATAGCAGCATCAACAGCATTACCACCTTGTTTTAAAATATCTACTCCAGTTTGAGATGCAATTTTACTGGCAGATGCCACCATACCATTTTTGGCGTAGGTTTGGGCACTCATACTTCCAGTTAATAGAAATAGAACAAGATAAAATGATGTGAATTTAAGTTTCATATAATTGGAGTTAATATTATAAATATGGTTTGAAAGATATAACTAAAATCTGATAAAATCAATTAGAAGAAATTGAGTTTTTCTAATTTTAAAAATCTCCATCACTATCAAAATTACTGGACATATTACTTATAACACCAATGTTAGCTTCGGCACTTCTTAAATTGTTTTAGAAGTTACTTAACCCGTTGTGCATTTTGAGTGAATTTTGTTAAAAGCAATTGAAACTTCAAGTTTTTTGCCTCTTATCCTAAAGGATGAACCTGAAATTTCATCGATATCCCCTTCAGGGATAGGGTAAAAATCGATGAAATGTTCAAAATGCACAACGGGTTTACTTATTTTAATTCTCTGCTTTATTTTTTATAGTTGATAGATTATGAAGTGTCATGATAAATATCATAGTTTGTTTTATAGTTAAATACGACCTTATAAAATTAGTAAATTATAAATTTTTAAAACTTTATATAATGAATCCGTATGCTATTTTTTTTATTGTTTTTATTCTATTTCTGTTTTCAGGAATTCGTATTGTTTATGAATATAAACGCGCATTGAAGTTTAGATTTGGTAAATACATTAAAACCTTAAAACCAGGGTTTAGATGGATAATCCCCATAGTAGAAACAATACAAATTGTAGATATTCGTGTAATAACCATAAATATTGTTTCTCAAGAAGTGATGACCGAAGATAATGTGCCTTGTAGCATTGATGGTGTTGTGTTCTTTAAGATTATAGACCCTGAAAAGGCGGTATTAGAAGTTGAAGAATTTGATTTTGCTATTACACAATTGTCGCAAGCTGCCTTACGTGATGTTTGTGGTAAGGTAGAGTTAGATACCATTTTGTCTAAACGTGAAGAAATGGGCAATAACATTAAAACTATTGTGGAGGTTGCTACAAAAACATGGGGAATCGAGATTATTGATGTTAAAATAAAGGACATCCAATTACCAGAAAACATGAAACGGATGATGGCTAATCAGGCTGAGGCCGAACGTTCTAGACGAGCACGTATTATTTTAGCAGAAGCCGAAGAACAAGCGGCAGGAAAATTATTGGAAGCAGGCTTGCAGATTGATAAATCGCCATCAGCGATTAAATTGCGATTGTATCAAACTTTATCGAACATTGCTGCTGAGAAGAACTCTACCATTTTATTTCCTTTCCCAGAAGAAGTACTTCCAAGAAATAAGAAATAAAATACTACTTAATTCAATAATTGTGAGATAAGTGACACACTAAATTTAGTTAAGATAAACCAACCTATAAACAGATTAAAAAATAAAGATAAGATGTGCCAGTGTATTTTCTAATTTAAGGAAACAATTAAACTTCTTTTTTTAATTTTAATTTTTCCAAAATATAAACCAATGATTTTTCCAAGATAGTAAAAACCAAAAGTCAAAATAGAAATAGGAAGCATTGAATACCAATTGGAACTAAATTGAGAGAATGAGCTTAAAATGTCATTAGTATTGAAGGTTTCTACGACGTGAAATGGAAAATGGAAATACTCCAGAGCTCCAGTTTTAACATCGGTAAAGGCAAAAGCAATGTAGATTAATGAAAAAATATTCCACGCAGCTAAACCCAAAGCATTTTTTACAAAGTTGGAATATGATTTTAAATACTGAGTACAGACTCTTTGAATTAGCTTTTCATTGTATTGTTCTCTGTGACAACAAATCTCCTTATCGATCTTTGAACGGTATTTATGATACGAAAAATAATTATCGAACATTGAGAAACAAAGAACCACTGGAATTAGAATCAAAGCTGTTATAGCCATTGCAGAAAAAATAAATAATAACAGATTTTCAATAGAGTTGAAAGCCAATTCTACCTGAGAAATGTCTTCAATATTTTGAAGTATTGCGAATGTTTTAAAAAGCAATAACATTTTGGTTGGATAGTTACTAACAAGATAGTTAAAAAAATGTTAAAACACAAATTAACAAACAACTAACAGTTTGATATTTAATCTTTTGTTTTACAAGCTAAATCTTAATTCAACAGTTGAGATATAAGTGAAACAGAAAATATGGTAAGCATAAACCAGCCAATAAAGCCTTGGATAATGGCAAGATAACGCGGTAAACCTTTTATAGGGATTATGTTAATAGTATATTTAAAGTACCTGCTTGTTTTCCCTGTTTCTATGAGGTTATATCTTATTTTTCTAAAGAATTTAATCATAATATCTTTTTTATTGTCCCTTTGGGGATATTAGATTGGTAACCTAAATTGAATGATAATTGTTTTTGTGCCTTTGGGTACAAAAGGTATCATGGCATATCTCGTACCTAAGGCACGAAATGATATTGTGTTTTTTATATCTACCAATATGTTGTTCCTAACGGAACAAGAATTAATTTTTTCAATGGCGTATTTAAGGTGTTTGCCTGTTTTTCCAGTTTCCATTAATTTTATCTTATTTTTTTAAAAAATTTAATCATAGTTTAGTGATTTTACCGACCCCTAAATCCCCTCCCAGGAGGGCATTTAGGGGTCGGTTTTGATGCATATGTATAAAAAATTTAAACAGTGTGAAACCAGTCGATAGTTACTTTTTAAATCAACCAGAACCTTTTCAGTCCATAATGCTTTATGTAAGAAGTGTGATATTAAAAGCGTTGCCAAATGTAATTGAGCGTTATAGTTATAATATTCCATTTTACAACATTGGCAAAAAACCCATGCTTTACTTAAATGTGTTAAAAGGTAAAGATTATGTAGATGTTGCTTTTGTACATGGCATTGTTTTTGAGAAAGATTTTCCAATTCTTAAAAACGATAATAAGCGCAAACAAGTTCGTTCTATACAACTTAAGACTCTAGAAGATTTAGATGAGCTTCAATTTATTGAATTGCTTAAAACAGCAGCAATACAAACCAAAAAAATAAGAGATCTTGGTTTTTAGATGCTTGATTTCTAATTCCTAATTCATGATTTCTAATTCTGACCAATTTGAAATACTAAACTAAAAGCCATAATAAGAAACAAGGAACCAGAATAATTAGAAACAAGGAATAAGAAACTCTATAACTGTATGATTGTTTTTCTAATAGCCACCAAGTTAGTCAGCAATTTTTCTAAATTATCCAAATGTAACATATTGGCACCATCGCTTTTTGCATTGGCTGGATCAAAATGTGTTTCAATAAATATACCATCTACATTGTTTACAATGCCAGCACGTGCAATGGTTTCAATCATGTCTGGTCGTCCACCTGTAACACCAACAGTTTGATTAGGTTGTTGTAATGAATGTGTCACATCTAAAACTGTAGGCGCATATTGGCGCATGGTTGGAATGCCTCTAAAATCTACAATCATATCTTGATAGCCAAACATGGTGCCTCTATCGGTTATCCACGCTTTGTCATTACCAGAATCTTTTACTTTTTGTACAGCATGTTTCATAGCTTCAGGACTCATAAATTGTCCTTTTTTTAGGTTAACAACCTTTCCAGTTTTGGCAGCCGCAACAACCAAATCGGTTTGGCGAACCAAGAAAGCTGGAATTTGCAACACATCAACATATTGAGCTGCCATAGTAGCATCAGAAACTTCGTGAATATCGGTAACCGTTGGTACGTCAAATTTCTCAGAAACTTTTTTTAATATTTCAAGAGCTTTTTCATCTCCAATGCCTGTAAAACTGTCAATTCTACTTCTATTGGCTTTTTTAAAGCTACCTTTAAAAATGTAAGGGATTTCTAGTTTATCAGTAATAGTAATCACCTTTTCAGCGATTCGCATTGCCATAGCTTCACCTTCGATAGCGCATGGTCCTGCTAATAAAAAAAAGTTTTTTGAATTGGTGTGTTTAATTTTTGGTATATCTTGAAGAATCATCGGTTTTTATTTTCAAGCCACAAAGATACACATTTTAGAAAGTGGGTTTTAAACTATTTCTAATAATCCATAAGGACATAACAAAATTAGTTAAAGAGAGTAATCCACCAATAATAATAAATTGTTTGACAGTTTTTCCAAATGAAATAATACCTAAAACATCCGATAAATAGGCTAAAATAAAGTATGATGAAATACAAACAAATATAGTTCCTAATACAAAATTGAGTTTATTGTTAGGCTTAATAATTTGCCAAATAAAAGGAATTCCAAAAATTAAAATTGGAAAGGCAAAAATACCCTCGCTTCTATTAACAGTGGTAAACCAAAATATAATAAAGCTCAAGAAATATAAATAAGGTGTAAATTTTATGTACTTGCTTAAATCTTTCATTTACAAAGTTTTATTGTTTTTAGTGTTTTAACGCAATGGTGATGCCAATATTTTATATTAATTGGCTAATAACAAATATTTAACATGGCAATGAAATATATTTTATAGCTAAAAGTCGCAAAATAAACTGTACCTTTGCACGCTCAAAATAAGTCACAATGACCAATATTAAAAATATAGCGATTATCGCTCACGTCGATCACGGTAAAACAACTTTGGTAGATAAAATTATGTACCATTGCCAATTGTTTCGTGAAAACGAAAATACTGGCGATTTAATCCTCGATAATAACGATTTGGAACGTGAACGTGGTATTACCATTACATCCAAAAATGTATCGGTTACTTATAAAGACACAAAAATAAATATTATTGATACGCCTGGTCACGCCGATTTTGGAGGAGAAGTAGAGCGTGTTTTAAATATGGCCGATGGTGTTTTATTGCTGGTTGATGCTTTTGAAGGCCCAATGCCACAAACACGTTTTGTATTGCAAAAAGCCATAGACTTAGGCTTAAAACCTTGTGTGGTGATTAATAAAGTTGATAAGGAAAATTGTACACCTGATGAGGTTCATGAAAAAGTCTTTGACTTAATGTTTGAGCTAGGTGCTGAAGAGTGGCAACTGGATTTTCCAACGGTTTATGGTTCGGCAAAACACAATTGGATGAGCGACGATTGGCAAAACGAGACAAATAATATAGAACCATTACTAGATATGGTTATAGAGCATATTCCTGCTCCAAAAATTGAAGAAGGAACTACCCAAATGCTTATTACATCTCTTGATTATTCTTCATTTACAGGACGAATTGCAATTGGACGATTAACTCGTGGAGAGTTAAAGGTTGGTCAACATATTTCTTTGGTAAAAAGAGATGGAAGCATTGTAAAATCTAAAATAAAAGAACTACATACATTTGAAGGCTTGGGACGCTTGAAGGTGGAAGAAGTACAAGCTGGAGATATTTGTGCCATAGTTGGTCTTGAAGGATTTGAAATTGGAGATACTATTGCCGATTTAGAAAACCCAGAAGGATTAAAAACTATTGCCATTGACGAACCAACAATGAGTATGTTGTTTACTATAAACGATTCACCATTTTTTGGTAAAGATGGCAAATATGTCACCTCTCGCCATATAAAAGAACGTTTAGATAAAGAGCTTGAAAAGAATTTAGCACTTCGTGTGAATGAAACCGATAGCGCAGATAAATTTTTGGTTTTTGGTAGAGGTGTATTACACTTGTCTGTATTAATTGAAACCATGCGTCGTGAAGGTTATGAGCTTCAAATTGGTCAGCCACAGGTAATCATTAAAGAAATTGATGGTGTAAAATGTGAACCAGTTGAAGAAATGACCATTGATTTACCTGAAGAAGTTTCAGGAAAAGCCATAGAAATGGTTACCATGCGAAAAGGCGAAATGCTAAGTATGGAAGCCAAAGGCGATAGAATGGTTTGCGAATTTATGGTGCCATCTAGAGGAATTATTGGTTTGCGTAATCAGCTATTAACTGCAACTGCTGGAGAAGCTATTATGGCACATCGTTTTAAAGAATATCAACCAATAAAAGGTGGCATTCCTGAGCGTCAAAATGGAAGTTTGGTCTCTATGGAAAAAGGACAAGCAATTCCTTATTCAATTGATAAATTACAAGATAGAGGTAAGTTTTTTGTGGATCCAGGCGAAGATATTTACGAAGGTCAAGTAATAGGCGAAAACTCTCGAGGTGATGATATGGTAGTAAATGTTACCAAAACAAAAAAACTAAGTAATGTGCGTTCTTCAGGAGCCGACGATAAAGCTAAAATTGTCCCAGCGATTAAATTTTCGTTAGAAGAAGCGCTGGAGTATATTCAAAAAGATGAGTACGTTGAGGTTACACCAAATCATTTACGTTTGCGTAAAGTGTTACTAAAGGAAGTAGATAGAAAACGTTCAAAAAGTATTTAAATGGAAACATTAGGAATTTCTTTAACCGAATGGGTTGGTTATGCCGCTATGCTAGCCTTACTTATTTCTTTTATGATGAAAGATGTTAGGCGACTGCGTTTAATTAATTCGATAGGAGCAATCTTATTTGTTATTTATGGTTTTATGCTTGCTACTTCTTGGCCAATTATAATCACTAATGTGTCCATTCTTTGTATAAATCTCTATTATTTGTTTCTGCGGAAAAATTAGTATTTTCACACTATAATAAATAAATTGTTATAGCTATTTTTTTAGTAGAAAAATACAGTAAATATCATAAATCGCTTTGGAATGATTTTGTAGCACAATCTAAAAACGCCACGTTTTTATTTTACCGTGACTTTATCGAGTACCATAATAATAAATTTCTTGATTTCTCATTATTGGTTTTTAAAGATGAAGTGCTTATTGCTGTTTTTCCAGCTAATAAACAAGAAGATATAATTTATTCACATCAAGGCTTAACTTATGGAGGGCTTATTCTATTAGATAATGTTTCTTTTAATGATGTGATGTTTGCCTATAAGTCACTTTTAAAGTTTCTTGATAAAGAAAAGATTAGCACACTTTATATAAAGCTATTACCTAAAATTTATCATACCTTGCCAAGTGACGAAATGGATTATTTGCTTTTTAAAACCAAGGCAGAATTAACCAGAAGGGACATAACATCTGTTATTGATGCAAAATATAAATTAGCAGTGCAATCTTCAAATAGAAAACGAGGACTAAAAAAAGGGTTAGCCAATTGTTTAAAGGTCATTGAAGTGACCAATTTTGAAGATTTTTGGAATACTATTTTAACTCCAAACCTTAAAGAAAGGCATCACACTGCTCCAGTACATTCTTTATCTGAAATAACTTATCTCAAAGAAAAATTCCCAAACAATATTAGACAGTTTAATGTTTTAAAAGGAAATAAAATCGTTGCAGGAGCTACTATTTTTGATACAAAGCATGTCGCACACGTACAATATATTTCGGCAAATAACGATAAGCAACAACTAGGAAGCTTAGATGTTCTTTTCGATTATCTTATTACTAATGCATTTAAAACTAAAAAGTACTTCGATTTTGGCATTTCCAATGTCAATCAAGGCCAGCAAATAAACGAGGGTTTATTGTCTTGGAAGGAATCTTTTGGCGCCAGAACCATTGTGCACGAATTTTATCAAGTAGAAACTAAAAATTATGTAGAACTAAATTCGGTTTTTATATGATACCATTTATGGATTTATATAGTGTTAATGCACGTTTTAATAAAGAATATAAAGAAGCATATACTAAATTTTTATCTTCTGGAAGATATATTTTAGGAAGAGAAGTTGAAACGTTCGAATCTAACTTTGCAAACTATTGTGGCACTAAATGTTGTGTAGGCACAGCAAATGGTTTAGATGCATTGTCCTTGATTTTTAAAGCATATATAGAGCTTGGTGTTTTGCAAAAAGATGATGAAGTTATCGTTCCAGCTAACACGTATATAGCATCTATATTAGCAATAATTCATGCAGGACTTAAGCCAGTTTTGGTAGAGCCAGATATTGACACCTTTAATCTTTCTCCTAGTAAAATAGAGGATGCTGTTACAAGAAAAACCAGAGCTGTTATGGTAGTTCATTTATATGGGCAACTTGCAGAGGTAAAGTCAATTAAAGACATATCTATTAAGCATAATTTACTGCTAATAGAGGATGCAGCCCAAGCTCATGGTGCCAAAAATGAGGATACTATAATGGCTGGAAATTTTGGTGATGCCGCAGGATTTAGCTTTTACCCAAGTAAAAACCTTGGTGCTTTAGGAGATGGAGGTTGTGTGACTACCAACAATCAAGAGTTGGCCAATATGATTCGTAGATTAGGCAATTATGGTGCGGCTTTAAAGTATGTAAGCGATGTAAAAGGATACAATTCCAGATTGGACGAAATACAAGCCATGTTCTTGAATATCAAGTTACCATTTCTTGATGCCGATAACAATAGTAGAATTGAAATTGCTAAACTCTATGCTTCTGGAATAACATCACACAAGATAAAGTTGCCTCATTTTTCTGGAAAAAACAATCATGTGTTTCATCAATTTGTAATTAGGGTAAAGGATAGGACTAATTTTATCAACTATTTAAACAGTAAACATGTTGAAACCATCATCCATTACCCAATTCCGCCTCATAAGCAAAAAGCTTTACAGGATTTTTCTTATTTAAACCTTCCCATTACTGAGCAAATTCATAAAACAGTTGTAAGTTTGCCCTTGTACCCAACAATGACAAACAAAGACATACAAATAGTTATTGAACATATAAACGCCTACTAGTTGAAAAAGTTTCTAAAATATATTAACAGCAAAGTTTTGGTAAAAGTTGCTTGGTTACACTCTGCGACGGTTTTAACAAAAATCATTTCTGGATTCTTAACAACAAAATTCATTGCTATTTTTATTGGTGCCGAAGGAATGGCGTTGATTGGGAACTTAAGAAGTTTTTTTACTTCTATTCAAACCTTTGCAACTGTTGGACTTTATAATGGTGTTGTAAAATATATAGGTAAGTTTAAAGAGGATGTTACCAAGTTAAGCAAAACCATTTCTACAGCTTATTATTTAGGTTTTTTTGCTACAGTTTTAGTGAGTTTAATGTGCTATTACAATGCCGAAAGAGTTAACATGTTTTTGTTTTCCGATAATTACGACTTTGCCTATATCATAAAAATAATGGCTCTTGCCATCCCATTTTATTCCTTAAACATGTTTTGTTTTTCTATAATGAATGGATTTTCTAAGTATAGAATACTACTGGTCATTAATATTATTGGGCAAATAATGGGATTAGGAGTGACCTTGTTGTTAATTTGGAAAAACAATATAGATGGTGCAATTATTTCAGTGGTTATTTCGCCATCACTCATCTTTTTAATTACACTAGTTGGTATTTTAAATAGAAGAAGTTTAATAAATCAAATTAAAATTGAAAATATTGATTTTCAATGGATGAAGAAATTTGGTCCATTTGCATTAATGGCTGTGGTATCTGGTATAGCCTTACCTTTAGTAACAATTGGTATTAGAAATTATATAATTACTACTCAAGGTATGAATAGTGCTGGCTATTGGGAAGCAATGAATAGAATTTCAACCTATTATTTAATGTTTGTAAACTCACTAATGACACTTTATTTTTTGCCAAGATTTGCCGAAATTAAAGATAAGAAAGAGTTTAGAACAGAGATATTTAGTTTTTATAAGACTATTGCTCCAGTTTTTGGTTTAGGGCTTTTAGTAATTTATTTGCTCAAACCATTTTTAATAATTCTATTTTTATCTGACGATTTTTTACCTGTTAAAGAGTTGTTTGGATGGCAATTATTAGGAGATTTTATAAAAATTTTATCTGTTTTAATAGCTTACAACTTTATTGCTAAAAAAATGTTTTGGCACTTTATTATCACAGAATTATTTTTAGTCTTAATAACATACTTTACAAGTTTATATTTTATAGATATATATGGCGTTGTAGGAGCAAACATTGGGCATTTTGTTAGTTATGTTATGTATTTTATAATTATATTAATAATTTTTAGTAGTTCGCTATTTGGTGTAATTTCTGAGCATGACGAATAAAAATTCATATCGCGATATTTTAAAAACAACGTCTTTATTTAGTGGTGTTCAAATTTTAGGTGTTCTAATTTCTATAGCAAAATCTAAATTGGCAGCCATACTTATTGGTCCAGCAGGAATAGGGATTGTTGGTGTATTAAATTCAACGTTAAATGTTATCATCGGTTTTTCAAAGTTAGGTTTAGATGTTAGTGCAGTAAAAGAGATAGCTGCGTTAAAAGGACATGATGAAGCTAAAGTTGTAAAAATCATCAACGTTTTAAGGCGATTATGTTGGATTACAGGAATATTGGGAGCCCTTATCACCATTGTTTTATCATCATGGTTAAGCCAATTAGCTTTTGGTAATACATCGCATACAGTTTCTTTTATGCTCTTGTCATTGGCTGTGCTGTTTAATCAATTAACAGTTGGGAACCTCGCTATATTACAAGGGTTAAGAAAATTAAAAAAGCTTGCAAAGGCCTCATTATGGGGAAGTTTTGGTAGCTTATTAGTCATTGTTCCATTGTATTATTATTATGGTATTAGTGGCATTGTACCAGCGATTATTTCTATTTCCATACTTACCTATTTTTTTTCATGGTTCTTTTCTAAAAAGCAAATTGTTAAGCATCCTAAACTTTCATTAAAAGACACCTTAAATCAAGGAAAATCCATGATGAAGTTGGGTTTTGTATTGAGCTTAGGTAGTCTCGCAACTATAGTGACCATCTATGGCATTCAAATTTTTATAACTAATAAAGGAGGCATTGATGAGGTTGGTTTTTATAACGCTGCCTTTATAATAATAAATGCTTATGTAGGCGTTATTTTTACTGCTATGAGCAAAGATTATTTTCCAAGATTGTCTTCTGTTGTTAATGAGCAAGACACCATGTTAAAAGTTGTAAATCAACAAGCTTATGTGGCTGTTTTGCTATTAACTCCAATAATCGTGATATTTTTAGCTTTTATTCCAACCATTATCAGTTTGTTATTTTCAAAAGAATTTATGCCAATAATAGGTATTCTTACGTTTGGGATTTTAGCCACTTTATTTAAAGCGGTATCTTGGTCTATGGGTTTTATTCTAATAGCAAAAGGAGATTCGAAATTATATATAACAACTGAAGTCGGTTTTAATTTATTACTGTTATTAATGAGTATTTTTGGATATGTGTATGGCGGACTTACAGGAGTTGGTATTAGTTATTTGGCTTATTATATTATATATTTAATAGGTGTGAAAATTATAACTAAAAGCAAGTATATATTTACATTTGAAAACGAATTTTATAAAATACTATTAGTGTGTTTAGTACTTTGTTTAGGTGCTTTTTTAGCAATACATTTTAATAATTTATATTTAAAATATGGATTATTGTTTGTTATTATAGTTTCTTCAAGTATTTTTAGCATTCATAGGTTAGATAAAAAAACAGATTTAATCGCTACTATAAAGCAAAAATTTAAAAGAAATTAATAATTTGAGTTTAAGCAATATTAAAATAATCGATATTCCAAAAATTACTGATGTTAGAGGAAACCTTTCGGTTATTGAAAACGATGTTATTCCTTTTATTATAAAGCGTGTGTATTATTTATATGATGTTCCAAGTGGCTCTTATAGAGGCGGTCATGCACATAAAAAATTGCAACAATTGTTAATAGCTATTAGTGGTAGTTTTGATGTGGTTTTAAAAGATACTCATGGAAATAAGCAAACAATTACTTTAAATAAACCCAATAAGGGGTTGTTAATTCCTAACATGGTATGGAGGGAAATAGAAGAGTTTTCATCTGGTGCTATATGTTTGGTAGTGGCATCCGAAACTTACGATAAGGATGATTATATTAGAGATTTAGATAGGTTTTTATCAAAAAAAAAATAGTTTTCTCCTTATAGACATTAATTTTCTAAAAAATGGATACCTACTTCCTAAAAAACGAACTCTATCTTTTAAGCTTTTATGTTTTATTTTTCTGTAAACTGTTTTTGCCATCTCTTCATTAAGGGAAACACGAGCGTAATATAACAGTGTTTTATAATGGTAATTGGAGAATTTATTTTTTAATTTTTCTGGAAAACTATATTTTGTTGAAAAGAAATTAAACAAATCGTTCATTTGGTTTGATTGAAAAATCTGCTCTTTAATATTTTGTTGGTGTGAATGTGAATGCTTGTGAACTCTATAAATATGCAAAGATTCATTTATTCTTTCAAATTTGGTATGCATTACCATATCTACCAAAATTGGATAATCTTCAATAGCAATATTCATTTTTATGTAGGTTTCAAAATCAACATATTTATATAAATATTCTTTCCTGAAACAATGACCAATAGGGATAATTTCTCCTAATAATACTGCTTCTATATAGTTTTCTTTAGAGCTATTTAAAATATATTTGTTTTTAAAAGCCATAGTAGTTTTAGATTCTACATTAAAACTATCAAAGCCTGAATCGACAAACCCTAAGCTAGAATTTTTACTAAGTACATTCACCATTTTTTGTAACGCATCATTTGTTTTTAGCTTATCATCGCCAGCAATATCAAATACGTAAGTGCCTTTACATCTATCCAGAGTTGTTTTGAAGTTTTTAAGTATACCTAGTTGAGTTTCATTTTTTTTTATCTTAAATAGGTTTGGATGTTTTGTAGCATAAGTATTTATAATTTCTAAAGTTCTGTCGGTTGAACAGTCATCACCAACAACAATTTCATAATCAAAATCCACGATTTGTTTCAAAATAGATTGAAGTGTATCTTCAATATATTGCTCGTTATTGTAAGTTATAAGATGTACCGAGAGTAAAGTCATTCAAGGATGCTATTTTATTGTATAAATTTAGATAAAGAAAATAGAATAAATAAATCATTTATTTTTGAAGAAACACTATAAATAGTATTAGAGCGAAAATTTGTACGCTTTTTATCGATGCGATACTTATTCAGTTATGGGTTTTGTTTTAATAATTTGACCCGAATTAAAGTATAATTGGTATGATTTATTTAACCAATGATTAGGGTCGTTATCTAAAGAGTGGACAAATAAGGTTTTAGATTTGTTACTTATTTCAGGAATATAACATTCTAATTCTTTACATTCCTTAATTCTGTCATATCGATTATACATTTCTTGATTATATTGTGAAATTCTACCATTAAGTAATTCAGTAAAAAGAAAAAAATGATTTTTCCAGATTAATAAAAAGAAAATAAAAATAATAAATGTATGCTTGAACCTAGAGATAAATTTTAATTTTTGTAGTATGAAATCTTTATTAGCTATTATGGATAATGTAAAAAATGGTAAAAAAAGATAGCTAGCAAGATTTGCAGTTCTATATTGGCCTAATCCTCCAGTACTCCATAAAGGGCCAAAACAACAAATATAAGTTGGAATAAATAGAATCATAAAAATAAAAAAGGGGCTTTTAAGAAAACTCAATTTAGTTATTCTATTTTTTTTAAAATTCATTTTAAGAAGTATAACTCCCCATAAAAATAGTGCTGGGTTAAGTAACCATTCTCCAATAAATCTTAATGAATATAATAAACTTTTGTAAACGGAAAAAAATAATTGGCTTTTGTTAGGAAAAAAATCTCCTCTAATCAAATTTCCTGGTGCTAATAGAATGTAGATGAATATGCCAAAAAATAAAATTAAAAAAGCAACAAATTTAGGGGCTCTTTTTTTTAATAAACATATTGAAAATGTTACAATTCCTAGAAGAGAAATAATTTCATTAAAACCACTAGCTATAATAAAAATAAAACTCAAAATAAGATAATGATAAAATTTAAAGTTCTCATGAAATTTTATTAATAAAGATAGACCTATCAAAAAAATCACAGCACCTGGAATGTAGGTCCAAGCGCCAGAGTACCAATATATTCCTTCGGTAATATCTGGCATTATACCAAATGTAATAGAGGTTGAGATTAATGATAAAACAATATGTTTCTCATCTAATATGTTCTTAAAAAAATACAATGTGCCAAAAAATATAAAGCAAATTAATAATAATGGCATAAACTTGTATGCGAGTATTCCTCCCCAATTTAAAGGACTAAACATTAAGAGAAAATTACTCAAGTATCTTCCATTCCATCTATACCTTTCATTCAATACTGTAAGAAAAAAATCATCTTTTTGACCAAGAGTTGCATATGAGAAATCATCAGCTGCTGGATGGCTGAAAAACCCTGCAATAATATAAAATGCAAGTATAAGTGTGCCAAATATTAATAAAATAATAGTTTCTTTTTTATTCACTATTTGTGTTTAGTATCAATATATAAATCACACAAATTTGATCATTTTTCCTTAGATTATCAAATAGAGATTTTTTAATTTAATATTGATTAAGGGTATTTAAATTTTTATTTGTTATCGCTTTATAGACTTTTTAAATAAACTTTGAATAAGTATAAATAGAATAAATCATTTATTTTTGAAAAAACCTTTTTTAAATGAATAAAAAAAAAGTTGCACTAGTGGGTTTTCATTTGCATATAGGTGGAGGCGCTAGAGTAATGTCCATTATTTCCAATTATTTACACGAACAAAATTTTGAGGTTCACAACATTATATTGCAAGACGATTTGGGTTTTCATTATTCGGGAGAGTTATTAAATCTAGGAAAATTTAAAAGTAAGCGGATGACTATATTCAATAAGTTCAAACGCTTTATGATATTTAGAAGATATTTGAAACAGCAAAATGTTAATTTTATAATTGATTTTAGATTTAGAAAAGGCATACTTAAGGAGTTCTTGATTTCAAGGTTTGTTTATAATAGAAAAAATACAATTTATACAATTCATAGCTCAAAACTGGATGTTTACATGCCAAAATCGACTTTTTGGACAAATGTAATTTATGGAGGTAGTTTTAGGCTACTGACTTTAACTAAAGAAATGGAGAAAGCTACCAAGCTCAAATATCCAAAGTTGAAAAATGTTTCAACAATGGCAAACCCTATAAATATTAATGAAATTGTAGATAAAGCAAAAGAGAATATCGATTTAGGCTTTGAATACATTATTGGAGCTGGATCTTATGATGTTAATATAAAACAGTTTGATAAATTAATTCTGGCGTATTCAAAATCTGTTCTTCCTAAGCAACATATTCATCTAGTTATTTTAGGACAAGGTAAATTACTTGAATATTTAAAAACTGTTGCCATAAAAAATAAGGTTGATAAATTGGTGCATTTCTTAGGATATAAATCAAACCCATATAAATATTTTTCGAAATCTAAATATTTTGTTTTATCAAGTGAGTTTGAAGGTTTGCCAATGGTTGTTTTAGAAGCATTAGCCTGTAGTGTTCCCGTAGTTGCATTTAATTGTCCCACTGGACCAAAGGATGCGGTAACCCATAAAGAAAATGGACTTTTAATAGAACATCAAAATGTTGAAGCATTAACTAGCGGAATGAATACATTTATAGAGGATAATAATTTATATAAACATTGCAAAAATAATGCATTAAAAAGTGCACATAAGTATTCAATTGATGTTATAGGCAAAAAATGGCTTAATTTAATAAATATTGTTAGTCAAAAATGAAAAGTAAAAACATAGCAATTGTTGTTAAGCACCTTGCCGAAGGAGGCGCACAGCGTTCGGCTGCTATGCTTTCTTTAATGCTAGACAAGTTAGGTTATAAAATCACATTTATTGCATTATATAATAAAAAGGAGTTTACTCATAAAGGCAATTATGTTGTGTTAAATAGTAATAAAACATCACTTAGAGTTTTAAATAAATACCATCAATTTTTAAGCTTTAGAAAAGTTGTTAAAAACAACAACTTTGATTTTATTATTGATTTTCGAGGTAGAACCAATTTTTTTAGGGAGTTTATTATTTATAATTTCATTTACCGCAATCCTAAAAAAATAATATTTACTGTTAGAGAGTCAAAATTAGAGAATTACTTTACAAGTCCATTTTTTATGTTTCGAAGTTTTTATAATAAAGCGTTTAAAATTATGGCTGTCTCTAAATTTATAGAAAATGAGATTAAAAAAGAGTATTCTCTTCACAATGTAATAACTATTAATAATGGCATTGATTTTAGTGAAATATATACTTTAAAAAGTAAACCAATTTTAGAAACATCAGAGTTTATTTTGGCAGTTGGAAGATTTGTAAAGCTTAAACAATTTACTGAATTAATTGAGGTTTACTCGAAATCAAAACTAATTAAAAAAAGCATAAAACTATATATTATAGGCGAAGGTAATCTTAAGGATGAATTAAATAAAGTGATAAGTTTAAAAAAATTGCAAGACTTAGTAAAAATACTTCCTTTTCAGAAAAACCCTTATAAATATATGAGTAAGGCTAAATTTTTAGTGTTGCCTAGTAAAAGAGAAGGATTTCCAAATGTGTTAATAGAAGCATTAGCTTGCGGAACACCAGTTATTTCTTTTGATTGTGAAACTGGACCAAGAGATATTATCTGCCATAAACAAAATGGATTGTTAGTTGATGATCAAGATTTTGATGCTCTAAAATTAGCTATTAATTCTTTTACCGAAGATGATAATTTGTATAAAATATGCAAACAAAATGCAAGGGAAAGTGTCGAGAGATTTGATTTGAATAGTGCCATGAAACTATGGCATCATTTATTAAGCTAAAGTTTTTTTCTATTATTTATATCATAAAAGCACATGTAAGACAATTTATATAAATTGAATAAAAACAAAGATGGATTGGATGAGTTTAATTGCGATTTCATTAATCGTTGAGAAAGTGTAAATAATATTGCAAATAAAAACTTAAGTTTAAATTTTTCAAGCTTTTTAAAGTAAACCAAAACCTTAACAAACTGTACATCAATTTTTTGTGAGTTATAAATTGAAAGCAAGTTTTTAATTCCTTTTTCGGTTTTGCTTATAAAAACATAATTTTCGTCAATATCTCCATGCAAAACTGGGTTGTCAATATGTAAAACCTTTAAGTTATGTAAATAAGCTTGGTAAGCAAAAAGAGTATCCTCATGTCCATATTCAGTCAAACTGGATTCAAATAAAATGGTATTAAAGCATTCTTTTTTAATGAGGGTGTTATTAAACATTAACGTTTTATATGTATTTCCACGCCTTTTTTTAGCTGATTTATCTTCAATAAACTTACCATACTTCCATCTAAGTTTTTGGTTTTTACTTTTTACAAACTCAGGATGAATCCTACCTCCATACGAAATGTCTAAATTAGAAGAAATATTGTCTAAGTAGTTTGTTATAAAACTGGTGTTGGTAATTAAAGAATCGCCATCCAAAAACAATAAATAATTATACTGTGATGAGGAAGCTAAGTAGTTCCTGTTATTACTTAACCCAACATTTTTGGGCAATTCCTTAAACTGCACATTTTCTAATTGGTTGAGTTTATGGTTAACTTTGTTGATTTCAGATTTTGAACCATCATCAAATATTTTGATTTCAAAATCAATTTCAGAAGTTGTAAGTTGCTTATGCAACTCATTTACTAACTCAGTAACATCATAATTATAAACAGGAATTAAAACCGAGAGCATAGTTATCCTTTTCGTTGCACAACTTCAAATACTTTATTGTCGTCGCATTTTAAGGTTTTACTTGGGTATTTTAAAAGTAAGGCATAGTCGTGAGTTGCCATTAAAATGGTATGGCCTTTTTTGTTGAGCTCTTGTAGCACTTCCATAACCTCAATACTAGTTTGGGGATCGAGGTTTCCAGTAGGCTCATCAGCAAGGATTAGTTCTGGATCGTTTAATAACGCTCTGGCAATGGCAACACGTTGTTGTTCGCCACCAGATAACTCATAAGGGTATTTAAACCCTTTAGTTTTCATGCCAACACGGTTTAAAACATCCTCAATCTTTGCAGCAATTTCTTCTTTGTCTTTCCAACCAGTAGCCTTCAATACAAATTCTAAATTAGCATTAACAGTCCTGTCGTTTAGTAATTTAAAATCTTGAAATACAATACCTAGTTTTCTGCGCAAAAATGGGATATCATCTTCTTTCAATTTAGCTAAATTAAAATCCACAATACTACCTTCGCCTTTGGTAAGTTCTAAATCACCATAAAGCGTTTTCATAAAACTACTTTTACCAGTGCCTGTTTTACCAATTAAGTACACAAAATCGCCTTTATTCATTTCAAAATTCACATTGGCAAGTACAAGGCTATCACCTTGGTAAATAGAAGCATCTTTTAGTTGCAAAACAGTTTCCGGCATAAATAATTTTACTTTTTAAAGTATTGTAAATGTATTATTAAATAAGGAATTACTCAAAATTAATTAGTATTTATAACTGTGAGAATCTTCAACTTTTTAACATTTAATAACTTGGTTTATAATTAACGCAATTTTCTAACGTTATAAAAGCGATATAAAGTATTTTTGATATTAATAACAGAAGTTATGTTATTATTTTTAAATACAGATTACATTGGTTCTAACTAATGGTTTCTCAACAAAAAACGAAGTTAATGACTAAATTAAGATTATTAGCAATAGCATTGACACTCACAGTTAATTACGGTGTTTTTGCTCAACAAACAGCTGCTTATACAAGCGACTTAGTAGATTTTCAAAAAGCATTATCACTTTATAATAGCAAGCAGTATTTAGCAGCTCAATCACTATTTGATAAAATTCAAGATACAGCTACAGATGAGGTTGTAAAGTCTGACTGTGCCTACTATATTGCCAATAGTGCCGTACGGTTAAACCAACAAAATGCAGACGATTTAATTCAAAAATTTGTAAACGATTATCCTACAAGTACCAAACGAAACACTGCTTATATTGATGTTGCCGATTATTATTTTGAAAATTCTAAATTTTCGTATGCCAGAAAGTGGTACGATAAGGTTGACGAAGAAGCTTTATCGAGAAACGAACGAGAAAAATTTTATTTTAATTATGGGTATAGTTTTTATGCAACTAATAATGCTCAAGGAGCAAAAAAGTACTTATCACGAGTAGAAAATTCTGAAAAATATGGCTCACAAGCAAAATATTATATTGGTTATATGGCCTATGAAGGTGACGATTACAATAAAGCAACCGAGTACTTTGATCAAGTAAGTGGGACTGAAAAATATAAAGATGGACTCTCGTATTATCAAGCCGATTTAAACTTTAAACTAGGCAACTTCGAAAAAGCGATAGAATTAGCCAAAGAGCAATTATCAACAAGCGATGATACCGAAGTATCAGAATTATCTAAAATAATAGGTGAAAGCTATTTTAACTTAGAAAAATATGCCGAAGCCATTCCTTATTTAAAGGCCTATCAAGGAAAGCGTAAACGATGGAACAATACCGATTACTACTTGTTAGGTTATGCCTACTATAAGCAAAACAACTTTGAAAATGCCATTTCCGAATTTAATAAAATCATAGACGGAAACAATGCAGTAGCACAAAACGCCTATTATCATTTAGGAGAAAGTTATATCAATCTCGATAAAAAACAAGAGGCTTTAAACGCTTTTAGAAATGCCTCGCAAATGGATTTCGATTTAAAAATTCAAGAAGATGCTTGGTTAAACTATGCAAAAATCAGTTACGAAATAGGTAATCCATACCAATCTGTACCACAAGTACTAGCAGGTTATTTAAATAAATACCCAGACACAGGTTACAAAGAAGAGATTGAAACCT
Source organism: uncultured Flavobacteriaceae bacterium (assembly GCA_963975205.1). GTDB lineage: Bacteria > Bacteroidota > Bacteroidia > Flavobacteriales > Flavobacteriaceae > Pontimicrobium. Next base: position 73,851 of record CAXBFU010000004.1, on the reverse strand, counting down.
TATTAATTGACTCTTATATTACTTCAAAGAATTATAAAGAAGCTTTAAAATTATTGGAAGGCAGAAAAAGTTTTGAAAACAAAGTGGCTTACCAAAAAGTAGCTTTTTATCGAGGTATAGAGTTGTATAATGAAAATCAATATTTAGAGGCAGAATCGTTTTTCGATAAATCTATTGCTGAGCCAAGAGACGATAACTATTTAGCAAGAGCCATTTTCTGGAAAGCCGAAACCGATTATAACTTAACCAATTATGAGGATGCCTTGGTTGGCTTTAAACAGTTTCAAGCGAGTAGTCAAGCATCTGGAACACCAGAGATTAAAAACATAGATTATAATTTAGGGTACACATACTTTAAGCAAAAAAATTACACAAGAGCTACCGAATATTTTCAAAAATATATTTCCAATACTTCTGAAGATAAACTAAGACTCAACGATGCCTATTTAAGATTAGGCGACAGTTATTTTGTCTCTAGCAACTATAACAAAGCCATAAACGCTTATGAAAGAGCCATAAAAATGAACCAGATTGAACCAGATTATGCATTCTTTCAAAAAGCCATAAGCTTTGGTTATATTGGTCAAGGTGCTACAAAAATTAAAGAATTGGAAATATTTATAAATACTTATAAAAGATCGCCTTTACGTGACGATGCACTTTACGAATTAGGGAATTCCTATATAAAAAATGGAGAAGAAGATAAAGCCATGAGGCTATACGACCAGTTGAATAAGGAATACAGATCTAGTCCTTACACTTCCAAAGCCTTATTACGACAAGGTTTGGTGTATTACAATTCTGGCAAAAACGAAGAAGCCTTATCTAAGTTTAAAAACGTAGCAAATAACTATCCAGGAACTCCCGAAGGTATGCAGGCAGTAGCCACTGCACGTTTAATTTATGTTGATTTGGGTCGTGTAGATGAGTATGCACGTTGGGTAAAAAGGCTAGATTATGTAAATGTTTCTGATGCCGATTTAGATAACACCACTTACGAATCTGCCGAAAAACAATACCTAGCAGGCGACACAAGTAGAGCTATTAGATTATTTAATGGCTATTTAAATGAATTCCCGAATGGAATTCATGCCATGAAATCACACTTCTATTTGGCACAGTTATATTATAAGGACGATTTACAAAACAATGCAGCACCTCACTACGAATATGTGGTTAATAAACCAAGTGGCGAGTTTACAGAGCAAGCATTAACAAGACTTGGCGAAATCTACTTAAACGAAAAAGATCACGCTAAGGCAATGCCAATTTTAGAGCGTTTGGAAAATGAAGCAGATTTCCCACAAAATGTTATTTTCTCTCAGTCCAATTTAATGAAAGTTCACTATCAATTACAAGATTATAACCAATCTGTGAATTATGCCGAAAAAGTATTGTCAAGTTCACGAACAGATAAAAATGTTAAAAGTGATGCGCATGTAATTATAGCGCGTTCTGCAGTAAAAACTGGAGATGAAGCAAAAGCAAAATCGGCTTATGCGGAAGTTGAAAAAATCGCATCAGGTGAATTGGCAGCCGAAGCTTTATACTATAACGCTTATTTTAAAAATCAAGAAGGACACTACAAATCATCAAATACAGTCGTTCAAAAATTGGCAAAAGACTATTCGGGCTATAAGCTTTATGGCGCAAAAGGCTTAGTAATTATGGCAAAGAATTTTTACGCTTTGGGTGATGCTTATCAAGCAACTTATATTTTGGAGAGTGTTATTGAAAACTTTGCTGAATTTGATGATGTGGTTGCCCAAGCAAGGGCAGAACTTCGTAAAATAAAATCGGAACAAGCAAAAACAAATGCTTCAGTTGAAACCGATAATGGAAATTAAAATCAAAAAACGTAATGTCATGCTGAGCCAACTTGCACTGAGCGGAGTCGAAGTGAAGCACCTAGACAAAAACAATCAATGAATATGTGTAAATTCAAAAATAACTTATCTTTTTTAATAGCAGTTTTAGTAACAACTACAACTTTAGCGCAAGAAAACAGAAAAACAAAAGATACCATTAATACCGAAGTTGTTAATGTGGTAAAACCTTATACGCCAAAAGTTTCTGATGCATTTAAGGTAAAAGAAATCCCATCGTTAAATGATGAGCAAACCACCACTAAAAAAAGAATTAAGTACAATATTTTTTCAATCCCTGTAGCATCAACATTTACACCAGCAAAAGGCAAAGCAGCTGAGGTCGATAAAGCCGAAAAAGTAAAGCTATACGATAATTATGCTTCTTTTGGTGTAGGTTCTTATACAAGTTTTTTAGGAGAAGTGTATTTAAACCATGCTTTAAATAGAACCGAAAGCGTTGGAGGTTATGTAAGCCACCACTCATCACAAGGAGGTATAGAAGGGTTATTATTGGACGATGCTTTTTCAAACACTCAAATCAATGCAAACTACGCAAGGAAACTCCGCGATTATTCTTGGAATGTAGATGCAGGCTTTCAGCAACAAGTTTTTAATTGGTATGGTTTGCCACAGCCTCCATACAATCAGGCATTTGCAGACCCAATGATGCCTCAGCATAAGTTTTTTACGTTTGAGTTTGGTGGTGAAATTGATTTTGATGATAGACTCTTTAATACAGGTGATATGCGATTTAGACGTTTTGCAGACGATTATGATTCTGGTGAAAACCACTTTGCAATGTCAACAAATTTTGATATCCCATTAAACGATGGCGATTTAAATTCTACAATTAAACTGGACTACTTAAATGGCTCGTTCGACCAATCGTATTTTGGAACCGATAAACTTAAATACGGAAATTTCAATGTTGGCTTATCTTCCAGTTATCAAATAAAGCAAGACGATTTAACTTTGAATTTAGGAGCATCGGTATTTTATTTAAACTATACAGAGGCCAGTAAAAACAAAGTTTATATTTATCCCAATATCACAGCAACCTATAGATTGGTAAATGAACTATTGATAGCTTATGGTGGAATTGAAGGAGGGTTAATACAAAACACCTATTATAAGTTTGCTAAAGAAAATCCTTATGTATCTCCAACGCTTAATATAATACCTACCGATATGCAATATGATGCTTATGTTGGCCTTAAAGGAAAACTTTCAAATAATATGAGTTACAACATTCGTGGAAAGTACTATGCTGAAAATGATAAAGCACTGTTTAAAAATAACACCGATAGAAACTATACACCAAACAACAATTATAACAAAGGGAATTCATATAACGTAGTGTATGACAATGTAACGACCTTAAGTGTTTTTGGAGAGATAAATGTAGATGTGAATAGAAATTTTACCTTGGGGATTAAGGCCGAATACTTTTCTTATGATGTTAAATATGAAGAAAAAGCATGGAATTTACCAGATTTTGAAGGCTCATTGTTTATGGATATCCAGTTTGATGAATATTGGTTTGCAGGTGCAAGTTTATATTATATAGGTGAACGATTTGACCAAAGCTCTATTGAAGGTTCTTTACTTCCTAATGAAGATTTAACATTAAACCAAACACTAGAAAGCTATTTTGATGCCAATGCACATTTGGGCTATCGCATTAACGATAAATGGGCTATCTATGCTAAAGTAAACAACATAGCAAATCAAGATTATAAGCGATGGTTAAATTATCCAGTGCAAGGGATTCAATTTTTAGCAGGAACCACTTATAAGTTTGATTTCTAAAAAAGCTAAATAACATGAGTTCGATATAAAAGTCATTGACTATAAGCTGATTGAAATAAAAACACCCCTAATGAGCTTCGCTCGGTATCTTCAACAAAAGCTGTCGCTTTTATCTCGATAATCCTCAAGGGGACAATGTCATCTTTGGGAATTCCTCCCTTGAGGGAGGAGCAAGGAGGGTGTTTACAATAAATAAACACATATCACACTAACAATCAAGTAATTATATTTTGACTATATACTTTTAGTTATATCGAACTCACGTTAAATAGTAATTCTCGCTAAAAAATCATAGTGATCGCCTTTTAAAACAAGTTCGCATTGCAAGCCAACAATGTCGCAAGCATTTTTAAGGGTATCAAAATCTAAATACATCCAAGTGAAACTTTCGGTGTTGCCTTTATATGTTACATGGTATTCTAACTCGCCATAATAATCTGCATTTGTATCTATCCAAAAACCACCATCGTCGTCTTGGTACATGTATTTTATATCGGAAGAGTCAATAAAAATTTGTCCGTTTTTTTTTAGCAGCCCTTTTAAGTGATTTAAAACATGAGGTGTTCGTTCTAAACTTTCAAAGAAACCAGAACCATTCATAAGCATTAAAATAGTATCAAACGTTTCGGTTTCATCCAAAACATTAAGCACATGAGCATTTTTTAAACCTCTTAGCTTACAGGTTTCAATGGCACCTTTCGATATGTCTATGGACTTTACGCTCAAGCCTTTTTTCTGTAAATACAAACTGTGCGAACCTGCGCCACAACCAACATCAAGAATTTCACCTTTAGCCAGTTGTAAAGCTTTTTGTTCTATGTTTGGCATTTCAGAAAACTGTCTAAATAAATAGGGAATAGGCAATATGTCTTCATCAGAAATACTGGTAGATGTGGTTATGTTTTCGGTGTAATTTCCGTTTTGATAATCCAATATGGCTTTTCCAAATACGTCTTTCATATCTTTTTCCTGCGAAAGCAGGAATCTCTCTTTTTTTCGAAATTGCGATACTGACAGTAAACATCAGTAGTTGCAAAATATCTATTTATGCTTGTCGTCTTGAGTATTATCGAGTTTTAAAATATATTAAAACGAAGATAGCATACAAAGTAAATAGAAACATCTTATTTTCATAAAAGATAAGATTCTTCACTTTGTTCAGAATGACAAAGTTTATTTATTTTTATACCATGCAAGACTTTATTAAAAATCTCCCAAAGTTCGCCAAAGATAAACATAAGGAAAATAAAACCTTCTTTACAAAGCTTAAAAAAAAGCCGCCAAAACAATTGGATTATATAATGCAGGAGTTGCATGAAGCAGAATTTAAAAAAACCGATTGCCTAAAATGTGCCAATTGCTGTAAAACAACAGGCCCTTTATTTACTAGTAAAGATATTGAACGAATTTCCAAATATTTAAAGTTAAAACCGAAGCAATTTACGGAACAATTTTTGCTGCTAGATGAAGATAACGATTATGTGTTGCAAGCTGTACCATGCACATTTCTAGGAGCAGATAATTACTGTTCAATTTATGAGGTAAGACCAAAAGCATGCAGGGAGTTTCCACATACTAATAGAAAAAAGTTTCAGCAAATAACTAACTTAACGCTTAAAAATGTGGCTATTTGCCCTGCTGCTTATAATATTGTTGAAGAAATGAAAAAAACAATCAAATGAAAAAAACCGTTTTAATTTTTTTAATAGCACTTAATTTTGTTGGTATTGGTAATGCCCAAGAGTGGTTTACCTCTTTTGATATTGCTAAAAAACTGGCATTGGTCCAAGACAAGATGTTATTGGTTATGTGGCAAAACACTTTGGACTATCCATATCCCGTAATGCTAGTAGGAGATAAAGGAGTATCTATGGTTGTAAATTTAAACAAGAGCGATGATGTAAATAGTTTGATTTGGGAGCATTTTGTGCCTGTGATATTACTGGAATCTGAGTATGATGAAATTTACAGTAAAATAAAAAAAACAAGAAGTGTTCGCTATTTAGATAAATTAAATGATGATAGTATTAAAATAATGGATGCTAATGGAAATATTCTTAACGTTAAATATGTTTCAACTAATTATGAAAACCTTTCGTTAATAATTAGAAAATATGGGTTAAGCACGTCCTTTTTAAAATTAGAGCTGGCCAATTATTCTAAAGAAAAAAATGTAACTACAGCATTTAATTTGGGGTCTAAATATTTGGATTTTTCTATTTTCACTCCAAAAGATACTAGGGCCGAAATAATAGATTTGGCAAATATTTACTTTAATGAAGCTCAAAGTTATTTGGCAGAAAGTGATTTAATAAACAAAACCGGTTTTTTACAACGATTGGAGTTTCTCGATATCGAAAAATCTTTAATTTTAAGCAACCCTAGAAAAGCACGTAGGCTACTAAAAAAAATTGATGAGGCAGAAATTGATTCGGCCAACCAATCATTTTATAGTTTCTTAAATTATACGACCTTTAAAGTGTTGAAAAAAGAAGATGAAGTTACCTCGTTTAAAGACAAACTTTCAGTAGTAGATTTAAAAAAGGCAGAATTGATTATTAATATTAACTTATAACTAATTGGAAACATTTATAAACTATTTCGAAACCATTCCTTCACTACATAGAAGTTTAATACTAGTTGGAGGATTAACTTTTTTTTGGTTATTGGAAGGAGCTGTGCCTTTATTTAGTTTTAAATACAATAAGTGGAAACATGCTGTTCCTAATATCTTTTTCACTTTAACAACCATAATTATAAATTTTGCTTTGGCATTCTTATTATTAATGGCGTCCGATTGGGTAATTGCCAATGATTTCGGAATTATTAATTGGCTGCCAGATTTGTCTTTAGGCTTGTATGTGATTTTGGGTATATTATTAATGGATTTTATTGGTGCTTATTTGGCGCATTATGTAGAGCATAAAGTAAAACCATTGTGGATGGTGCATTTAGTACACCATACCGATCATAAAGTGGATACAACTACTGCTAACAGGCACCATCCATTAGAGAGTTTAATACGTTACACATTTACTTTAGCTGGTGTTGTTATTATTGGAGCGCCAATAGGTATTGTAATGCTCTATCAATCTATGTCCTTGGTTGCCACCCAGTTTAGTCATGCAAATATTAAATTACCTAAAAAAGTAGACCATTTTATAAGCTATATTTTGGTATCTCCAGACATGCATAAAATTCACCATCATTATGTTTTGCCTTATACCGATTCTAATTACGGTAATATTTTCTCCATTTGGGATAGACTTTTTGGAACATATATGACAATGGATAGAGAAAAATTGGTTTATGGTGTCGATGTGTTTCCAGATGAAGTTAAAAATGGTAATGTTATCGAATTATTAAAACAACCATTTCAAGAGTATCAAAAACCTACGATTATTCCTGATGATAAATAACAAGATTAGAGTTTTCAACATACTTATTAACAATTAAAGTACGTTCCTCTAATATTTCATACCGTTCGTAGATTTTTTTTCTAAATGTGTATTGTTCTTAGCTAGATTAGCCGATGAGGGTCGATAATTGCTATTTAATTCAAATATTATTTTGAAATTAAACAGCTTTTATATGAAAAAAACTCTCGTACTGCTAACAATAGCATGCTCAGGCCTCCTAACTATCAGTGCAAATGCACAAAAAAAAGATTTTGCGTTAATTGAAAAAAACGTGAATAGTACTGCAGGTGACCTATTCCATGATTTGAATACTACTAAAGATACCTTAATCCTAAAAAGTGGAGATAAGCGTATAAGAAATGTCTATTCAATTAATACCAATTACAAGCGAGAGACACAAGAGTATATAAATGCCAATTCGGCTAAAGTCCCCCTAACACATTTAAGTAAAGGAAAGCATATTTTTGTTGTAGAGCAAGTACCCTTAAAAATTGTTTTTGTTGTAAGAGTGCTACAAGATCCAAAAGAATTCACAAAAGTTGAAGTTGAGAAAATCACAGCTTCTAATGACAAAAAATAATTTAGTCTATAAATACATCTTCTAACTTAGCTGTAAGTTCTCTAATCGGTACTTGAGAGAGGTTGGTAACTACAGAAATAACAATATTTTCATCAGGATACATCATTAAAAAAGTAGTAGCTCCCATACCACCACCAGAATGACTATATCTTGGTGTGTTGTTTTTTGTTTTAACCACGCCAAAGCCAATACCATATTCAGTGCTTTTACCATCGTTTGTAAACAAAGGTGTTACTAATTCTTTAACTGATGCTTTTGAGAGTATGGTTGGATTGATAATTTCGTTTCCAAACTTTACCAAATCTTCTGATGTGGCAATAAACCCACCACCAGCAACTTTGTGTTCATTGCTTACAGGAATACCTAATTTAATATCTCCAGAATTTGTCTTAATGTAAAACTGTGTGCGATTAGGCATATCGATATCCGATAAATCTAAAGTTGTATTGTTCATTTTTAAGGGGTCAAAAATGGTTTTCTTCATGTACTTGTTAAACTCAACACCAGAAACGTTTTGAACAACAACACTTAGTAAATTCCAGCCATAAGTACTATAACTGTAATCACTTCCTGGTTTAAATTTCAACGGAGAGTCTTTAAAGATGTCTAAACCTTCAACGATGCTCATTTTTTTATTTAGTATAAATTCGTTTCCATTGTAATGTCTTATGCCAGCAATGTGTCCACCAACTTGACGAATCGTGAAATCGTATTTCTTTTTTGGAAAATCTGTAATGTAGGTGTAAATGCTTTCATCAAAATCTAATTTGTTATCATCAAAAAGTTTTGCTAGAGCAGCTGCTGTAAGCGATTTTGAAATACTGGCAATTCTAAATTGTGTTACACTTGGGTTTACCTTTTTTTTGGTTTCAATGTTCGAGTAACCAAAACCTTCAGACCATATCAATTCACCGTTTTGTGAAACTGAAATAGACATTCCCGGAATTAATTTATCGTTTAAAAATTGATTGGCAATCTCTTGAGCTTCTTCAATTTTTTTAGTGTATGTTTTGTCAAAGGTTTGGCCGAAAATAAGTCCAGTAAATAGTAGTAATAGTAATGTTAGCTTTCTCATTTATTTATATATTAAGTATTTACTTCTTGTTTTTTTAAAAGCATCTAAGTCTTCTTGCCAAGTAGCTTTAATTTCAGCTTCGGTTAAACCAGACTCTATTTGTTTTTGCAGTTTTGTAGTTCCTGCGTGTTTTGTAAATCCATTTGTTAAGAAGAAAAGTGACTTGTCTGTTGAATTTTCATAAGCCTTAATAATCCATTTTAAAGTCATTTCATTAATTCCTTTTTCGTTTCTTAAATCTTCACCATAACAAAGCATGTCTTTGTGTTTAGGGGATTTGGCACCAAAATTTGATCGTGGTGTATAAGTAAATGTCATCTTTTCTGGATTAAGAAATGGTGCTCCATATCGTTGAAATTGAAATTCGGTTCCTCTGCCAGCATTAATATTAGTTCCTTCAAACAAACCAAGACTTGGATAAAGTTTAATCGATAGGTCATTTGGAATGTTTGGTGAAGGTCTAATTAAGAGACTATAAGATTTGTCATGAGTATAATTGGCATTAGAAATAATGGTTATTTTACATTGCACACTATTTGATAACCATTTCTCGCCATTAATCATTTGTGCGTATTCACCAATGGTCATACCATATACTAATGGAATGGGGTGCATGCCTAAAAAGCTCTGATGTTCTTTTTCCATAGTTGGGCCATCAATATATTGCCCATTAGGATTTGGCCTATCTAAAATAATAAGCGGAATATTATTTTCAGCACAGGCTTCCATTAAATAATGAAGTGTTGAAATATAAGTGTAAAAGCGTACGCCAATATCCTGAATATCAAAAATCATGATATCTATATCTGCTAGCTGCTCTTTACTTGGTTTTTTACTTTTTCCGTGAAGTGAAAAAATTGACAAACCAGTTTTATTATCTGCACCATCATCTACATGTTCGCCAGCATCAGCTTTACCTCTAAAACCATGCTCTGGAGAAAACACTTTTTTTACATCAACGTTTAAACTTATTAACGAATCAACCAAGTGCGTATAAGAGTTGTCATTTTTAAATATCACAGAGGTTTGGTTAGCAACAATCCCAACACGTTGGCCATTTAAAAGTGATAAATAAGCTTCAGTTTGATTAGCACCAACAATTATAGGTTGGTCATTCTGAACTTGTTTCAGAATCTCATTATTTTTAATAATTTCATTTTTAGTCTTAGAACCACATGAAATGAATGCCAAAAGAAAGAATAAAACTGTATTTTTGAAAACGTTTAAAATCATTATCACAAATTGAAATTCGAGTATTTTATTGCTAAACGCATTATTGGCAGCAAATCGTATAAAAGTAGTGTATCGGCACCAATAATAAAAATTGGAATTACTGCCATTGCTATTGGCATTATAGTAATGATGATTGCTATTGCAACAGGTATTGGGCTGCAACAAAAAATACGTGATAAGGCAGTCGCTTTTAATGGACATATAACCATTACTACATTTAACTCCAATGCCTCTGATGAGTCCGAAGTGCCAATGTCCATAAATCAAGATTTTTACCCTAATTTTTCCGATATTGAAGGCATTAGGCATATTCAAGGTGTGGCAACAAAATTTGGTTTGATTAGAACCGAAACCGATTTTGATGGTATGGTTTTAAAAGGCGTTGGAGAAGATTATAATTGGCAATATTTTGAAGAGTTTTTGGTTGAAGGTAAACTACCAAAATTTGGAGACAACATAAGTAATGAGGTACTAGTTTCTCAGTATTTAGCTAACAGATTGCAATTTAATGTAGGCGATACATTCCAGATGCTATTTGGAAAAGAAGCAGTTGATAAACTACCTTTTATTAGAACATTTACCGTTTCAGGAATTTATAATTCGGGTTTCCAAGAGCTGGATGAAACATATCTGTTAGGAGATATTAAGCATATTCGTTTTTTTAATAAATGGGAAGACGACCAAATTGGACACTTTGAAGTTTTTATCGACGATTATTCACAATTATTACAAAAAGAAGAAGAGATTTATCAAAACATTTCCTCTTTTTTTACCTCTAAAACTGTTGAAGAAAAATATGTTACCGTATTTGAATGGATAAATATTTTTGACAAAAACATATATGCCATTATTGGTATCATGGTTTTAGTGGCAGGCATCAATATGATTACTGCGCTATTAGTTTTAATCTTGGAAAGAACTCAAATGATTGGTGTTTTAAAGGCACTTGGTAGTAATAATTGGAGTATTAGAAAATTGTTTTTATACAATGCTTCTTATTTAATTGTATTAGGATTATTTTGGGGCAACCTTATTGGTTTAGGTATATTGTTTGCCCAAAAATACTTTAAACTATTTCCTTTAGATCCTAGTGTGTATTACGTAACCGAGGCACCAGTTTATATTAGTGCAACGTATATTATTGCGCTTAATGTTGGCACTTTTGTTCTGTGTTTAATAATGCTTTTGGTGCCTTCGTATGTTATTACAAGAATAACTCCTGTCAAAGCCATGCGTTTTGAGTAAATAAAAATGAATTTCTCTTTTAGCTTCTAACTTTTCCTTTAAATTTGCAACGCAAAATAATAATATGGAATACGCTAAAAATATATTGGAAACCATTGGAAATACACCTTTGGTAAAAATAAATAAGCTAGTCGAAGACTTACCTTGTTTAGTGCTCGCAAAGTACGAAACATTTAATCCAGGAAACTCCGTAAAAGATAGAATGGCGCTAAAAATGATTGAAGATGCCGAAGCTGACGGACGCTTAAAACCAGGTGGAACTATTATTGAAGGGACTTCTGGAAATACAGGAATGGGATTAGCACTTGCAGCCATTGTAAAAGGTTACAAATGTATTTTCGTAATTTCCGATAAGCAGAGTAAAGAAAAAATGGACATCTTACGTGCTGTTGGAGCTGAGGTCGTTGTTTGTCCAACTGATGTAGAACCAACTGACCCTAGAAGTTATTATTCAGTATCAAAACGCTTAGGTAAAGAAACACCAAACTCTTGGTATGTCAACCAATACGACAACCCTAGTAATGCGAGAGCACATTACGAAAGTACAGGACCAGAAATTTGGAAACAAACAGATGGAAAAATAACACACTTTGTTGTAGGTGTTGGAACAGGTGGCACAGTTTCAGGTGTTGGAAAATACTTAAAAGAGCAAAACCCAAATATTAAAGTTTGGGGAATAGATACCTATGGTAGTGTATTTAAAAAATACCACGAAACTGGTGAGTTTGATGAGAAGGAAATCTACCCTTACGTAACCGAAGGAATAGGTGAAGATATTTTACCAGAAAATGTAGATTTCAGTATCATTGATGGGTTTACCAAAGTAACCGATAAAGATGCAGCGGTTTATACACAATTACTAGCCAAAAAAGAAGGTATGTTTTTGGGGAACTCGGCTGGAGCTGCTATTAAAGGAGTGTTGCAGTTAAAGAAGCACTTTAACAAAGACGATGTGGTCGTTGTGTTATTTCACGACCATGGAAGTCGTTATGTTGGAAAAATGTTTAACGACGACTGGATGCGAGACATGGGTTATATTGATTAATAACCCGTTTTATTAATCTTTTTTCTAGTACGTTTTAGGTGGTACAGTTCTATGTTTTGTTCCTTGTTCGTATGCATAAGCTAGTTTTATCAAGGTAGGTTCGTCAAACATTCTTCCAAGAAATTGAATGCCAACAGGAAGGTTTCCTGGACTTAAACCCATTGGAACTGTAAAAGCAGGTTGCCCTGTGTGAGGTGCAATAATCTGGTTATTATCACCTTTGTATTCTTCTTCAAAAAAATCTATTCTAGCTGGCTTATTGTTCCATGTTGGATATACAATGGCATCTAATTTTAACGAATCCATCACATTTTCTATGGCTTCCCTAAAAGCTATTCTTTTTTTATCATGGTAGGCATCTGAGCATTCCGATTTATAATTTCCCCATCTGCCTTCAGTGGTTGCGTATTGGTTTAGTCTTCTTTTGGCAAACTCTGAAGTTGTACCAACTCTAACAATATCTTCAAGAGTTTTCATTGTGTCCCTTTTAACGTAAGTTGCCAAATAGGTTTCAATGTCATTTCTAAATGTTGCACACCATTGGTTTTGAGCAAGAATAGAAAAACTTGGTACAACTACAGGGTCAATTATTTCAGCACCAAGGACATTTAAGTCTTTAAGAGCTTTTTCAAATAAAACCTTTATATCAGCATCTATATTATTATCACTTAATTCTCTAAACACACCTATTCTAGAGCCTTCAAGTCCTTTTATATTAAGAAATTGTGTGTAGTTGTTGGGTATTTTTCCTTTGGAGTTTTTGGTGATTGTATCTTTAGTATCAAAACCTGCCATTACTTCCATAACTCGAGTGGCATCTTCAACGGTACGGCACATTGGCCCAACAACATCATTTCTTAAAAATAATGGTGCAATCCCTTCTCTACTAATTAACCCAAGGGTAGTCCTAAATCCCACAAGAGCACAATGAGAAGATGGTCCTCTAATAGAGTTGCCAGTATCGGTACCCAAACCCACAACACCAATATTGGATGCTATGGAAGCTGCTGTACCTCCACTAGAGCCAGCAGGAACATGGTTTAAATTATATGGATTACGAGTTACTCCGCCTGTTGAACTTTCGGTGTGCATTGGGGAAAAAGCCCATTCGGCCATGTTGGATTTGGCAAGAATGATGGCTCCTGCATCAATAAGTTTTTTAATAACAAAAGCATTTTCGGTTGGGATAAAATTTTTAAGCGCAAAAGAGCCTGCTGTTGTAGGAAGCCCAATGGTATTAATGTTGTCTTTAACAATAATTGGAATACCATGAAGTGGACGCAATACGTTTGTTTTTCTATATTCATCATCAAGAGCTTTGGCTTGCGAAATAGCATTGAGATTTATTGTGGTAAGTGCATTTATGTTGCTATCTATAGAATCTATATTTTTTAAATAAGCAGCCACTAAAGCTTCACTGTTGTATAAACCGTTTTTATAGGCTTCATGAATTACGGCAATGGTTAATTCTTCTAAATCTATTTGTTGAGGTTGACTAGGTTTTTGGCATCCAAAAAAGAAAATAATAGGGATTAGCCAAAGTGAGATGCTTTTTTTAGTCATTTTAGGTGGTTTTTGTAGTAATTAAAGATAGAATTTTTTTACAATATTGTTTAATGACGGTTGTATATTATTAGTGTTTTTTTAGAATAATTTTTGGTTCGCTTAGTGCTCTCGGTTTATAAAAGGTTTAATTTTGCGACTAGTACAGATTGTTCTATATTTTATAGCCAAAGGTAGTAGCTGTTTTTTTGTTTACCTTTTACATCTTGAGTCCTTTCGCCAATTCATCTGCTAACTTGTCTAAATACCTTGCTTGTTGTGTTAACTTATTTTCGATTTCTTCTACACGATAGCCACAGATTTTACTAGTTGTGTATTTTGCAATCGCTCATCATGGTGAATTGTGTTGTTAATTTGTTGTAATTTTGTGTTAAGTTATTGAATTCGGAACTCAATCAAGTTAAATACAAGTAAACGAAGATAACTGTGTCTTTTTGCAAAGTCAATAGGTGACTTTTATATCTACTTTAATAGCTCAACAACTTGCAAGTACTAATATTAGCTGTATTTTTGCCGCTTGTTAAAAACAAACCATTATGACTGAGTTTATTGTAAAAAGAGCAGCAAATGCTAAGAATGATATTTTAAGCGGATTAACCGTGGCATTAGCCTTAGTGCCAGAAGCTGTAGCTTTTGCTTTTGTTGCTGGTGTAGATCCATTGGTTGGTTTGTATGCTGCATTTATGATTGGTTTAATCACCTCAATTTTTGGTGGACGACCAGGAATGATAAGTGGTGCTACAGGAGCTTTAGCTGTAGTAATGGTAACCTTGGTAGCAAAAGGAAATGCCATGGGAACCGAAGGCGAACAGTTAGGTTTATATTATCTATTTGCAACGGTTATCCTTATGGGGTTTATACAAATGTTGGCAGGCGTTTTTAAATTGGGGAAGTTTGTAAGATTAATTCCGCACCCAGTAATGATGGGATTTGTAAATGGATTGGCAATTGTAATTTTCTTATCTCAATTAAGTATGTTTCCTGATTTAATACCTGAAGGTGTTTCATTTTGGAATGATATGGGAGTTTGGTTTACCGAATTATTTAAAAGTTTATCTTCAAATAGTTCATTTTGGATTATGATTGGCTTAGTGGCATTAACTATGGGAATTATGTTTGGACTACCTAAAGTAACTAAAAAGTTACCCGAAGCCTTACTTGCTATTTTGGTAGTCTCTGCTATTGTTATTTTTGGAAATTTAGATGTTGCAACCGTTGGTAGTTTTATCCGTGAAGGTGGAGGAGAAGGATTAAAAGGAGGTTTGCCAAAATTTCAAACAGATGTTTTTAGCAAAGTACCTTTTACTTGGGAAACAATTAAGTTTATTGGGCCTTATGCCTTAATACTAGCAGCTATTGGTTTAATAGAATCTTTAATGACTTTAAATTTAATTGACGATTTAACTGAAACCAGAGGAAACTCCAACAGAGAATGTTTAGCCCAAGGTGGAGCGAATATTGTTACTGGATTTTTTGGAGGAATGGGTGGATGTGCCATGATTGGTCAATCTATAATCAATATAAAAGGTGGAGGACGTGGTCGATTATCTGGGATTGTTGCTGCTCTTGCTTTGTTGGGATTTATATTATTTGCTTCTGGACTTATTGAGCAAGTACCCATTGCAGCTTTGGTTGGTGTGATGTTTATGGTGGTTGTAGGAACCTTTGCATGGTCTAGTTTTAGAATTATAAATAAAATACCTAGAACAGATTTGTTTGTATTAATTTTGGTGTCAGGATTAACTGTTCTTTTCGATTTGGCAATTGCTGTTATTGCTGGTGTTATTGTAAGTGCTTTGGTGTTTTCATGGGAAAATGCAAAACGCATTCGAGCCAGAAAGCGTATGCGAGAGGATGGCACTAAAATTTATGAAATTTGGGGACCTTTATTTTTTGGAAGTATTTCGGCATTCAATGAAAAATTTGATGTTAAAAACGATCCAGATCATGTAGAAATTGATTTTGTAGAATCTCGTGTAAGTGACCATTCAGCCATTGAAGCTATTTTTAATTTAGTAAATAAATATAAAGCTGAAGGAAAATCTGTGAAGCTGAAACATCTTAGTGAAGATTGCAAAGTCTTGCTTTATAAATCGAGCCCAATGTTTAGGGATGTTATTGTTGAGGCTGTTGATGACCCTCGTTACCATTTGGCCGAAAATCCAGAAGCGTTTACTAAAGGGTTGGGTGAGTATAATTTATAAGCTATTTTACACGAACACTACTTGGAACTAATTTCGTGTAATCACCCTCATTTCTAATGACATCTCTAACTATAGATGATGCTATGTAAGACGTTTGTGCAGAGGTTAAAAGAAATACGGTTTCAATAGGTGCCAAATCTCTATTGGTATGTGCAATGGCTTTTTCAAACTCAAAATCGGCAGGATTGCGTAAGCCTCTTAATATAAACTCTACTCCTATTTCCTTACAAAAGTCAACGGTTAAACCTTTATAACTCATTACTTTTACTTTTGGTTCGTCAGCAAACGTATCATCAATAAATTTCTTGCGTTCTTCTAGAGAGAACATGTATTTTTTATCGGCATTGATGCCAATGGCTACAATAATTTCATCAAACAATGTTACGCCACGTTTAATAATATCGTAGTGGCCTAAAGTAATTGGATCAAAAGATCCAGGAAATATAGCTCGTTTCATTTACTCTTTTTTATTTTCCCAAGGGGAAAAATAATTTCTTATAAATATACAAATCCTAATTTAAACAACATTTTATTTTCCCTCTTTTGGATAGATTATGGGAGGCTTTCTTCAATTGCATTGCCAAAGAGAGTTTCCAGGGAAATGCCTGCAGCCAATGCTTGTTGTGGTAAGATGCTTTCTTTGGTAAATCCGGGTACTGTATTAACTTCTAACAAATGTGGTTCTCCATTTTTAAAAATGTATTCACTTCTTGTAAAACCATCCATTTTCAATATTTCATAGACCTGTTTTGCAACGGTCTGCACCTTATTGGTCATAACATCACTAATTCTAGCAGGTGTTATTTCTTGCGATTCTCCTAAATATTTAGCTTTATAATCAAAAAAATCGTTATCGCTCACTATTTCGGTAATTGGTAATACTTTTACTTCTCCTTTATATTTAATAACACCTACAGATACTTCCACACCATCTAAAAACGATTCAATAATAATTTCATCATCTTCAGCAAACGCTACATCAATGGCATGTTGTAACTCTTGTTTTTTATACACTTTTGTAATTCCAAAACTACTTCCTGCTTTATTGGCTTTTACAAAACACGGTAAACCTACCTTTTTGATGATAGCATTTTCATCGATTACATCACCTAAATTTACATAATAAGATTCTGCAGTTTTAATTCCGTAAGGTTTTAATACACTCAAGCAATCACGTTTATTAAAGGTTAAAGCGGCTTGGTACATGTTACAGCTTGTTTGTGGTATATTCAATAACGAAAAATAGGCTTGCATAAAACCATCTTCGCCAGGAGAGCCATGAATGGCATTGAAAATACAGTCGAAATTGAGTTTCTTACCATTTACAGATACCGAAAAATCGTTTTTATCAACTGGAAATTCGTTGCCATTGTCTTCCACATAAACCCATTTGTTTTTAAAAATATGAATACGATAGAGGTTATATTTTTTATTGTCCAGTGATTTGTACACAACGTTTCCGCTTTTTAATGAGATTTCATATTCGCTTGAATAACCTCCCATGATTATGGCAATATTTTTTCTCATTAATTAAAAGTATTTAGAGTTCAATAAATAGCTGTTTTGACCGTTTTGTAAAAATATCATTTATTCATGTAACGCAAAACCTTTTTGTTTCAATATACGTATATCTTAAAACTAAAGTTTACTCAATTAATTATAAAACTATAAAATTGTGTAGTTTTGCTAAACATTTTTGAGCAGTATGAGTATTATAAAATTTTTAACCAGTAAGGAATTTTTTAAACAATTAATATTGGCAATTGTCGCATTAATTATTATAGTATTTTTTGCCCTTAGATATTTAAAATTCTCAACCAATCATGGCGATTTTGTTGAGGTTCCTGATTTAAAAGGAAAAACTTTAAATGTTGTTCAAATTGAAATTAATGACAACGATTTAACAATGGTTGTACAAGATTCGGCCAACTACAATCCTAATTATCCTAAATATTCAGTTATAGACCAACAACCAGCTGCAGGTTCTTTGGTAAAAGAAAACCGAAAAATATACCTGACTTTAAATCCTTCAGGTTACAAAAAAGTAGGTGTGCCAAATATTATTAGACGCACTTTTAGACAGGCAAAACCTACCCTTGAAGCTCTTGGATTTCAGGTCGGAAATATTACTCGTGTAAATGACATTGGTTTAGACCAAGTAATTGAAGTACGATATAAAGGCAAAAAAATAAACCCTGGAACGATGCTTGAAAAGACTACAAAAATCGACTTGGTTTTAGGGAATGGAAAACAATAACACCTCGATGGAAGCTAATAACTTTCCAGAAGAAAATTCTGAACTTTACGAGCATTACTCTTTTACTGTTGAAAAAGGCCAACAGCCTTTGCGTATTGATAAATACTTAATGAATTTTATTGAAAACGCAACTAGAAATAAGGTACAAGCTGCTGCCAAAGAAGGCAGTATTCGAGTAAACGGAATACCTGTAAAATCCAATTATAAGGTAAAACCTTTAGATGAGATAAAAGTGCTTTTTGAGCATCCACCTTACGAAAATTTATTAATCCCAGAAGATATTCCTATAGATATTGTATTTGAAGACGAACATCTTTTAGTGGTTAATAAACCTGCAGGAATGGTGGTGCATCCTGGTCATGGAAATTATTCGGGCACATTAATTAATGCACTTACCTTTCATTTTGAAAATTTACCAAATAACTCTAGTAATAGACCTGGTTTGGTTCATAGAATAGATAAAGACACAAGCGGCCTTTTGGTAATTGCTAAAACCGAGAATGCTATGAGCCACTTGTCAAATCAGTTTGCCGAAAAAACTAGTGAGAGGGAATATATAGCGCTAGTTTGGGGAAATGTTGAAGAAGACGAAGGCACTATTCAAGGCAATATTGGTCGTCATCCAAAAAATAGATTGCAAAACACCGTCTATCTTGATGATGAAGCAGATAAAGGAAAACCAGCAATTACACATTACAAAGTAATCGAGCGTTTAGGCTATGTTACTCTGGTGTCATGTAAACTGGAAACAGGTCGAACACACCAAATTAGAGTCCACATGAAGCACATTGGACATACCTTATTTAATGACGAGCGTTATGGTGGCGAAAAAATATTGAAAGGCACTACGTTTACCAAGTACAAGCAGTTTGTGGATAATTGTTTCAAGATATTACCAAGGCAAGCGCTTCATGCAAAAACTTTGGGTTTTGAGCATCCAGAAACACACAAATGGATGCGTTTTACATCAAAATTACCAGAAGACATGCAACAATGCATCGAAAAGTGGCAAGCTTATGCAAAGCATCAGGATAATTTATAATTCTATATAAAATTACTTCTAAAATAAGTTTTATTTCATTTGTGTTACTCTTAAATTTGAGAAACAAAATTAATACACAATGAAATTAGTATTGTCTCCTGCAAAATCGTTGAATTTTGAAAGCGAATTACCAACCAATAAAACTTCAGAATCTTGCTTTTTAAAAGAAGCTGAGCGTTTAAATAAATTGCTTAAAAAAAAATCTGCCAGAAGCTTATCCAAGCTCATGAAAATTTCACCAGCTTTAGGACAGCTTAACTACGAACGCAATCAAGAATGGCATTTACCATTTACTAAAGCCAATGCTCGACAAGCCATTTATGCATTTAGTGGTGATGTTTATAGAGGGTTGGATGCTTATAAAATTCCGAAGGAAAAATTGGATAAGGTCCAAGATACAGTTAGGATTATTTCAGGCTTGTACGGCATTTTAAAACCAATGGATTTAATACAGCCTTATAGATTGGAAATGGGAACTAAATTTCCAGTTGGTAAAAATAAAAACCTATATGAGTTTTGGAAAAAGAAAGTCACCCAAACTTTAAATGATGAGTTGGAAGATGGTGAAGTGTTCTTAAATTTGGCAAGTAATGAATATTTTAAAGCTATAGATGCAAAAACATTAAAAGTTCCTGTGATTACAGCTGTTTTTAAGGATTTAAAAAATGGTGAATACAAAACCATAATGACTTTTGCAAAATTAGCACGTGGTTACATGACGCGTTATATTATAGATACAAATGCGAATACTATTGATGATATAAAAGGCTTTAATTATGAAGGTTATGGTTATAGCGATTCTATGTCTACTGACACAGAATTAGTATTTATTAGATAAAAAAAGCGGTAAAACCTTACCTATTTTTTGTCATCCTTTTTTGCTGCTGCCTTTTTTGTTGTTGCCTTTTTCTTTGGAGTAGCTTTGGGTTTTGCTGCAGTCTTAGCAGCCTTAGCTATAGTAGAGGTTGGTTTAGCCTTAGTTTTGGCAGTAGCGACTTTAGGTTGTGGTTGTGCTTTAGTTTTTTTTCTCGGACGTCTAACACCAAAGGTTCCGATTGTTATTTTTCCACGTCTTGATTTTTTATCGCCTTTCCCCATGAGTAGCTATTTAATGATTAGTGCTTTAAAAATACTACTTTTAAAACCTAATTCAAAACCCAATGTTTTTTCATCAGCACCCATATAAGCCTTTTATTAAAGAAAACACTACAAAGCTTATCGTTGGCACATTACCTCCACCTCGTTTTTCCACAGGGAAACTATTGGAAAAAGATGTAGATTTCTGTTATGGAAGTTATTATAATTCTTTATGGTTATTTATTGATGAAATTCACAATCTTGGATTACGTTTTAACAATTCACAAGAAGCCATTGATGAGCGAAAACAATTTCTAATTAAGCATAAAATAGGTGTTTGCGATATTGTTGAAAGTGCAGAAAGAGAAAAAATTGACGCTTCCGATTTGGGCATGAAAAATATAAAATTACGAGATATTTTGGGCTATTTAAAACAATACCCAAAAATTGAAACCTTATTATTTACTGGTGGAAACAGCAAAAATGGACCTGAATATTTTTTTAGAAAACACTTAAAGGATTATGGTTTGAAGTTGGAACTTGTCTCTAACGAAATACCAAGAGTCCACAGATTTGTCATTCCGAGCGAAGCGTGGGAATCTGCAAAAATGAAACGAGAAATAAAAACAGTCTCTTTAACCTCAGGTTCTGGAGCTGCAAATATCTCTATAAGTAGATTGCCATTGTATAAGCAACAAAAAGCTAAAAACCCTGATTATAATACGTTTGATTTTAGAGTCATGCAGTACAGAAAGTTTCTTTAGCTTTTAGACCAGACAGCATAAATAATATATAATAAACCTGGAATAGCGAACGAATTTATTAAAAAGCTTGCTGCCAATTCTGGGCGAAGAATATGGAATACCATTATGCCTCCAACAGTTATTAACCCACCAATACTTTCACGTTTAAATGCAATTATTAAACCTATTATGGTACTAATTGGGAACAATAATAACGCAATTACATCCGAATTATTCATTGCAATTATATTTGAGTTTGAAAATATTTCAGCAAAGGTCATAATCAATAAAAAAACAATGACAAAAGAGCCTAAAAGTCTTGCCGACCAAAGAATTATTTTTAAGACTCTTTGCTTTTGCACTTAGTTTTTTTGAGGGATTGTTCTCACTAAGATAACTAATTAAAAATAATTAAGTGGTTTTACGGTGATTATAATTAATTAATTGCTTGTTTTCTTGCTGTAATTAAGGATTTCTTTAGGGAGTTGCTTTCCTTTGTTTTTTGCTAAGTACCTACGTAAAACACCACCTTTAATATGATTAATATCAAATTCTATGGAAAAAGCATTTGGATCTGCTTTGTCTATAACACGATGCATTTTTCTAATATCAATTCGATTTATAACAGTATGGATAATATCAAATTCTAGCATTTCGCCACTACTTCCATAACCTTTTTCACCTTTATATATGGTCATTCCAGCACCAAGTTCGTTTATAATTGCCGATTTAATTTCTTTATGTTTTTTTGAAACAATCATCACACCTATAAAATCTTCAAACCCTTCAATAAGCAAATCAATGACTTTTGCAGTGACAATATAGGTAAGAATAGAGTACATTGCAATTTCTACCGAGAGCACAAATGCTGTAATACCAAATAAAATAATATTGAAGTATAAAATAATTTGACCAATACTAAACCCAAAACGGTCGTTTAAAAATACGCCTAAAATTTCCGAACCATCAAGTACTGCACCATTTTTTACGGTTAGACCAATGCCAGCTCCAACAAATAAACCTCCAAAAATTGATATGAGCAGTTTATCTTCGGTAATTGTATCAAATTCTACAAAATGAATGACCAATGCCAAACCTATAATGCTAAAAACAGACTTTATTAAAATGCGTTTTGATAGTGTAAAATAGGCAAGTATTAAAAACGGAATATTAATAAGCACCAGCAGTGTTGAAATATTGATACTTTCAAATAGAGAATTTACCAAAATAGCAGTTCCAGTAACGCCTCCATCCAAAAAATCGTTTGGTAACAAAAATGCTTTTAGACCAACACTTGCCAGAAAAATGCCCAATGCAATTTGAAAGTATTCCGATAAGTATGTATAAGTTGTTTTCTTATTCATTTATTCCAAGTCTTTAAAAGAGGTGTTTAATGCTAATACAAGTTTAGTTATTATATTGCTAATACTAATTTTGGTTAATCCCTTGCTGCTTTAAACTCACTTCCATCATACCATTTTGGGAAATAATCTTCATTTGCTAGTTTCAATCCTACATTAAAAAATAATTGTAAATCAAATTGTATGCCACTTAGTTCGGTAGTTTCCGGATTATATTCATCTGATGGTTGATGGTATTTATACTTGCGGTAATCATCATTATATTTTTTTATATCTTCAATACTTCTATCAAAACCTTCATAAGCACCACTTGCGTACAAAGCAGGAATGCCAATTTTTGCAAAATTAAAATGATCCGATCTAAAGAAGTACCCTTTTTCGGCTTCAGGATCTGGAATAATGTATCTATTTTGTGCTTCGGCTGCTTCTTTGGCATATTCATCCATTTCAGATTGGCCATAACCTGTTATGGTTAAGTCTTTCATTTTTTCTGGACTGCCCAGTGCATCAATATTAATATTTGCCACTGTTTGTTTAGGGTCGAATATTGGGTTTTCGGCATAATATGCCGAACCTAGTAACCCTTGTTCTTCAGCAGTAACTGCGATAAAAGCGATTGATCTTTTTGTAGGATTACTTTCTTTGAATGCTTCAGCAATAGCTAATAAACCTGCGGTTCCAGAAGCATTATCTACAGCACCATTATAAATGGAATCACCTTCTATCGCTTTTCCAATCCCAAAATGATCCCAATGTGCAGAGTAGATTATATATTCATCCTTACGATCTGTTCCAGGTATAAGCGCCACAACATTTTTAGACACGTCTTTTTTGATTTGATTCTTAATTGATACCGAAACTTTTAGATCCAATGGAACCGGTTTAAAATCTTTATTTCTAGAAAGGCTTTTATAGTCTTGACCTTTCATAGAAGAAATTCCAAACATTTTATTGGCACTTTCACTACTTATCCAAGATTCAACATCTAAAAGTGGTAAATCACTTTCAATAACTAGTCGCGCACCACTCCAGCCAGATTCGATAACGTTCCAACCATAAGAAGCTGGCTCAGTATCATGAATTATAATAAGTCCAGCTGCGCCCTGTCTGGCAGCCTCTTCATATTTGTAGGTCCAACGACCATAATAAGTCATTTCGTTTCCTTTAAATAAGGTGGAATCTCCCGATTTAAAACCTGGATCATTAATTAAAACAACAGCTGTTTTTCCTTTCCAATCTATTCCTTCATAATCATTCCATCCATATTCTGGAGCAACGATGCCATAACCTGCAAAAACAAGTTCGGAGTTTTCCAGACCAACATTGGTTACTGTTTTATTTGTTGTGGCTACAAAATCCTTTAAGGATTCTAAATTAAAATTTCCTTTTTCCCCAGAAATCATCATCTTTTCAGATGGTGTTCCAGTAATTTCTACTAATGGAACATCTTGAAAATAACTATCGCCATTTCCTGGTAAAAGCCCTAATTTCTCAAACTCATCTTTTAAATAGTTCACGGTTTTTACTTCACCTTCGGTAAATGGTTTTCTTCCTAGAAATTCATCTGACGCAAGACGCTCAATATGATTACCGATAGTACTTATGTCAACTTCTACTAATTTTGAAGTGTCTTTTTTGTCGTTTTCACAACTAATAAATAGTACTATTATTAAAAATTTTAGGTAATTTTTCATAAATGATATTTTAATTAAATTATTGCCATTGCTTTTGTTAAGCATTGTTGACAACGAAGTTCGACTAATTTTCACACAAAATCAAGGCGATGGCATAAATTAGATTAACTTTGCACTTTAATAAAAATGGCGCTATAGATAAGAATGTCATTTATAAATGCCAATTATTGGCCAAATCATTTATATGTCATTTAACTCTTTAGGTTTATCTAATGCCTTATTAAAAGCAATCGATAAGCAAGGCTATACAACGCCATCACCAATACAGCAAAAAGCAATTCCTTTAATTTTAGAAGGTAAAGATGTATTGGCATCTGCCCAAACAGGAACTGGTAAAACAGCTGGTTTTACTCTGCCTATGCTTCAAAATTTGTCTCGAGGTCAGCAAATGCGTAAACGCCCTATTCGTGCTTTGGTACTAACACCAACACGAGAGTTGGCAGCACAAGTACATAACAATGTAAAAGCATATAGTAAGTTTTTAGATATTCGATCGGCTGTTATTTTTGGAGGTGTTAACCAACGACCACAAGTGGCAACAATCCGAAATGGTGTAGATATACTTATTGCAACTCCAGGACGTCTCATCGATTTGCAAAATCAAGGCTTATTGTCGCTCTCTAAAATTGAAATTTTGGTTTTAGATGAAGCTGATAGAATGCTCGATATGGGCTTTAAAAGAGATATAGACAAGATTATGAGCTTAATGCCTTCACGGAGACAAAATTTATTGTTTTCGGCTACGTTTTCAAAAGAGATAAAAAACCTGGCAAATAGCATATTGCACCATCCTGTTTTGGTTGAGGCAACACCCGAAAACACGACAGTTGATGCTATAGAACAAAAAGTATATCGTGTAGCAAAGGCGAAGAAAACAGACTTGGTTATTAAGTTAATTTCTGAAGGTAATTGGAAACAGGTATTGGTATTTAACAGAACCAAACATGGAGCCAATAAATTGTGTAAAAAAATGGTAAGTGCAGGTATTTCGGCTGCTGCCATTCATGGCAATAAAAGTCAAGGAGCAAGAACCAAGGCATTGGCTGGATTTAAAAACGGAAGCGTTCGGGTTTTGGTAGCAACCGATATTGCAGCTCGTGGATTGGATATTCCGTTACTGCCACATGTTGTTAATTTTGAATTGCCGAATATTTCGGAAGACTACGTACACAGAATAGGAAGAACCGGAAGGGCAGGAGCCAGTGGTGAAGCTATATCTTTGGTAAGTGCCGATGAAACGACCTATTTAAGGGATATTGAAAAGCTCGTGGGTTTAAAAATACCTGTAGAAATTGTGGAAGGTTTTGAACCTGACCCTAATGCATCCACTGCGCCAATAAAGCGAGGTCAAGGAGGCGGAAGAAACCAGCGAAGGTCTAACAAACCAAAGTCTCAAGGCTCACGAAGGCCTGGTGATGGTGGTAATTCTGGAAATAGTAGAAATACTAGCAGAAATAAAAATAGAAACCGAAATCGCAATAGACGTTAATTATAGCTACTAAATTATTTTAACCCAATGGAATCTCAACCAAATAACCCTTTGCATGGTATTAAACTTGAGCAAATTATAAACGATTTGGTTGCCCATTATGGTTGGGAATATTTAGGTTATAACATTAATATTCGTTGCTTTACACAGGATCCTTCAGTGAAATCCAGTTTAAAGTTTTTACGTCGCACACCTTGGGCACGAACTAAAGTGGAGAATATGTATCTCAATATGTTAAGCAAGAAACAGAAAAGGGACTGATTTTTTGGAGTTGGTTTATCGTTTTGGTATAATATTAGGTGCCTTATTTTTTTGTTGCAACCAATAAAAGAGAGTCGTTTTCATCAAACTCTTTATATTCTTCGATTGATAATATTTTAAAATATTTTTCAAACACTTTTGTAAGTGTTGCGATACTATGATAATTTACAAAAAGACCTTTGAAAATTTCAGAACCTTCTCCTTTCCAAAAAGAATGACAAATTTTTCCATTAGAATTTAGAATCTCATTTTGCCTTTTAACAGAGCCTATCAATTCAATATCTTTTAAATGATGCATCACTTTGTTTGAATAAATCCCATCAAATTTCATTTCAGTTTTTAAAGAAACAGCATCTAATTCAAGGAATTTCCCTTTAGGATTTTTATTGATCAAATGATTAAGAAACTCATTTGAGTTATCAGAACCAGTAACTTCATAAAATTCGTTCAAAATTTTCCAATCCGTTCCAGGACCAGAACCAATTTCAAGAATTGTTGAATTATATGGTAAAATATTTTTTAGTTTTTCAATTAATAACTTTCCATTAACATCTTTTGCTAATTTGATATATTCTTCAACGGATTCTTTTGTTTTATAATAATCTCCTTTCATATGTAAGCTTAAAATGCATTACAATGCTTGATATGGTCAGTTTTAATCTGCCCAAAGTAAGAATCCAAGGTAAATTTTTTTTACATAATGTCAAGCCTAACTTATCTTAAATATTTTAAGCCTTCATATACCACAATACTCACAGCATTTGCCAAATTTAAGCTTCTTACGTGTTTACTGTAAAGCGGAATTTTAAATAATTTATCTGAATGTTTTTCAATTAAATCTTTGGGCAACCCAACCGATTCTTTTCCGAAGATGAGAAACATATCGTCTTCAAAATCGATTGACCAATGGTCTTTTATGGCATGACTGGATAAAAACACCATTTTTTTATTCTTGTTTTTATTGAAGAAATCCTCAATACTATCATAAATAGTTACAGAAAGGTGTTGCCAATAGTCCAATCCAGCACGTTTTAACCGTGTGTCGTCAATCTCAAAACCAAATGGTTTTACCAAGTGTAAGTTAGATCCTGTTGCCAAACTTAATCTGCCAATATTCCCTGTGTTATTTGGGATTTCAGGTTCAATGAGGACAATATTAAGTGGCATTTTTTGACATTAGTTTTAGTATAATAATTCGAATTAAGAGTATAAAAGGAAAACCATGTAGCAATGTGTCGAACCAATCCATGAGCTGCATACCATTGGCTCCTCCTGCAATCCATCTTATTTTGCCAACAATATGTGGCTCTGGATAAAAAGGTGCTAAACCCAAAGTTAAGCAGAGAAGTACAATTAATTTCCAGTTATTGAGTGGGTTCATTTATTTAGGGTTTTTTAAACGTACAAAAAATAAAACTCTGCTTGGTGTTAAAAGGTGTTTCGTGTTCAATTAGTTGACAATTCACCTTTTTGAATTTGCTAAATCTTTTTGTGAGAGTTGATTCGGAATATTGTGTAATTTCTATTCCGCTGCATTTTTCTGGTCCATCAGTTGAAAACGTTCCAACTATTAAATGGCCAGAATCCTTAACTCCCTTTTGAGCCGATTTAATATAATTTTCTATTTCTTGTTCTTTAGTTAAAAAATGAAAGTCTGCTCGATCATGCCAAAGATTGTAGGTTTCTGTTGGATTAAAATCAGAAGCATCAGCTTCAATCCATTTTACGTTTTTGCTTTGTTTTCCCAAACGTAATTTTGCTCTCTCGATCGCTTTTTTGGAAATATCCAGAACAGTTATATTTTGATAGCCCAATTGCAATAGATTATCTGCCAGAAAACTGTCGCCTCCACCAATATCGATAATGCTTGCGGTTTTAGGGATGTTCAATGCTTTTATGAATTTAAGTGATGTTTCTGGAGTTGGTTGATACCAACTTACTTCGTTTAATTGTTTGGTACTGTAAATGTTTTCCCAGTGGTTCTTTCGATTAAAAGTATCCATTATTCAAGTATTTGTTTTACAAAACTATCGATTTTATCGACACCATTATTGGTTAAATGCTTGATAAATGCACTGCCAATAATGGCACCTTTTGCATATTGGGTTGCTTGTGCAAAAGTCTCGTTATTACTAATGCCAAAACCCACTATTTGAGGATTGTTTAGGTTCATATCTGCAATACGTTTAAAGTAATTGGTTTGTTCAGCACCAAAACCAGATTTTGCTCCTGTAGTACTTGCCGAACTTACCATGTAGATAAATCCGTTGGAGATGGAATCGATATAGTTAATACGTTCATCACTGGTTTGAGGCGTAATTAAGAATACATTGATTAATCCATATTTTTCAAAAATGGATTTGTATTCTTTGTGATAGACATCAACTGGTAAATCCGGAATGATGAGTCCATCAATTCCAATTTCCTGACATTTTTTGCAAAAAGCTTCAACACCATATTGTAACATTGGATTAAAATAACCCATAATGATTAAAGGGATATTGACCGTTTTCCTGATATCTTTTAATTGGTTGAAAAGCACTTCCGTGGTCATACCATTTTTTAAAGCTTGTGTGGAACTTGCCTGAATGGTTGGGCCATCTGCCAAAGGGTCGCTAAATGGCAAGCCAATTTCAATCATATCGACATCGTTTTTTTCTAAATTTTGAATGATAGTGACTGTATCATTTATATTTGGATATCCAGCTGTGAAATAGATGGAGAGCAATTTTTTGTCTTCTTTTAGTTTTTGATTGATTCTGTTCATATTCTGTCATTCCTGCGAAGGCAGGAATCTTATTATTTTAAGTTCTATTTTTCTTTCTTTTTTCTGTTCATTTTGTCTAGATACAAAACGAACCAAAAAATCATATCAAAATTAGGAAATTGCTAAAGCATCATTCACTTTCGGAATTTCGTGCTTGAAGCTACGCTTCGCATCTACATTCCTACGTTCATTATTTCTGAATTTTGATGATTCCGACCTTGTCGGAACTCCAAGTTTAAATTATATTATCATTTTCATTTTAGTTCTGTTTTGCGTTAAGGATTGAAGCGGCATCCTTTTTATGCTAAACTGATATTGTTTCATGAGATACTGAAATATATTTAGCATAAAAAGATATAGCGGAAAGCCTGACCCTTGTGGTAACGCCATAATACTAAAGATTAAAGTGGTTAATATACGTGTCCAAATCCTTGTCGCCTCGACCTGATAAACTTACCACTACAATATCGTTTTTATTGAATTGTTTCTTATCAAAAACAGCCAATGCATGAGAGGTTTCAATGGCTGGAATGATGCCTTCCAACTTGCACAGTTCCAATCCTGCTGTCATGGCATCATCATCGGTTATAGAAATGAATTCTGCTCTTCCAGATTTGTATAAATGGGCATGCATGGGTCCAACTCCAGGATAATCCAACCCTGCAGAAATGGAATAAGGTTCTGTAATTTGACCGTCTTTGGTCTGCATTAAAAGGGTTTTACTGCCATGGATAATACCTTCTTTCCCCAATACAGAGGTCGCAGCACTTTCTCCGGAGTTTACACCTTTTCCAGCGGCTTCCACAGCTATGAGTTTTACATCTTCATCATCTAAATAATGGTAATACACACCTGCTGCATTACTGCCTCCACCAACGCAAGCTACCACATAATCTGGTTTTGTCGTACCTTCCTGCTCTTTTAATTGCCATTGGATTTCTTGGGAAACCACCGACTGAAATCGTGCAACCATATCTGGATATGGATGTGGCCCAACGACACTGCCAATAATGTAATGCGTATTTACCGGATTGTTAATCCAGTCTCGAATGGCTTCATTGGTTGCATCTTTAAGTGTTCGACTTCCTGAAAGGGCTGGACGAACTTCTGCACCAAGCATTTTCATTCTGGCAACATTTGGTGCTTGACGAGCAATATCGATGTCTCCCATATATACAATACATTCCAATCCCATTAAAGCACAAACAGTTGCTGTGGCAACACCATGCTGTCCTGCTCCAGTTTCGGCGATAATCCTTGTTTTACCCAAGCGCTTTGCCATGAGAATTTGTCCAATGGTATTATTGATTTTATGTGCTCCTGTATGGTTGAGGTCTTCACGTTTCAGATAGATTTTAGTATTGTATTTTTCTGATAAACGCTTGGCGTAATAGAGTGGAGAAGGACGACCAACATAATCTTTTAGCAACAGGTTGAACTCTTTTTGAAAATCTGGTTCTGCCATGACTTTTAAATAGTTTTGGCGCAACTCTTTTACATTGGGATAGAGCATTTCCGGAATGAATGCGCCTCCAAACTTTCCGTAATAGCCTTTTTTGTTGATGTTGTAGCTCATAATATTTTCCTGCGGAAGCAGGAATCTTTTTAATTAAACTCCTATTTTTATTTCCGTTCATTTTGTCTTGATGCAAAACCCTTCGACTTCGCTCAGGATAAACCAAGCCAAAAAATCAAATCAAAATTAGGAAATTGCTAAAGCACCATTCACTTTCAGAATTTCGTGCTTGAAGCTTCGCTTCGCATCTACATTCCTGCGTTCATTATTTCTGAATTTTGATGATTCCGACCTTGTCGGAATAAGGACTTGACTTTTACTTTGTCCTGTTTATATTCTTTTTTTGTTGATGTTGTAGCTCATGTTCTATAATTAAGTCATTGCGAGCAAAGCGTGGCAATCTTTTTAAACAGATTACTTCAGTCGTGCCTCCTTCGTAATGACAATTGTTTTTTAAATTCTTTTAATTTTTCTATATTCTTTAATCCGGGTTTAATTTCAAATTTGCTGTTTACATCTATGGCATGACAATATTTAGATTCCTGCCTACGCAGGAATGAATGAACACTGTCAATTTCATTTAATCCTATTCCTCCACTTAAAAAGAAAGGTTTGGTTGATGGATAATCTTTTAAAACACTCCAATTAAACGTGTAGCCATTGCCTCCAGGGAGTTTTCCCTTTGTGTCGAACAAATAGTAATCGCATACTGCTTCATAGGGTTTCAGGACTGAAAAGTCGAATTCGTCTTTAATTGAGAATACTTTGATTAACTCGACCTGAACTTGTTTCAGGTTCTTTTGGTGAGATGCTAAAACAAGTTCAGCATCACGCAAAGCCTCACAAAATTCAGGTGACTCACTTCCGTGTAACTGAATTGCATCTAATTGATGGGTTTTAATTTTATCAATTATAAAACCAATTTCCTTATCTACAAAAATGCCTGCTTTTTTGATTGAATCTGAAATTTTAGGAATCGTATTTTCAAAATTTCTTGGTGACTCTTCATGAAAAATAAACCCAAGATAATCTGGTTGCAAAGCTGCAACTTCGGAAATGTTATCCTGGTGTTTCATTCCGCAAACTTTCAGTTTCATGATTCTATGTCTTTAATAAATTTAGATGCGCTTGCTCCTGGATTATCCGTTTTCATAAAGGTTTCGCCAATTAAAAATCCTTGGTAACCAAAAGGTTGTAATTCTTTTATAGCTTTAATAGAACTAATGCCACTTTCAGATATTTTTACAAAATCATCTGGAATCAATTCGCTTAATGTTTTACTTGTTTCTAAACTAACATCAAAAGTTTTTAGGTTTCTGTTGTTAACCCCAAGCATATCCAATGAAGGCATAATGGATTTATGCAGTTCTTCTTCATTGTGAACTTCCAGCAACACATCAAGATGTAAGCTTTTTGCCAATTCTGAAAATTGCTTGATGTCGTCTCTTGTCAAAATGGCCGCAATCAGTAAAATAGCATCTGCACCAAAGGCTTTGGATTCTATAATTTGATATTCGTCAATAATGAATTCTTTACGCAGTAAGGGTAAATCGCAATTTTCGCGTGCCAATAATAAATCGTCCAGCATACCTCCAAAATAAATTTCGTCGGTCAATACAGACATACCGCAAGCACCTGCCTGTTCGTAGCCAAAAGCTACATCTTCAACCATCGCTGTATTGTTTATAATTGATTTTGATGGGGAACGACGTTTAAATTCGGCAATAATTCCAGTTTTGCTTAAACTTAATTTTTTAGCTAATGATATTGTTTTTTTTTCAAAAAAAGGCGTTCCCTCAAATATTTCAATTGGGATGAGCTCTTTTTTTAAAGCGACTTCTTTGCGTTTATCGACTGTTATTTTATCTAAAATGTTCATTTTTTATATCTGTTTTCTGTTCATTTTGTCTAGATACAAAACCCTTCGATTTCGCTCAGGATAAACCAAGCCAAAAAATCATATCAAAATTAGGAAATTGCTAAAGCATCATTCACTTTCGGAATTTCGTGCTTGAAGCTATGCTTCGCATCTACATTCCTACGTTCATTATTTCTGAATTTTGATATTTCCGACTGTGTCGGAATTAGGGACTTTACTTTTTAAAATATTCTCCTTTAATCCTAAATCCTATTATTATATTTTTTAATTTTTTAGTCACAAAGCAATCTGTTTACTGCGACTGCTGACTGCCAACTTATTTATTACTTAATTCAATTAATTTATCTAAACTTTGTTTTGCCTTCCCTGAAAGTAACGATTCCTTTGCCAATTCAAATCCTTCTAAATGACTAATTTGTTTTGAGGTTGCAATCGCTAATCCAGCATTGGCGCATACCACATTATTTTGCGCTTCTGTTCCCTTTCCATTAATTACTTTTACAAATATATTGGCAGCGTCTTCAACGGTATTACCACCAAAAATGGCATTTTGCTCAATTTGGTTAACACCTAAATCTTCTGGTGAAAATAGGGTTTCAGATTGATTTGAAATGACTTTGGTTTTTCCTGTTAATGATATTTCGTCGTAACCATCCAAGGCATGAACAATGCTGTAATTTTTATCGGTTTGTTGATATAGATAGCCATACAAACGCTGTAATTCTAAATTGAAAACACCTACCATTTGGTTTTTGGGAAATGATGGATTTACCATAGGACCCAACATATTAAAGAACGTTTTTACACCCAATTCTCGTCTAATTGGTGCCACATTTTTCATGGCTGGATGAAATAAAGGTGCGTGCAGCACACAAATTCCAGCTTTGTCAATAGTATGTTTTAGGAAATCTTCATCATTGGAAAATTTAATGCCCAAATGTTCCATAACATTGGATGAGCCACAAGCTGACGATACTCCATAATTACCATGTTTAGCAACCTTAACTCCAGCTCCAGCGGTTACAAATGATGACAAAGTGGAGATGTTGAATGTGTCTTTTCCATCGCCTCCAGTTCCGCATAAATCTATGGCATTGAACTCTTTTAAATCAATTGGAATGCATAGTTCTAAAAGTGCATCTCTGAATCCCTGTAGTTCTTCAAGAGTAATACTACGCATCATATAAACGGTTAAAAAAGAGGCAATTTGACTTTGGTTGTAATCGCCTTTTGAGATGTTTACCAAAACCTTTTTTGCTTCTTCGCTTGAGATACTTTCTTGGTTAATTAATCTGTTTAATAACTTTTTCATAAGCCCACTCTGTCCTGTCGGACATCTCTCCCAAAGGGAGAGAATTTATTAATTATTTTTTATTTGCTCGAATATATACTGCCCACTGCTACTCCACCTTGCTAACTATTAACCCAATTCTCTAAAATCTTTTTTCCATGTGGTGTCAATACTGATTCTGGATGAAATTGTACACCTTTTACGTCAAATATTTTGTGGCGTAAGGACATGATTTGTCCGTTTTCATCAAAAGATGTGGCTTCTAAACAATCAGGTAAATTGGCATCGACGACCCATGAATGATATCTTCCTACTTCTATCTTTTTACCTAATCCTTTAAACATGGATTCATCATCAACAGTAATAGAAACATTGGTTGCTACGCCATGGTAAACTTCATCTAAATTGATTAATCTTCCACCAAAAACTTCACCAATGGCTTGTTGACCAAGGCATACACCTAATATACTTTTTGAAGATGCATATTCTTTGATAATAGATTTTAAAAGTCCAGCTTCATCGGGAATTCCAGGTCCAGGAGATAACAGAATTTTGTCAAATGGGTTTACATCTTCTAAAGTTAATTTGTCGTTTCTAACCACAGTTACATCACAATCCAAATCTTCTAAATAATGGACGAGATTGTAAGTAAAACTGTCGTAGTTATCTATTACTAATACTTTTTTGCCCACTCTGTCGCTTTGCGACATCTCTCCCAAAGGGAGAGAATTATTTGATTCTTCGAGTTTATTCATTTTAAATGTTTTCTGCCAATTCAATAGCTTTGGTTAATGCTCCCAACTTATTATATACTTCCTGTAACTCGTTATCTGCATTGGATTTTGACACCAATCCTGCTCCTGCCTGCCAATGCAATTGATGGTTTTTACTTAAAAAGGTTCTTATCATAATGGCATGATTATAATTACCCTCAAAATCCATAAAACCAATGGCACCACCATAATATGTCCGACTTGTTTTTTCGTAATCTTCAATAAGTTGCATCGCACGATGTTTTGGAGCTCCGCTTAAAGTGCCTGCTGGAAATGTGTCTGCAACCACTTGCATAGTCGATACATCGTCATGTTTTTTCCCTGTTACTTTGCTCACCAAATGGATAACATGGGAAAAGAACTGCACTTCTCGATATTTTTCAACAGTAACGTCACTTCCATGTCTGCTCAAGTCGTTACGAGCTAAATCCACTAACATGACATGTTCGGCATTTTCTTTAGCATCTTCAACCAGTTTTTCTGCTAATTTGGCATCT
Source organism: uncultured Flavobacteriaceae bacterium (assembly GCA_963975205.1). Classification (GTDB taxonomy): domain Bacteria; phylum Bacteroidota; class Bacteroidia; order Flavobacteriales; family Flavobacteriaceae; genus Pontimicrobium. The sequence continues at coordinate 39,163 of CAXBFU010000004.1, read as the reverse complement.
TTTAAATCGTCTCCAGTACGCTTGAATGTTCCAGCAATTGGATGTATTTCAGCCTTTCCATTACTAACAACCAGTTGCGCTTCTGGAGAACTGCCAAAAATTTTGAAATTTCCATAGTCGAAGTAGAATAGGTAAGGAGAAGGGTTGATGCTTCTCAAGGCGCGATACACATTAAATTCATCGCCTATAAAATTTTGTTGAAATTTTCTTGATAACACTAACTGAAAGACATCGCCTCTTGCACAATGTTTTTTAGCCAATTCGACCTGTTTTTTATAGTCTTCATCTGTTAAGTTAGAAGAAATGTCTCCCTCAGAATTGAATTGATAGGATGCAAAATTCTTGGCTTTAATCAAATGGTGTATATCACCAATATTGTTTTCGGCATCAAAGCAATGGGCAAAAATGTAAGCCTCATTCTTAAAATGATTGATGGCGATTATGTTTTGATACACAGCATAGTAGATGTCTGGAATATATAGAAAGTCTGATTTTTTTGAAATTTCAATGTATTCAAAATACTTCACAGCATCGTAAGCTGTATAACCAAAAATTCCGTTGTTTATGAATTTGAATTCTTCATCAGAATCAACCTTAAAACGTTTGGTGAATTTGTGGATTTCATCAGTAACATCTATACTTTTTGTACTATTCTTTTCAGAGCTTCCATCAGGAAAAGATTGTACAATCTCATCATTTTCTACTTTTATAGATGCAATGGGATTACAGCATATATAGGAGAAGCTATTATCGTTTGTGTGATAGTCACTACTTTCCAACAGAATACTGTTTGGGTATTTATCTCGAATTTTAAGATAAATACTCACAGGCGTAATGGTATCTGCCAGAATTTTTTTGTAATGTGTTTTTAAATGGTACATGTTTTAATCATAAAAAAAGGCTTGTCGTGAATGACAAGCCTAAATATATTGTTATTTAAATATACAATGGTCTAGTTCACGAAATTGAGTTTCGAGAGCAGCACCACCAAGTATTATTTAAAATTGTGTTCATGTTTATTATTTGAGTCAAATATAGAAATGAAATTTAAATAATCAAATGTTATCATTAAAAATATGATGAAATTCAAAATTAGTCGTTTTATGGTGAGTCGAAAAGTTTTGTTAAAGTTTACGAATACTAAAAACAGATGGTTATTTTTATAATATGAAACAATTACTAGTTCTTTTTGTAGTGCTCTTGGTTTCTTGTAAGACCGATACAAAAACTGAAACAGCCAAAACAGACAGCATAAAAGTCGATGCCTTAACAGTTGATGATGTTAAACTTGAAATTCTCGATTTTAAAGGGTTGGAACCTTACCTCACTAAAAATAATGACAGCATTTATGTAATTAATTTTTGGGCAACTTGGTGCGCACCTTGTATAAAAGAGCTGCCTCATTTTGAGCAATTAAATAAGAACTACAAGGAGAATGGAGTAGAAGTAATTCTTGTAAATCTGGATTTTCCTCATCAATATGAAAGCAAGCTAAAACCATTTATTAAAGTGAATAATTTAAAATCGAAAATATTAGTGCTCGACGATGTAAATATGAACACATGGATTCCTAAAGTCAATGAAAACTGGGATGGAGCCATTCCAGTGACCATAATTTATAATAAAGATAAACGAAAATTTTACGACAAACCGTTTACTTATAACGAATTAGAAACAGAATTAAAACAATTCCTAAATTAAAAACTATGAAACTTATTAAAACAATGCCTGTGCTTGTAATGGTATTTATTTTAAGTGCTTTTACAGTTACTATTGATACTTTTAACAATGGCTATGAAATAGGTGATATTGCTACAGATTTCAAGCTTAAAAACATTGATGGAAAAATGGTCTCATTGGCAAATTATAAAGACGCTAAGGGATTTATCGTGATTTTTACTTGCAACACTTGCCCATATGCAGTTAAATATGAAGATAGAATTATAGCATTAAATGATAAATATGCAAAAAAAGGCTATCCAGTTATAGCAATAATGCCAAATAATCCAGAAGTACAACCAGGAGATAGTATGGAAGCTATGAAAGCCAGAGCAACAACAAAAGGATTTACATTTCCTTACTTAATGGATGAAGGGCAAAAAATTTATCCACAATATGGTGCAACCAAAACACCTCACGTATATGTGCTAGAAAAAACAAGCAGAGGTAATATTGTAAAATATATTGGAGCTATTGACGATAATTATATGGATGCTTCAGCTGTAAACATCAAGTATGTTGAAAATGCCGTAGATGCATTATTGGAGGGGGAAATTGTTTCTGAAACCAAGACACGTGCTATTGGCTGCACAATAAAAGTTAAAAAAGACAGCTAATAAAAATATAAGTCAATTTTTTTATAGACTATATTATAAATTCTAAAGAAATCTTAAATTTGCTAAAAAATAATTTATGGCAAATTTGACGCAAGAAGAGTGGAAACAACAACTAGCAAAGGACGCTAATGCTGTTATATTAGATGTGCGTACTGATGAAGAAGTTGCAGAAGGGATTATACCAAACGCCATTCAGATGGATATTTATAAAGGTCAAGGGTTTATATATAAACTTGAAGAATTAGATAAAAACAAAAATTATTATGTGTATTGCAGATCTGGCGCTAGAAGCGGTCAAGCCTGTGCCATCATGAATCAATTAGGGTTTAAAAATGCGTTTAATCTTTCTGGTGGAATTCTTGAGTGGAATGAAGATCTAGTAACGAACTAAAAAAAATTATTATGAAACAATCACTTTATATTTTAATAGCTCTTTTAACCTTTAGTTATAGCTGTAAAGAAAAAGAAACTACTACAACTACAAGTACAATTGAAGTAATTACACCTCAAGAAATGCAACAAATTTCACAAATGGAAGGTGTGCAATTAGTAGATGTTAGAACACCTGAAGAGTATAGCGAAGGTTATATTGAAGGTTTTCAAAACATTGACTTTTTCTCTAATGCATTTTCTCAAGACATAGAAAAACTTGATAAATCCAAACCAGTAATTGTGTATTGCAAATCTGGAAATAGAAGCGCAAAAAGCGCAAAAAAAATGCAAGAAGCAGGATTTTATAAAATCTATGACCTAGAAGGCGGTATTACAAAATGGAAGCTTGAGGGTTTTGAGGTAAAAACAAACTAATAGCAAACTTTGTATTAATCGATTAAAAAACACATTCTATCTATATTAATGCGAAGAGGCTGTCTAAAAAGCATCATTCTGAATGAAAATGAAGAATCTCTTAAAAATTAAAAATGTTGATTTATAGATTATTGAGATTTTTCGACTAAGCTCAAAATGATAACAAAAACACTTTTTAGACAGCCTCTTTTTTATATCCATAAATCGCTTCGGTAAATAAAAACATATTTTGGGACAAAAAACTATAAGCTTCGTCCAAATGTACTTGGTTTGATAACTCTTTATTGGTTACTTGTATCTATAAAACATACTTAAAATGTAATTAAGTTTTCGTTTTAGCTTCCATTTATTATGCCAATTACCTACTTATATTACTAAGTCAGGTGTTATACAAAAGCTGTATAACAAGTTATTAATTAACCAAAATATTTTATTATGATTAAAAAATGTAATTTATTATTAATGATGGTTGCCATGGTTTTTGGATCTGTGTTTACCATAAATGCACAAGATGATACTTCCTACCAAATGTGGGAAAATATCATGATCACTCCCGATAATACAAAACTAAAAGTATTGGGAGAAAATATGAGGAAGCATAACCAAAAGTACCATAATGCTGGACCGCACAAAGCAACGGTTTACAACATTACAACTGGACCAAATTCAGGAAAATTTATTTGGCAAATGGGCGCATTAACCTATCCCGATTTAGATACTAGACCAGCCGTAGGAGGTCATGACGAAGATTGGAGAGACAATATTATGCCATATGTAAAAAAGATACATACGACTGAATATTGGAAAGGAGATAGTAAATTAAATAATACAGATATGCTGGATGGAGATTCATCAAAATATCCAATATTATTTGTTAGGGTTTATGAAGTTACCGACGGACCTGCTCCAGGCGTTGGGTTTTTCTTTGAAAGAATGAGTAAAACCGTAAAAGCTTTAGATGGCGTAAACCCCTGGGGCGTTTATTATAACGAGTTTAGGCAAGGCGATCTTGGTCGGCATATTGCTACTGCTAGTTTTAGTCCTAACTGGGCCGATTTTGATAGAGATGTAAATTGGGTTGAAACCTTTAAAAAAGTAAATGGTGAAAACTCCTGGCAAAACCAAATGGATATTTTTAATACCCATTTTAAAAATAGTTGGGATGAAATTTGGGTATATAATAAAAACCTTAGTGGAGATTAGTATTTATAAAATTAAATTAACCAACCAAGTAAAAAAGTACAGTGAAAGCTGTACTTTTTTTTAATTAAGTTTATTGTTAATTATAGACCTTAACGATTCTTGCTCTTGTAAGGCTAATGTAGTAAATTGGAACAAGCTTTTACACCTATCTAAATTTTGATCAGGATAGCTTATTTTGTAATAAATATTGCCATTTAAATAATCGGTTAATGCTCTTAGACCATGCATAAATGGCATTAAAGCAGAACTTATAGGTAGGTGTTTTACTTCTATACTACTTAAAAACGAACCATTACTAGCTAAACCATCTATAAATGCTTCAAAAAGGGATGTATTAAACTTAATTTTTGAAAGATCTTTTTCATCTTCATTGGCTTCGCTTACCACAGTTCTTACAGTATCTCCAAAATCGTAATGAAAATAACCTTTCATAATGGTATCTAAATCTATTAAGCACAAGCCTTTATCATTATTATTGAAAATAAAGTTGTTTAGTTTCGTATCGTTATGACAAATGCGTTCAGGTAAATTGGCATTGTAGAAATTTTCAAAATCATCCAAATGTTGTTCAGTAAAAGCTATTTCTATGGTTGCATTTTCCTTAAGCTTGTTAGTTGCATTTCTTAAAGCCTGTTTATACTCAGTAATTCTAAAAGGAAGATAATTTAATTTTGGAAGATTAACCTCATAATTATTAACATCCTCATCTTTAAGTAACTGATGAAAACGACCAACAATTCTTCCAGCTTCAAAGGCTATTTTTTTATTGGATGTATAATTATAGGCAACACTATTTGGAACAAAAGTTATTAACCTCCAAAAACTATTATTATGTAAATAGTAGTTTTTTTCAGATTTTGTTTCAATTAATTGTAGTTGGGTATAATTAGTTGCTTTAAGTTTTTTAAGTGCTTTATTTATGTTTTTGTGTAAACCAGCAACATTTTTAAAAATATTGCTGTTTATGCGTTGTAAAACATACTTCGGATTAGAATTTTCTTCTACTAGAAATGTATCATTAATATAGCCTTGTGAAATTGACTTGAACGTAACATTTGAAATGGAAATATTAAATTGATTTATAACAACATTTAATAGCTCTATGTCCATTTATTACACTATTTATTTCCAAAGAGGCGAAGGGTATTTGTTTTCATTGGTTAGTCTTTGTAAGGTATTAACAGCTTCAGCTTTATCTTCATAATACGTTACACCAAACCATTCGCTATTTGCGGTTATTACATTTATATCTATCAACCCATTTACCATCATCTCTTGAGCTACAAAAGGCAGATAGATTTCGCTTTTTTCGAGATTTTCGGGTATTTGTAAGAAATGGCTAAAATACCTTTCTATATAATCGAAAATAGATGGATTACATACCCAAAAATTCATTGAAACGATAGTATCTGGATGCAAAGTGTTCCCAGTTTCGGCATCTACAATTTCGCTATCTATAGCTTCAATTTTTGTGTGCTCTTCAATAGACACTAAATGGCCATCATTAACACTACAAACACCTCTTGAAACCGATCCGTGTTCCGACAGGGTGTCTTTTAAATTATACCCTACAAGTGCATAAGTGTTTTTTGATGCATTATTTTTTATAAAATTTGCAGCACCTTCAAAGGCTTGTTTTCCGTAGAAATCATCAGCATTGATAATCACAAAATCTGAGTCTATAATGTTTCTGGCAGACCATACTGCATGTGCAGTTCCCCAAGGCTTTGCTCTGTTGGAGGTATGGACGGAAATGCCTTCTGGAAGATCATTTATGTCCTGTACTACAACATCTAATTTAATTGAGTTTGGTAATTTTGGAGACAGGTAGTTTTTAAGAAATTCTTTGTTTTCAGCTTTAGTTACTAAAACTATATGATTAAAACCGCAGTTAATAGCATCGTAAATGCTAAACTCTAATAAAAATTCTTTAGCTGGTCCTAAATCATCAAATTGTTTAAGTTTTCCATAGCGACTACCACTTCCAGCAGCCATAAGTAATAAGGTCATAAATTGTAATTTTTGTAAAAATAATGGTTTTAAAATGTTATAAGAAAAATAATCTTGCCGACTTTTAAATTTGATGGTAAACTTCCTCAAAAGGCACTCTAAATCTTGCACCATAAATACCATTTTCGTCTCTTAGTCCGCAACCTATAATCATATTTATTTCGGCACGCCATGGAATTCCTAAAATACGTTTTACTCTAAGAGTGTCACTTCCCTCCATTGGGCAAGTATCGTAGCCAATAGCAGCCATACTTGTCATAAAATTTTGTGCAGCTAGTCCAGCACTTTTATGGGCTACTATACGCATATCGCTCAATCTTGCTTGTCGATAAATTGGGCGAAATAAACCAATTATTTGAAAAACAAGGTATTTAAGCATCCCAAAAATACCTAAAAAATCAAAATAGGTAATTGGCATAACTTTTTGGTAATAGTTCATGGCCATTTTTTTACGTTTCGCAAGTCTATCTTCCAAATCAGGCTTGTCAAAAGTTTTGTTTAAAAAATCAATATTTGCTTTGCAACGTTTACGCCATAAATCTTTTCTTGCCACTACCACTACTAGTTGTTGCGCTGTTCTAGCAGCATTTTGGTTAAAACAAGCTGTAGCTAGTTTTTGTATGATTTCTTTATTGGTTACATGATAAAATTCCCATAATTGCAAGTTGCTACTGGTTGGTGCAAGAACTGCATTTTTAATACATTGTTTAACTTTGTTTGTGTCTATTGGTTCTTTTTTGTAAACTCTGCAGGATCGACGATAAGCAATAGCTTCTGAAACTGTTTTTTCCATGAAATTAATTTGTTGTAAATATAGATTATTTAAATCTCTTTTTCCTAAAAGCTGTTCCTAACCCAAATTTTAAATAACGCTTAAAAATCATCCGTTTTTTGTTTGTTTTCAAAAAAGGATAAGATTAACTAATTGTACGGGTAATCTGCTTTTGGTATAGTATATTTCTTTGTTTTTATGTGCTTTCAAACAACAAAGCCCAGTCAAGTAAACTTGCTGAGCCTTTTATGTTTAAAACCGCAACAAAGTTGCGCTTGATTGTGGAGTCGCCGAGAATCGAACTCGGGTCCAAACAAGTAATCAAAGAGCTTTCTACACGTTTATTCTATTCTTGGGTTTTCGATTGTAAGCTGGTAAAAGACAACCTACTTACAACTTAGCTTTTTAATCTCGAAAGTGCATCAAAGCGCTACACCATCTTAGTTAATATTTACGATGCCTCTATTAAGAACGCCATTAACCAAGGCTTTCTGGAGACATTTAGCATTCCTACCTAGTAGGACGAGGCCAATCTTACTATAATTCAGATTAAGCAGCTAAAGCGTAGTTATTCTCGCCGTTTAAAAGTGTGACCTAGCCTTTTACGTGTTTCAATGTCATTACACGACGTGCTTACTGTTTCATTAATCTCGCTGTCAAAACCAGTCGACCCCAAAATTAATTACTTTTCCATGCTTGGAAAAGGATTGCGAAGTTACAAAAAAAGTTGCGCAACTACGTAAATCCACTTATTTTCGTGCAAAAATTATTCCAGTTTTCAGTTGGGCAGTCTTTTGTTTGTAATTTTCAAAAGTACATTCGTGAATTCGTGGCTAATAATTCAAACAATTAGTTAAAATTATGAAATTTCCGCTTTTGCAGAAATGAAAAAATATTTTCAATGAAGTTTGCCATTATAAAAGAACTTAAAAACCCACCAGATAGACGTGTTGTTTTTTCTCCAGAAAAGCTTTCAGAAGCAAGAGAGAAGTTTCCAGAAGCTGAGTTTATAGTAGAGTCTAGTGATATACGCGTGTTTCCAGATTCTGCTTATAAAGCTTTAGGTTTTGAGGTGACTGAAGATGTATCAGATTGTGATGTCATGATTGGTGTAAAAGAAGTGCCGATAGAAAATTTAATTCCGAATAAAAAATATTTCTTTTTCTCACATACCATAAAAAAGCAACCTTATAATAGAAAGCTGCTTAAAGCGATTTTAGAAAAGAATATTGATATGTACGACCATGAAACCATTGTTAAAAAAAGTGGTGCACGTTTAATTGGTTTTGGTCGTTATGCTGGTTTGGTTGGTACTTACAACGGTTTTAGAGCTTTAGGTTTACGTGATAATTTATTCAATTTACCAAAAGTGGAAACCCTTGCCGATTTAATTGAAGTTAAAGCTGAATTGGACAAAATTACCTTGCCTAATATTAAAATACTTTTAACAGGAACTGGTAAAGTAGCTTTAGGTGCAAAAGAAATTTTAGACCATTTAAAAATTAAAGAAATTAGTGATGCTTTATATTTAACATCTAAGTTTACAGAGCCAGTTTATGTGATGGCAGATGTTATGGAATATGCAAAGCGTAAGGATGGTAAAGTAGGGGATAAGTGGGAGTTTTATAAAGATCCTTCTGGCTATGAAAGTAATTTTATGCCTTATGCCAATAAAACAGATGTTTTTATAGCTGGACATTTTTATGGCAATAATGCACCTTATTTATTTACAAGAGACGATGCCAAACATCCTGATTTTAATATCAATTTAGTGGCAGATATTAGCTGTGATGTAGATGGTCCTGTAGCTTCAACTTTAAGAGCATCGACTATTGAAGACCCTTTTTATGGTTATGATACACAAACCGAAAGCGAAGTAGCATTTGATGCTAAAGGTGCCATTACAGTGATGGCTGTTGATAATTTACCATGTGAACTCCCAAAAGACGCAAGTGAAGGTTTTGGAGACATGTTTTTAGAACATGTGATTCCAGCTTTTTTTAATGGCGATGAAAGAGGAGTTTTAAAACGTGCTAAAATTAGCGAAAGAGGGAAATTGACTGAAAGATTTAGTTACCTTCAGGATTATGTTGATGGAAAATAGCTATGCATCTTGAACAAAAAAGATTGCATTTTTGTTTAGATCGAAAAAACCAAATTTGTGAGTATTTCAAGGAGTGTTTAAGCGAAGTTTATCTTTTGTTATAGCCCTTCGTTTTAGCATTTCATTAAAAATAGGATTGATATCATCAACAAATGTTTTTGCTGATGAGCCATAAACTGGGTCTTCATTATTGTTGTGATGCCATTGTAAATGAATCCAAATAGAACCTCTGTTTAAAACAGCATAACCTTCTTTTTGATGAGTAAGGTTAAAACCGACATATTTTTTATACTAAGCAATATCCCTTTTTAAATTTGAAGTTGAAAGTACAGGACAGACTGTATATAATTTTGAGTTTTGATTCATAGCTTAAAAGTAACAGTTATATTTAATAATCAAAAAGAGGCTGTCTAAAAAGTGTCATTCTGAATGAAAGTGAAGAATCTCATAAAAATTAAAATGTTGATTTATAGATTATTGAGATTTTTCGACTAAGCTCAAAATGACAACAAAAGCACTTTTTAGACAGCCTCATCTGTAATAAAAAACAAAGAATTTATTAGATAACTTTTACGTTTACCGCGTTCATTCCTTTTTTACCTTCTTTTAGCTCAAATTCCACATTATCCCCTTCGTTAATTTGGTCAATTAATCCTGAGGCGTGTACAAAGTACTCTGTGCCTGAACCTTCTTCTGTAATAAAACCAAAACCTTTGGTGCCATTGAAGAATTTTACTGTTCCTGTATTCACTTTATATATTTAAAAATTTTAACAAAGGTAAAGTTTATAAGTTAATTTTTAATGTTTTACCACATTAATTTTATGTAAAGCTTTGTAATTAAGGGTTTTGGGTTAGCTTTTAAATGTCTTTAGTATTTTTGTCTTCCTTATCCTGGTTATTTTCTTTTTTCATTTTAATGTATCCAGTTACCAAGCGTACACCCAATCGTGCAAAAAGTATAATGGCGATGACCATTACAATATCAAATCCGTTCATCAAATTTTCTTTAGGTTACAAAATTAGGGTTTTTTTGGGGTTTGAGTTGGGTTTATCTTCAATTTAACTCTTTAGCTATGATGTTTTGAATTTTATTAATGGTTATAATTGTTAAGTCAATACTATTTTTTCCGCCACCAAAATTATCTCTATTTATCTTTATAATATTTTTTGCTATAGATTCTTCAGTAAACAACTTAATGTCTTTTGGAATAGCATAGGTCTTAAACTTTACATCGTCAAAATCATTTCGCATTATTGGAATCCATTCGGTTTTAAAAGTTTCTTCAATATCTCCAATAGCATTAACAGAGCGTTTGGCTTCGTCATCATAATAAGTGCCTAATAAAAAGCGTAATTCTTTATTTTTAACTTGGTCTAATCCTTTTTACTTTAATACTTCATAGGCATTGGTTAGAGGCTGAAAGCGATCGAACTGTATAACATCTGCAAGCCAAAATTGAAGACTATCTATGTCTTGTTGAGACCATGCGCTTTCTAAAATTTTGTTTGATGAATTAATTGCCTTTTGAAAATTTGAACTTATTTCTTCAAGTGTTAATTTGTCTTTAACAAGATTTGCTTGTACTTGAGTTAAAATTTCTTTTTCAAACGCACTGCTTTTCCGAGCCTCGTTCCAGTTATTAATGGAAAGTGCAATAAGAATGCCTATAACAACAAGGATTATTTCGCCAATGGCGTATTTAAAGTATTTTCCTGTTTTTCCTGTTTCCATTAATTTGAATCTTATTTGTCTGAAAAATTTAATCATTTCTTTAATTGTTAGCGTCTCTTTAGGGACTTTATTTTGGTAGCTTAATATTTGTTGATTTGCTTCGTGCCTTTAGGTACATAATCTATAGTTTTATATGTCGTACCTATGGCACGAAATGGTATTGTTTTTCATATCTACCAATATGTTGTTCCTAAGGAACGGATTTCAGTTCTTGCAATGGCATATTTAAAATACCTGCCTATCAAAGCCTTGGCGAAAGTAGGTTTGGTAGTCTTATTTTGATTCATAAGGTCGTATCTAATTTTTATAAAGAATTTTATCATACATTTTTTATTCGAGTTCTTGTTTAATTGCATTTATTAAATATTCATTTTTTGGGATTAAAAGTTTGTAATTTTCATCAAGAAAGCGATGCAGTACCATTTTAAGCCGAATGGTATTTATTATTCTAACATCACTGCTATAATCATTTAAGGTTTTTTTGGTTATGTCAAAATCTGAATCATCATAAGAGTCGAGTTCATCATTAAAATTTAAATAATCAAAACCAAGAGTGTAAGACCTAATATTTTCCCTAACATGAAAAGTAAGCGCACTTTCAACTTGCTTGTATCCTGCTTGTCCATAATAATTTATTAAAGAATCAGAAAGCTTGGTATTTTTAATTTGCTTAAGCTTTCCTGAACTTGAGAGTGCGTCAAAAGTTACCCTTGCGAACTTAAAAGTCATTGTATAATTCATGAAATGAAATAAATCTTCAAATTTTTCAATAGAGTACTTCTCTGGTTCCTTTAAAATAATTAGGCATGAGTCTAATGTAGCAATCATCTCATTATTAGCACTGATTCTAATATTTAATTCTGCACTATCTTGATCTAGTTCAATCAATAATTTGTTTAATGACTGATTAAGCTCTGTTTTAGCAATTCTATTTACGTTCCAGTTATTGGCTTGAATGGCTAGCAAAATACCAATCATTACTAGTGCTATTTCGCCAATAGCGTATTTAAAGTATTTAGTAGTCTTATTTTGTTCCATAAGGTTGTATCTAATTTTTCTAAAGAATTTTATCATGGTTTCATGTTTTTAACCCACCCCTTAATCCCCTCCCAAGAGGGGAATTTATTGTATTTTTTGTGTAATTTAATCATTTGTTAATCGAATAATTTTTTGAGCTGCTTGCTACAACCAATCTAATGTGCTTTTAAAATATTTTTTGCTATGGATTCTTCTGAAAACAATTTAATGTCTTTTTGAAAAGCAAAGGTCTTAAATTTTACGTTGTAAAAATCATTTCGTAATATTAGTATTCATTCAGTTTTAAAAGTTTTTTCAACATCTTTAATAGCCTCTTAATAGGTCGCTTAGCTTCATCATCAAAATAAGTGCTTAACAAAAAGCGTAACAGCTTGTTTTAACTTTAATCATATTATTTTAATTAATCGGCTTTCATGGTTTCAAGAGTTTCTAGAATAGTTTTATTTGCAACATCCATTTTAATTAATTGGTTGCGGATATTATGATTTAGGATATAGATATTATTTAGAGCTGCCTTAGCCAAGTTAGAGTCTATGATTGATTTATATTTTGAAAACGGTATTTCATCCCCCAAATCATTACTTCCGTATATTGAATTAATATCTATTGACTTCCGTAATTCCCAGGATGACCCATTAAAAAAGTTATATAGACCTTCTTCATTTAATCTTTTAAAAGTGGTATAATTTTCGATAAAGACAGTTAACTCTTGTAGTAATATTTTACTGTTTAAAAGACCTATACTACCAGTAGAATTTGCGTTATTATATGCCGTTAGATTTATGTTTAAAACATGACCTCTAAAAAATGAACGTGCGAGTTCTCTCAATGAATCTACTGATACTAGCTGTGTTTTATTAGTTGTTAATTTATAGTACGTGTCACTTACCTTTTTTAAAGAATCTGCAAATTTTATTTCTTGCGTTAGCTCGCTAGCATTATATTTAAAATCTTCTATTAATGAGCTTATTAATTGTTGGCGATTATTATTTAGTTTTCTATTTTCATTCCAATTATTTACTTGTAAAGCAAGCAAAATACCAATCATGACTAGGGCAATCTCACCAATGGCATAAAGCATGTATTTACTCGCTCTGTTTTCTTTAATCATGTTTTGGCGTATTTTTCTGAAGAATTTAATCATTAGCTATCAGTTAATCTTATAATGTTTTTAATCACTTTTTCCAGTCTTGTAAGTACCATTTGGTAATTTACAACTGCCCAACCCAAATTATCTAAATTGTTTTCAAATTTTATATCGTTGAAAGTTTTTTCGTAATTCACTTTAAATGTTGACAATTTCTCCCATTTCATCAAAGAGTATTTATCAATATTTCTCATGGAGACATTTTCGCTAAGGTAAGGGATGACCATATGTTGATTAAAATCGTCTAGTGTTAACCAAGCTTCATTAATTTCATTAAGCTCTGCAGACCATTGTAAAAGATTGTATTTTATAGAGTCATTTGAGATTAGCTTTAAATTACCTGAAGAGAGTATTTCTGTAAGGGTGTTTTGCGTTGGTCTATAATCAAAAACATCAACTGCATTTGCTAGTAAACTATCAATATTGTGTTGCTTTAATTCATCTGAGGAAGCTTGCATCTTTGACATCAAAAACCGAATAGCATCTTCAGTTTGTTTGTATTGAATGATACTTTCTTGAATTTTGCTCAAATTGTTTCTAAACTCAGAATTTAAATTGGACATCATTTGTTTTTCCAAAGCTCTGTTACTGTTTTCCTCCTTCCAATTATTAATCTGTAAAGCAATCAAAATACCAATAACCACAAGGATGATTTCTCCAATGGCGTAGAGCATGTATTTACTCGCTCTGTTTTCTTTAATCATGTTTTGACGTATTTTACTGAAGAATTTAATCATAGTTTTAATGGTTGTTTGTCCTGTTAAGGACTTGATATTGGTAGCTCATGATATTTATAATGTTTTTTGTGCCTTTAGGTACAAGATATTTTAAGTTACCGATTTTAAAATATAGCGTTCATCATATTCAATATTAAATTCTTTCAATAAATGTAAATATTCTTTTTGAAACGTTATTGATTTATGATGCTGCTCTTGATTTTTGATATAATCAATCACATTTGAAATATCAGATTTTGCATACGAAAATGCGCCAAATCCTGCTTGCCAAGAGAATTTACCATTAACAAACCCTTTGCTGTTTATCCATTTTGATGAATCTTGTTTTACCTGTTTCATCAAGTCTGATAAAGATTGTTTAGGCCGCATACCAAACAGAATATGGATGTGGTCTGGCATACCGTTTATTTGCAATAATTTGTGATTATGGTTTTGGATAATCCCTGTAATGTATTTATACAATTCATCCTTCCATTCATTTTTAATCAGGCTTTGCCTGTTTTGAACTGCAAAGACAACTTGAATGTGTATTTGTGTATAGGTGTTTGCCATAGATTGTTTTTATATCTCGTACCTAAAGGCACGAGGTTGTATGGTGCTTTTCATTTCTACCAATATATTGTTCCTATCGGAACAGAGCATTGTTTATACAATAGCATAGAGCATGTATTTACTCGCTCTGTTTTCTTTAATCATGTTTTGACGTATTTTACTGAAGAATTTAATCATAGTTTTAATGGTTGTTTGTCCTGTTAAGGACTTGATATTGGTAGCTCATGATATTTATAATGTTTTTTGTGCCTTTAGGTACAAGATATTTTAAGTTACCGATTTTAAAATATAGCGTTCATCATATTCAATATTAAATTCTTTCAATAAATGTAAATATTCTTTTTGAAACGTTATTGATTTATGATGCTGCTCTTGATTTTTGATATAATCAATCACATTTGAAATATCAGATTTTGCATACGAAAATGCGCCAAATCCTGCTTGCCAAGAGAATTTACCATTAACAAACCCTTTGCTGTTTATCCATTTTGATGAATCTTGTTTTACCTGTTTCATCAAGTCTGATAAAGATTGTTTAGGCCGCATACCAAACAGAATATGGATGTGGTCTGGCATACCGTTTATTTGCAATAATTTGTGATTATGGTTTTGGATAATCCCTGTAATGTATTTATACAATTCATCCTTCCATTCATTTTTAATCAGGCTTTGCCTGTTTTGAACTGCAAAGACAACTTGAATGTGTATTTGTGTATAGGTGTTTGCCATAGATTGTTTTTATATCTCGTACCTAAAGGCACGAGGTTGTATGGTGCTTTTCATTTCTACCAATATATTGTTCCTATCGGAACAGAGCATTGTTTATACAATAGCATAGAGTATGTATTTACTAACTCGATTTTCTTTAATCATGTTTTGACAAAATTGTGTTCAGATAGTGGAAGAATTTAATCATTAACTTCTAATCTTTTATCACACGAATCCCAACATGTTTACTGTTTATCATGCTATCATCATTAGCATCATAAAAATCATAAGCACTATAACCATAAACACCACCATCGTAATATTCGGCAATATTTCCACCTAAATCATATATTTCAGCATCACCAACTTTGGTTGGTTTCTTTTTGCCTACTTTTTTGTATAAAATGGTCTTTAAATCTTTATTGAGTTTTTCTCTCAACATTGGTACTTCATCTTTTGTGATGGCATAACCAGCCCAATAATTTAGAGTTAACCCTTTTGCAGCAGCTTTATGTGCTTTTTTATGCAAACTTTTTGCTTCTTTGTCGTTTGGTAAACGATAGGTGTCTCCAGTTTTGTCAGACAACCATTGTACATAAGCTTTTGCATCTTGCATACTTACTTCGGCTGGATAGTTATCAATTCCTGCTTCGTAAGTAAAACTAGACTTGAATGCTTTAAACTGTGCATTAGTCACTTCAAAACGACCAATGGAACTTGAATCTTTTTTAATGAGCAATGTTTCTGGAATCAATACACCATTTTTCATTTCACCAAATAAACCATCCACACTTTTGGCTTTTTGAATTTTTAATAATTCTGCTAAAGGGCTGTCTTCTTTAAAGGCTTCATTTTTGGTAGAAGGCTTGTTGAATAAATAGGTGTCTATCCACTGGATTTCCTCATTCATTTTACGTAATTGATGTGTGATTTTCCTTAAACCATGTGGTTGGCCAGGAAACCACAAAAACCTTACAGGTGTGTTCCCAGATTGTTGCAAGCCTCTAAAATATTCCCAACCTTGATCACGTGGTACAGCTCTGTCTTCGCTACCATGAAAAATAATGGTTGGTGTTTTTATTTTTTCAATTTCAAATAATGGCGATTTTATGATGTAGTTTTCATTGTAGAATTTCCCGTTGGTATCATCCCAAGGCGCTCCGCCAAAATAGCCTTCATCAAAACTTACTCCAAACCTACATGTTCCGTAATCTGAGGTCCAGTTTACATCGCCAGCTCCTGGAGCAGCTACTTTAAACATATCTGGATAACGAACCGTTAGCATAGTTGTAATAATAGCACCATTGGACCATCCCATGGTACCCATTTGGTTTTTGTCTATCTTTCCTTCCTTATCTAAAACATCAATACCTTTAATAATATCTTCCATTTCAGGTTCATAATAATTGCCTTTGATACTCTCCACAAATTCTAATCCATGATTGGACGACCCGTGATAATTAGGTTTTAAAATAAACATGCCTTTTTGTGAAAGTAACTGAGGATACGTACTCCAACGGTCGCTAAATAAATCTAAATCAGCACCAGCTGGACCACCATGAATAGACAGCATTAATGGATAACGTTTGCCTTTTTGATAGTTTTCCGGATAGACTAAAATACCTGTGACTTCTTCATTGTTATAACCTTTCCAGACCATAACTTCGGTCTTTGCCAAGGTTTTTTTGCTGAGGTTTTTGTTGAGTTTTACTAGTTCTTGTTCATTTGAAAACTTGTTTTCAATTAAATCAGCCATATGAAACGTTGGCAAACGCGATGCTGTGGAGTAGGTGTATATTACTTTTTTTCCATCATCTGACACTGTGATAATGGATGTATGGTCATTTTTTTCATTTAAATCAATATTTAACTTTCTCCAAGAGTTGTTGTTTTTCTTATAGTAAGCCAATCTTATATAGGCTTTATTTGCTAGTGTCGCAATAGCATCATTACCAACCACAGTAAAACCTCGACCAATGCCTAAATCCCATTTTAAATCTACTTTTTTATAAGTTTGATTAGCCAAAGTGTAGTAGTAGAGCTCGTTAATACCATCGCCATTCCATTCTGGATCGGAAGCATAAGTTGATGTAAAATAAAAGCCTTTATTATCTGCTGTAAACTGGATACCTCTCATTGGTTGACCAAGATTGGTTTTTATTTTAATAACGTCACCAGTTTCAAGGTTTTTTAGGTAATGAAAAGGATCTTGTTGGGCATCAGCTGCATAACTTCTGCTTCGTTGCATGCTATAAAACAACCATTTACCATCTTTAGAAATTTGATAACCAGCTAACGGTTTTTTGTTATTGGTTAATCGTTTTATGGACTTGTCCTTAATGTTAAAAGCATACACATGATTTGGCCTCCAATGCATAGAGTCTTCAACCACAATCACATTATCTTTCTTTTTTTCAAGTTCTTGCTCATACAATGTTTTTCCGTCGTGCGATTGAAACAATAACGTGTTTTCATTCTGCCATTGCAAGCTGGAAATACCATTTTTAAACGCTTTAACTTCTTTGGCTTCTCCACCATAAATGCTCAAACTCCACAATTTGTTTCCTTTATCTCTTGAAGATAAGAAGTAGATGTGTTCACCATCTTTACTAAAAATAGGGCTGCTGTCACTTTCGTCTCCATGGGTGAGTTGAATGGTCTTAAACGCCTCATCCTTTTTTAAATCCAATCGTGTTAAATAGATGTTGGAAACGAAACGATCTTTATCTTTTACTGGTTTGCTTTTGGTCCAAACAACCATGTTGTTATTTGGCGAAAAAGATACCGAACCCATGGATTCACGGTTGATGATATCTTCTGGAGTCCACTTGGTTGGGTCGTCTTTTTTAGGGGATTGTGCAATTAAAGAAAAGCTTAAAAAGCAAAGAACCAATAGAGCAGTGACATGTTTTTTCATAATTATTGAGGATTAGTTTTTAATTATTTGATTTTGCAGGTTTTGAATAAGGAGGTGGAACTATTTTTTTACTTCCTTGTGTTTTTAGCAATTCTAGAACTTCTTTTACTGCACGTTCTAATTGAGGGTCTTTACCTTTTGATAAAGAAACAGCATCTTGCCTTACTGCAATATCTGGAGCAACACCTTTGTTTTCGGCAATCCATTTGTTATTTATTGGATCAAAAACTGCATTATCAGGAGCGGTTAGTGCGCCTCCATCAATTAAACTATAATGTACAGACGATTTTACCAATCCTCCCCAAGTTGTAGTACCAATTAATGGCCCTGCTTTTTGTTGCCTAAATACCCAAGGGAAAAAGTCGCCACCTGAACCAGAGAGCTCATTAATGAGTAATACTTTTGGGCCTAAAATTCCTGCTGGAAGCCTCATGGCTTTTCCTTCTGGAACCTCGTTTGTTAAACCAGCTCTAAGGGTTCTGGTCATTAAATCTACCATGTAATCATCCAATAAGCCTCCACCATTAAAACGCTCATCAATTACTGCTCCTTCTTTGTCTTGTTGTGCAAAGAAATATCGATTGAAAGATACAAACCCAGAGCCACCTGTATTTGGCACCCAAACATAAGCTAATCTTCCATTAGAAAGCTTATCAACCAATCTTCTGTTATCTTCAACCCAAGCACGTTGACGTAATCCATTTTCGCTTCTAATAGGTTCTACAACTTCTTTCCAAGCACCTGTAAATTCAGGCTTGTCATTAATATGTAAAGTGGTTTGTTTATTTAAAGTACCATCTAATAATTGAAATGGATTATCGTTAGCAGTCAATGGATTTCCGTTTATTCCTACAATGTAATAGGATTCTTTTATGTTTAATCCTGGTTGATCTAAAGGACTGCTTAAACCTGGATTCCAGCTTTCGGTTGTATAGATGCGTTTTATTTGCCAACGGTTGTTTTTTGCTTCCAAATCTGCACCCAAAAGCCCTACTTTAGAGTTATCAGTTTCAGGATAATCTCCACCAAACACAAAACTATGACCAACTGATAACTCACCATTAACTTGATCTAAGATATAGCTTAAATCTGCTCTATGCTTTATATAAGGAACTAAAGGAGCATAGCGTTTGTAAACTTCATTCCAATCGCGACCATGCATGTTTGGATCGTAGAAATAATCACGTTCATAACGCCAAGCTTCTTCAAACATTTGTGTCCACTCTGCGGTTTTATTTAAATTCATTTGAAGATCAACTTTTAAAGATTTTCCATCTTTTCCACTTGGTCCTCCAGTATCCATGACTTGCCAGTTTCCATTAACTTGCGCTAGCATTTTTTTACCATCATTAGAAACAGATATTTGGCTGGCTCCACTAATAAATTCTTTAGCTTTATTGTCTTCTAGTTTATATTTTTGTATGGTTAATCCTCGACTGTTTGGGATACGTTCCATAATAAAAACAGCACCTTTTGGACCACTTATCAAATAACTATAATTGCGAACAGGAATATCTAAGGCTAAGGTTCGTCTTTCAATATTTTTAAAATCAATTTTTATTGATTCATCAGCTTTTTTTTCATCAGGTTTTGCTTTATCGTCTTCTTTCTTTTCGTCTTTCTTCTCAGCTTCTTCTTCATCACTTTTTGGTTTGAAAGGTGAAGTATCGTCATTTTGTAAATTAATAACATAAGCTGCATATTCAGGATTTGAAGTCATGGCACTTGTATTGGCCCAACCAGAACCTAAGGCTACGTCCGTGCTTGCTAGAAAATAAAGATGTTCTTTATCTGCATCCCAAGAAGGTGAGAAAGAATCTGCAAAAGGATTTGTGATAGCTTGCGTTTTGTTCGATTCCAACGACCAAACCATTATTTGTCTAAAGTTGTTGCTTCCAGACTTTGAATATGCTAACCATTTTGAATCTGAAGACCAAGTCAAGCCTAAATTACCACGTTCTAAATTATTACCACCAACATCAATGGTTTTAACTGTTCCTGATTTAATATCAACGAGTCTAACCCTCACATCATCATCGGTAAAAGCAATAAATTTTCCATTAGGAGACCAAGTTGGTTCCCAGCCTAATTTAGATTCGCCAATAGAAATGCTTCTTGGAGCTGACATGCCATCTTGATTGGCAATCAACAATTCATAGCCATTTCCGCTTCTATCTGAAAACCAAGCTACTTCGTTTCCTTTGGGTGACCAAATAGGTGTTCTATCTGCAACGCCTGAACTTTGTGTCATGTTTCTTGAATCTCCATGTTCAATTGGGACTGTAAAAATTTCACCTCTAGATTCCATGATGGCACGTTTTCCTGTTGGTGATAAAGAAGCAGAACGGGTTGAGCGGCTTACATTTTGCCATTTTGTATTTGCCCAAGGAAAATCACCAACAACATTAATATTCAGCTGAATTGATACGTTTGTATTAAGGTCTAAAGTGTGTAAATAACCATCACGTTCAAAAACAAGCATATTATCATGACCAGATAATGATTTAATATCTGAGCCTTTAAAAGTTGTTACTTGTTTTAAGTTGGAAGTCTTTGAGTTGAATGACCAAATATTGGCCACAAAATCTCTGTCAGAAAGAAAATAAATAGTGTCTCCTAACCAAATAGGTTTTATATCAGTAGTTTTATTGTTTGGGAGTAATGTTTCTTGTGAATTAGTTAAATTTAAAATTACTAAAGGTGTGTTTTGACCACCTCTGTATGCACGCCATTCTTCATCCCAGCGACTCATTCTATCAATAACCATGTGTTTACCATCTTTGGAATATGAACCAGATGTACTCCATTGATTCGTTACCAATGTTGATGGGCCACCTTTTACGGGAACTGTCCATAAACGATCGAAGCTGCTAGGAGCAACATCGCGACTAGAAGCATATAAAACATGTTTGCCATTATTTGTCCAACCACGAACTTGCGCACCATTTGGATGCCAAGTAAGTCGCATTGCATCACCTCCTTCAACCGAAACAACATAAACTGCATTGGAGCCAAAACGATTAGAGGTAAAGGCTATCCATTTTCCATCTGGAGAGAAATAAGGATTGCTTTCTACTGCTGCTGTACTTGTAAGCCGTTTTACATTCGTTCCGTTAATATCTGCAATCCATACATCGCTTCCATAAGTAAAAGTAATTTGTGAGTCGCTAATATTAGGTTGACGTAAAAGCCTTGTGCCTTGCGAAAAGGTTGAAATGCTAAATAAGAGAATAAAAATCTTTAATATATACTTCATGATTGTATTGTTTTATTATTTACAATTGTTTTAGTTTTTATATTTTTCAAACCAAGCTAAAATACTCGCTATTTTTGCTATTAAATTGCTGGGCTTGTTAGCAATACCATGTGAAGCACCTGGAATACGTACCATAGCTGTTTCTACGCCTTCTAGTTTTAAGGCCGCATAAAATTGTTCAGATTCTGCTATAGGTGTTCGGTAATCTTCTTCACCAGTTAGTAACATAGTGGGAGTTGTGATATTTCCGACATACGATAAAGGTGAACGTTTTAAATAGCTGGTTGGATCTTCCCAAGGCTTGTTTGGAAACCAATATTTATAGAAAAAAGGAGTGCCATCAGCATACAACACAAAACTATACCAATTTATTACTGGTTTAGCCACTACTGCTGCTTTAAATCTATTGGTTTTACCTACTATCCAAGCGGTTAAAACACCACCACCACTACCACCAGTAACGAATAAGTTTTTGTCATCTACATATCCTTTTTGAATTACTGCATCAACACCAGACATTAAATCATGATAATCATTATTTGGGTAATCATGATGTATTAAATTTCCAAATTCTTGACCATAGCTTGTGCTTCCTCTAGGATTAGTATAAAAAACAACATATCCAGCTGCTGCAAAAGCTTGTATTTCTGCCGAATAAACCGAACCATAACTCGCAAATGGACCACCATGAATTTCTAAAATAAATGGATACTTTTTATTAGGGTCAAAATTTGGAGGTGTTACAATCCAACCTTGGATATCACGTTGATCATAAGATGATTTCCACCAAATTTCTTCTACATTTCCTAAGTTTCTGAAAGAAAATAAATCATCATTTACAGCGGTTAATCGTTTTGTTGATTTGCCATCAGTAACCCCTAAATCTGCTGGATGATTTGTTCCACCAAGAGTATAGGCAAATTTAGCGTTACTTGACACAGAATATGATGCTGCATTGTAAGGACGTCCTAAAGATAAGCCACCAAGAGATTCTGCAATTTTCGAAACTTTTCCATTTAGTGTTATGTGACCAATTTTTGTGTCTCCTTTGTCGTCATATTGAAAGTAAATGCCTTTGCCTTCAATGTCCCAATTAATGTTAACAATATCTCTATCAAAATCTTTGGATATTAATTTAGAATTGCTGCCATCACTGTTCATAACATACAATTTGGTTACTTGATAACCTTGATAGCTGTCGTCATATCCTGTATAGGCAATTTTAGAACCATTAGGTGATAATCTAGGACTTTGATCTGGACCATATCTTTTGGTAAGTGTTTTAATTTTCCCTGATGCAATGTTAATTTGATGGATTTCGCTGTCATTTGGTTCTAATTCTTCATCTTTATGAAAATTGGCACTAAAGTATAAACTCTTGTCATCTTTAGACCAAATTGGTGCACCATGGTCAAAATTTTCGAAAGTCAATTGCCTAGGGGAACCTCCATCAGTTGATAAGGTAAATAACTGCATATTACCAGATTTTAGATAGCCTTGTCCATCGCCTCTATAATTCATGTCATCTATATAAGTTGGTGGTGTGTTCCATTTGGCACCTTCAGGTTTTGCTGGCATTTTAACAATGGATGCTTTTGCCTTTGGTACAAACATATTGAAAGCGATATATTCGTCGTTATTTGACCAAGCTACTTGTGCAGGCGATTGTGGTAAATTGGTTAATGGCATGGTTTCCTTGGTATCTATCCACATCAGATAGAGTTTCATTTTGTTATCTTCCTTATTAGATTTAAACACAATTTTCTTACCATCATGCGACCAGATTGGACTAAAGTCGTTTTGGTTTCCAGTTGTTAACGGTCGCATGTTGGAACCATCGTAGTTTGATATCCATAAGTTGGATAAGTTTCTGTCGGTCATGACATCTTTAAAGTTTCTAACAAAGACAATTTTTGTGCCGTCAGGCGATATTTGAGGGTCGGAAACCAATTCCATGTTAAAAATATCGATGAGCTCTAAATTGGATTGTATTTGAGCAAAGGAATAGGACGATATAAGTAAACAAATAGTGAAAATTTTAAAATATGTTTTCATACAGATTTAATTTTTAGTTTTTATTGGATAGGGTGGACGTTTCATTGCTTTTGGTGGATTTTCCTTCAATTTTTTTAAGGCAATTTCAATGGCTTTTTCCAATTGAGGGTCATGCCCTTTGATAACTAATTCTGGCCATTGTTCGACTTCTATATCTGGAGCAACACCTTCGTTTTCTACCCTGAAACCATTTTCGGTATAGAAAGCCACATTTGGTGCCGTGACTGATCCACCATCAATAAATTCAGGATAGCCTAAAACGCCAACAAGTCCGCCCCAAGTACGCTTGCCTACAATGGTTCCTAGTTTAAATTTTTTAAACATCCATGGTAAATAATCGCCGCCAGAACCAGCAGTTTCATCGGTAATCATCACTTTAGGGCCTTGAATTGAGGCACTTGGTGATTTTAAATCTTTGCCATATCTAAAGTTCCAATAGGCTTGTTCAGGTTTTTTAAGCATATCGATGTAATAATCGGCCAATTGACCTCCTCCATTAAATCGTTCATCAATTATGATTGCTTTTTTTGTAGCCTGAGGAAAGAAATAGCGTTTAAAATATTGGTGTCCTGCACCTGCTGTATTTGGCACGTAAACATAAGCCACTTGACCATTGGTTGCTTCATGGACTTTTTTCATATTGCTTTCAATCCAATCTCTATTACGAAGGGCACTTTCGTTACCAACAGGAGTCACCTTATAGGTTCTTGGGTTGCTACCATCGGCTGAAGCAGATACTTGCAAACTCACAATTTTATTTGCGGTATTTTCAAAAAAGCTATAGAGGTTGTCACTAGACGTGACCTTAGTTCCATTTATTGAAATTATGTAATCATCTATATTTACATTAACTCCAGGTTCAGTTAATGGCGATCTCAAAGACGGATTCCAATTTAATCCACCATATATTTTTTTGATACGATATTTACTGTTTGAAACTTCATAATCTGCACCTAATAATCCACCTGAAATACGTTCAGGATTATTCATTCTGTCTCCACGACTGCCAAAACGATGATGACCCACAGCTAATTCACTAAACATCCAAGACATCATTCTATATAAATCACCTCTGGACGCAACACTTGGTAAAAACACTTGATACTTTTGTTTCATTGCTTTCCAATCAACACCATGCATACCAGGATCATAAAAATAATCACGATTAACACGCCACGCTTCATTAAAGATATTTTCCCATTCTTTTCTAGGGTTGATTTTAACCTTAACCTCTGATAGATTTAAAGGACCATCTTCTGCTTTTTTACCTACATTGGTAATGCCAATACTTCCTCTATTAAAATAGAGCATTTTTTTGCCTTTGCTCGCTATTTGAAATCCACTAGCAGGCATAATCGCATCCTCTTTTCGTTCTTTTATGTTGTATTTATGAATCATAGGTGTATTATCTTTATTAGCTATATAAAATAATTCACCTTCACTTGTAACAGCAAGATTTCTGTAATCTGAAGCAGAAAGAGGAACATCGATAATTCTATTTTCAAATCCGTCCCAATCAATTTTCACAAGTTTTTCGGTTTCGGCTTTACTTTTGTCTTTGTCTTTTTCATTTTTTTCTTCCTTAATTTCTTCGGCATCATTTTCTTTTGCAAAAGGAGACACAGTATCTTTTTGTAAGGTGACTAGATATATGGCATTGCTAAAATCCATATCGTTGTTTGATTGGTCGAACCAATTAACAACAGGACCTGCATCTGTAGATGCCAACATAAAGATGTATTTTCCGCTAGGATCAAATTTAGGTTCGGATACATTTGCTAATCCATCTGAGATTGCATACGATTTTTTTTCAGTTATAGAATATGCATAGGCACGTTCAAAATTGGTTTCGGTTATTACTGTATATGTAATCCAATTTGAATCTGAAGACCAATCACCAAATAATTCTCTAAAAGGTCCTGGAACATACATTTCGTCGGACGCTATTTTTATAGATTTTTTAGATGCTATATCTAGCATATATAAATTCCGACCATTGTCTATAAAACAAATCTTATTGCTATCTGGCGACCAATGAATGTTAGCATAAAAACCTGTACCATCCAAAGGGTACTTTTTTACATTGTTAGAAACAATAGATTTTACATGAAGTTCATATTCTCCTGAAGCATCAGAGAAATAAGCAATAGATTTACCATCAGGAGACCATTCTGGATATTTTTCGTGTGTCCCAGTAGTAAGGGTTAAATTTCTTGGATCGCCTTTTTTGGCAGGAACCGTTATAATGTCTCCTCTATAATCCATTACAACACGTACACCAGAAGGTGAAATAGATGCTGAACGTAAATAACTATTATCTGAAACAAAACGTTCACGAAGTTCTAAAAGGTCTGTTG
Source organism: uncultured Flavobacteriaceae bacterium (assembly GCA_963975205.1). Taxonomy (GTDB): domain Bacteria; phylum Bacteroidota; class Bacteroidia; order Flavobacteriales; family Flavobacteriaceae; genus Pontimicrobium. The sequence goes on along the minus strand of CAXBFU010000004.1, from coordinate 13,430 downwards.
AAATATTTATAACTAGTTTTTTCACCTCATTAGTGCTTGGATTGTATATATGCAAATTACCAGCTTGTTCAAAAATTACATTGCCATTACTTGCGGCCAAGTCCAATACTGGAAAATCTTTATAGGTTGTAAGCTGTTTTGAGACTTTTGTGTTTATATTATATTGATACAAGTTAAATTCTCCATTAACATCACTTCTATAATAAATATGATTACCCATCCATTGTGGTTTCGTTGTATTGCCAACATTATTAGGTTTTGGAATTTCTTCTACTTTGTGTGTTTTTATGTTGTATATCCAGATACGTGATTCCATGCCACCACGATAATGCTTCCATTGCGCATATGGCTCGTACAAAGGTGTATAAGCAATGTGGCTGCCATCATCGGAATAAGAAGCCCAAGAAGCATTAGGAATTTCTAACTGTGTAACGTTTCCGCCACTTGTTCCAATTGTGTAGAGTTGCTCATATCTATTGGTAAAAGAATTGCGCCTTGAAGAAAATAATACATTCTTACCATTTGGTGTAAAATCGACTACATAATCGCCACTTGGGTGAAATGTTAGACGCTTTGGTATGCCACCTGTTGAGGGGATTATGTAAACATCTGTATTGCCATCATATTGAGCATTAAAAGCAATATACTTGCCATCAGGGGAAAATATAGGTAATGATTCTATACCTTCATCTATGGTCAATCTAATTGGATTGCTACCGTCAATATTGGCAACCCATAAATCTTCCGCATATATAAATGCAATATGAGTATCGCTTAGTGCAGGTTGATGCATTAATTTAGTTTGTGCTTCAATGTTAAAACTTGATAGATAAAACATAGTGAAGAGGAGTGTAATGGATGTCGAAATTTTACTAATGGGTTTCATATTAAATAGAGTATTTGTTAGATTAATAATCGAGGTGATATTTAAAAAAGACTTTCTGCATGTTTAAATGAATTTATGTGTTAATTTTTACGCTAGAAATATTATGGAAGTTATTCTCATATACACAGCAATTGGCTATTAGATGAGTTAGGTGTAAAGCATAAAAAAGCATGAAAGATGTCATTACCATTGGTTGGTTAAAAGTTAATAGGTCAAAAAAAAATGGAACAAAGAGTTTTTGCCTTTATAAATATAGGGATTTTATCGAGTACAAAAGCATTGAAGAATATTTTGGTTTTATTAATGGGTTTCTAATGGCTGCATACTTTTTTAGTTTCTATACCATAACGACCCAACAGCACGGGATTAGGCTTCCAACTAAAGTGAGCAAGCCAACACTTACAATACCCCTTAGCATTCCAAGGATGATACTATTGTTAGGTGTACTTACTGTTATTAAGGCACCAAAACCAATAAATATACCTGCTATTGCCGATAAACTTATTAAGAGATCAAATTCGGGATACATAACGGAAATTGATTTTATTTTCTTATTGCTTCATCTATTCCTTTGGTATCTGCAAATTGTTGGAACTTAGTCACCTTTCCATCCTTTAAATTCCAGAGATGTGCCATTTGTATATCGATTACAGCACTATTTTTTTTGTATTTGCCTTGGTAACGGCCTGTTACAAGAACTTGGTTATTTGCCATGTCGTGATAGTTTAAATCGACAAGGTTCCAATATTCCCATTCGGCACCAATACGTGCAAAAACCCCATTTAATATGGCATCAAAACCTATATATGGATTGCCATCGGCATAGGGGAAATTTTCGGCTTCGTTCCATTCAATATTGGCATCCAATGCAGCACCAATAGCTTCCATATCGCCTTTGGCAAAATCGTCATAAAGTTTTTGAATGACTGCCATATTATCTGGAGAAGAGACAATGCCCAATTGCTGCATAAACGCCATATTGTCCATAAAATCTTGTTCTTGGACAATTTTTCCATTTTTCATTTTAACAAGTGTAACGCCATCGATATCTACTTTGTTACCTGTAGGAGGCATACCAAAAAATTCTCCAGTATTAGTACCTTTAAAATTCCAGTATTTTACGAGCTTATCATTTTGACCAAAGATATCTACTATTGTGAATTCAACATTTGAAAATCCTGTTATATAATTGGCATAAAAGTCTTTTGCTGCTTCAATACCTACAATATTTTTGGGACTCATAATGAGTGTAATATTGGTATCGAAATTGTCTTCGTTGAAATAACCCAAGTTTCCGTTATTAATAATTTCATCCCATACATTTGAGTACATTTTTATGTTTTTATCGACTTTGCCATTTGTACAAGATGTAAATAATAGTACTGCAGTGAAAAGTGTTGAGATTGTTGTTTTTATTTTTATTTTTTTATTCATTTTTTATTGTGTTAATGCATTAAATTTAGTTGCCCAATTGGAGTGTGTCCAAACTTCGGCTATTCGGTTGCCTTCCATCCTAAAGAAAGCCATACCTCTGTATTTAAGGACTTTGTTTGTAGCTGGAATGCCATCATACGCCTTTTTATGAGTGCCTTCTCCATAAAAGGACATAGCAATCTTATCGCCATCAATAAGGAGCATATCATAACCGTGTTTAATATCGGGAAATGCATCAAAAGTAGGTTGAATGTATTCCTTTTGAATTGCAGAATGACCTTTTAAATTAAAATCTAGTCCGCCCAAATGCATTTCAATATCTTCTGTAAAAACTTTAGGGATTATTTCTAAATTCTGATTGTTCCATACATCTTCAATTAAATGTTGCATGGTTGTTTTGTAAACTTCTTCTTGCATTGTCAATTCATTTTTTTCTTGTTTTACACAGCTCATTAAAATTATAGTGAACAGCAAAAAGGATTTTGTAAAGTATTTCATTTTTTATAGATATTAAAAAGAAAAACAGATAGTCTGGCAAACTTTTAATGCTATATTTCCTTAAAAAGAAAGTAACAGCCATTAAAACACTAACTCCACATTTTTTTTGAAAACAATTTTATGGTTTTCAGACTAAAAACTAATTCACCAAAACTATCTGTTATTGTTAAATTGCTTTATTCTGTAGCAACTTCATTTGCCATTTTTGCAGCTTCTATTTCTTGAAGTGCAGCAGTAAACTCATCAATATTATAAAAGCCAAATTCTGTTACTATTTTACCATTTACCATTTGTAAATCAAGATGTACAGGAATTTCTATGACTTTACTAGTGCCTTTCAATGTCCCTTTCCAATTTCCCCAGAAATAGACCCAAGTTTGTCCATTATCATTAATAATGCTTTCATAAAATATATTGTCATCACCTTCATCAAACCCATAACTGGATGTATTGGCAATAAAGGTTTTTAAATTGGCAATGGTTTCATCGAGAGTGGCTGCATTTTTCCACGTATTATGGTAAATTTTTGCAGTATCGGCATAATGGGTTTTCCATGCTTCCCAGTTACCATCGTGGTAATCTTTAATTAATGCTTTTACCTCATCAATTTCGGGAGAAGACGTAGTAAAACGTTCGGGTTTGTTTTGGCATGCTGTAAATAATATTACAGTTATGCCTAGTAAAATTAAAGTTTTTAAAGTTTTCATTGTTTTATTGTTTATGTTTCTTTTTGCTTTTCATTGGTTTTGTTTTAAATTCCACCTGTAATACTTCTAAGGGGTTTTCACCAATATTTGTTGGTAGATGTTGTCCAGCATCAGACCACATAGATTGTCCAGCTTTTCCTGAAGCCTCTATAATGTCGCCATTGGGAATTTTAAAAGAGATTTCATAATCTGTTACAAAAAACACATAACCTCTGGGATGATAATGCATAACGGAAGTTTCTCCAGGACCATACTTAATTTTAAGGACTCTAATTTCGTCGTTTTCAAATTCTACACTATAGTGTTTGGAATCTACTTTTGTGGCATCTTGTGCCATTGCATTTGTAGGAAGCATTAAAGCCATTACCACCAGTATGGTTATAGCGAATACTGATTTTTGAATTGTTTTTTTCATCTTATTATTTTTATTATGGTTACTATTTAATTTGATAATTTTTTACCTTGAATAAAAAGTTCGGCAATAAATAATGGAATTGCCCAGGAGGTCCATGACATTAACGTCAAAACGTCAACATTTGAGTATTCTGTAGTGATTTTTAGTACATCTTCAATAACCCTAAATGTGACAAAGGCAAATGTGATAACATAGCTTCTAATCATCCATTCTTTATGAAGCTCAATTTTTTTCTTTTTAATTGAGATAAACGCCATTATTGCAGTACCTGCCCATGTCACTCCAAGAAAAAACAATCCAACAGCATAGTTAATATTTACATTGGAAGTGGCAGCTAAATACATACCTAAAAGACCAGATAGCACGACACTTATTATATAAATTTTTCCAAGGTTCCTATGAAGTTTTAAATATTTATTCCTGAATTTTTCAATGAATTGAACAGGTCCTATGAGGATGGCGATAAGGCCTAAAAGTATATGTGGAAATAACCACACAGCCCTTGGGAAGAAATAATTTCCATACACCTCTTGTGTAGGTTGAAGCATAGGAAATGCACGCATTACTACATAATATAACATTAATAAAATGGTGAGTATAGCCAAAGCATATATTATACTTTTACTTAACTTATTATTTCTTTTTATTTCAGTGTTTCTCATAATGTATAGCTTTAATTAAACCTCACAGGTTTTTAAACCTGTGAGGTTTGGTGTTGGTTGGTTATTGGTTTGGTGAATAAGAAATATCCGGACGTATGTTGCCTTCTAACTTTTCGTATCGTAATGAACTAAAGTAGAGTTCGTTTAACCCTTCTTGTAATGCATCACCCAATAAAGCTTCATTCGCTTTTCCTTTGAGTTCCATGTCTGTGATATCTTTGGCAGCAACTGCTACCATGTAATATTCGTTTGGAGTACCAAAGCCACTTTTGTAAACCCTGTAATACAATTTTGAGCCTTTGCTTTTAAATAAATCTTTTACAGCTTTCATTTTTTGTTTTACAACAGCGCGATTACCTGGTTCTATATGGAAAAAATGGTTGTTACGGTAGTTTTCTCCAGCAGGAGTTTGTGTAAAACCATTAGGCATATAGGTTAGATCTCTGTCCAAAATAAGTGTATAATTCATTTCGATGTCGTAAAATTTGTCTAATTTGTCAAAAAGATTTTTAACAACGTCTTTACCAGCTTTTTCGGCTAATTTAGCTGGGAACGATGGTTCATCCAATTCAGCCATATTAGCTAAAGGCATTACATACGAATAATTAGAATTATTGCTTACCAGTGTTATAAACCTTGTATCTTGCAGATTATGCTTTTTTGCAAGAGCCATTATTTCTTGAAGAGTGCTTTCATATTCTATAACTTTTGAAGGTTTAACCACATCTTGGTGTACGTAGTACATGTCTTGGGCATTGGAGTGCATTGGTGCCAGCAATATCATAATTGCTAACACGATGGTTGATTTTAAAGTTTTCATAATGTTTGTTTTAATGGTTAATAATTATTGATTAATAGCTTTATTCTACAATTGGAGCAATAAGGGTATAACCTAATTGCTGTAATAAATCCAACTCGTTATAGTGTGTAATCTCTCCCTTTAATTTACTGTTGCTAGTAAAGTATAATATGGAACTGCCACTTATTTTTATTTTTTTCCCTGTAGCTTTGGTTTCTCCATAAATCCCAGTGTTGCTACCAGTTATTTCCCATAGAACACATATAGTATCATGAAAGGTTATGGTTTTATTTATTGTAACATTTAAATCGGGAAAAGCCGTTTTGTACACATTTATATGCGCCTCCATTTCATTGCTGTTAGAAACTACATTAATACCATTTACAACCCTGTAAAAATCAGTTGTGGCTATACTGTTAAATTCTATTCCCTCTCGCGAATTCCAACACAAATCCATATACTTGTTTAGGCTGTTTATATTATTGGTTTCCAGTAATTCTTTTTGCGATGTATTGCATCCAAAAAAACCAATACTTACAGCCATTAATATTACAAGTGTATATTTCATCAATTCAAAATTTTGCAGGCTACATGGCAATTAGGGAAATAACACTACTAAGTAATATAAAGGGATTAAATTTTGGAAGCGATTTAGGACGAAGAGCTATAATTACTGTCCGTAGCATACCTTTTAGTTACCAAACAAATAATAACATAATATTTGTACCTTTAAAGTGCTTAAAACCAAACAACGTATTGATATTAATGAAAAACCAGCATTTAATTCTTCTTCTTCTTTGTATTTGTTTTAATTTAAGTACCAGTAAGATTTTTTCGCAAATAGTGGATTTAAACCGCAAAAATCCCTATAAAAAAGTGTTTGTAGAAACCGATAACTTTGGGGCAACCTACCTTGATATTCTTGCTAACAATTATAAATTGGCTCCAAATGATTCTTTGCAGTATTCTATGTTGCAAGACCTTGCGTATTATTGGCACACACGTAATTTAACAAAAGCTGCGGCTTTTACAAGAGAAGGTCTAAAACTTACAGAAAGCAAAAAAGATACGTTGTGGAATGGAAGGTTTCAAATTGTTTTTGGATCTATTTTGTTACGTCAAGAAAAACTAGATAGCGCACAAGTTGTGTTACAAAATGCTATAAATAAAGTACAGGAACAAGATTTAGCTTTTTTAAACACACAACTTGGTTACGTTTATGAGAGAAGAGGGCAATTGGACATGGCTGCAGATTATGCACTGGAGGCATTACGGTTGGGAGTAAAGCTTAATGACAACAAAGCAAAAGCTGTTGCATATAGTGATTTAAGTAATTTGTTTTGGAAAAAATCAAAGTTTGAGCAAGGCCTGGAGTATGGACTTAAATCTGTTTCAATCTTTGAAGAGCGTGGTATAAACGATTTGGACTACGATTTTACACTCTACGTTGTTGGAAATAATTATCTGGGATTGAATGAATTTGATAAAGCATTGCAATATTATGAGCATGCCATGTCTATAGGAGAACGTTATGGCTTTTATAATAATTTAAGTGATATTTACATTTCCTTGGTAGATTTAAATGGCTATATGCAAAATTATGAAGCTGCTAAAAGCGCAGGAGAAAAAGCTATAAAATATGCCGAATTACTAGACAATAACTTTATGTTGATGCGCTCTTGGCTTGCCCTTGGAAAAGCACAGCACCTTGAGGGTAAATATATTTCGGCAATCGAAAGTTTAAAAAAATCTATTGAAGTAGCGACCGAAAAATTTGGTGACGAATTTTACCTGAGTCAAGCCTATGAAACATTAGGAAAAGCTTACGCTGGCAACCATAACTATAAAGATGCGTACGATGCCATGGCTATGTACGATAAGCTTAAAGCCAAAATCTTTACAGCAGAATCCGATCAATATATCTCTTTGTTGCAAACCGAGCATAACATGGCGCAAAAAGAAAGCACAATCCAAGAACAACAAACCAAGCTAAACCAACAACGCACACTTCAAACGCTAATAATAGTTATTACTCTATTATTGCTACTATTGCTCGTTATTCTTTATCAAAATTATGTGTCCAATAAAAAGAAAAACAAACTCCTTGAAAATCAAAATAAAGAGAAAGAATTTTTGTTAAAAGAGATACATCATCGAGTTAAAAACAATCTGGAAATTGTATCAAGCTTACTCTCGCTCCAATCTGCACAAACAGAAAACATAACAGTTATAGAAGCTATGCAGGAAAGCCAAAACAGGGTACAATCTATGAGTATGATACACCAACGGTTGTACCAAGGAAAAAACTTGGGAACTATTGAAATGAAAGACTATTTTATTAATTTGGGGAAGCATGTGATTGATTCTTTTGGAGCAGAACAGCGCATTGTTCTTGAGTGTGATATGGAAACCATGGAACTGGATGTTGATACAGCTGTACCACTGGGATTAATTGTGAACGAATTAATTACAAACGCACTAAAATATGCTTTTCCAAAGGACAGAAAGGGCAAACTTAATGTAAACCTAACACAGTTAGGCAAAAACAAACTAGCACTAAAAGTAATAGATAATGGCATAGGTCAAGAAGATGATGACTTTACCAAGGGCAAAGGTTTTGGAATGCAATTAATACAATTGTTAACACAGCAACTTAACGGCACCATGGAGCATGTAAAATCTAATGGTACTATCGTCGCTTTTGAATTTGAATTGGGAAAAGCCGCTTAAATGGTTTGCAAGCGTTTAAATAATTCGGGTCTTAAATTTTTACTCATCGGAATAGATTTTCTGGAAACCACAACATGCGTATTGCCAACTTCATCAATTTGTGAGATATTAACTATAAACGAACGGTGAACACGTAAAAAATGTTCAGGAGGTAGTTTCTCAACCATCTCTTTAAGCGTCATTACCAATAAGTATTCTTTTTCTTTAGAGAATATACGGCAGTAATTACGGTCGGCTTCAATATATAATATGTTTTTAATAATAATCTTGATCATATTATCGTGATGCTTCACAAAAATCCTATCATCCAGCACAAATGATGTGTTTAATTCATGATCTATCCTTTTTGACTGTCCTTTAATAGCTCTGCTAATGGTAAGTTCAATGGCGTGTTGTAAATCCAGTTTTTTAAACGGTTTGGAAATAAAGGCATAAGGGTTGGTGGTTTTTGCCCTGTTAAAATGTGATTCGTCAGCATTGGCAGTAAGATAAATAATTGGTATATCATACTCCTTTTGCATTAAATGTGCTGTATCAATACCATCAATATTCCCTTTTAAATTAATATCCAAAAGGACAATATCTGGTTGCTCATTTCTAATTGTTTCAAGTGCTTCTTCACCTCTAGGTATAATACCGCTTACATTATAACCAAGTTGTTTTAATTGTAATGAAATGTTTGCGCCTATAAGCATTTCATCTTCAACGATCAATACATTTATTTTTTCCCCCATTTTAGCAAATTAACGTGACTTGGTCTTGATAAAAGTGATTTTTATTTGTTAAAAGCAGGATGTTTAAATGTTTTAACATATTGATTATCAATGTTTAAAAAAATACCCTGCTTAGGTTTCTACATCTAAACTTACAAAAGTTTTCTGTTTCATTAGTGATTTAGACAAAGAATTTGTCCTTTTTTGCCAAGAAGTAACCTCATTAAAATAGTTTGAGATTATATTGAAACGAGCATATAACTTCCCATAATCACCAATAATAGTAAAAGGCCAATTGCCAAAAAGCGCAAAGCCTTATTTACACAAGAAAATTTGTAAGCTGCAATCTTTGAAATGATATAAATTTGCTGTCCTAATTGGTCAAATAATTGGTCTTCATCACAACTTATAGCATGAAACGTTTTTGCAAATTCCTTAACGTTACCAAATTTGGAAATCACATCACCAAAAAAGAACACATTTTTTTCGTATTTAGCTTCAATTTTAGGCATAAAACAGCGTACACTAAAATAAATAGAAGTTGCAGTACATAAAAACCAAGCAGCAAGTAAAACGTATAGAAAAGGCTTATTTGAAGCTTCAGCCAAAACCATTTCTAAATAGTTATAAGTGAAATTCAGTAGAATTCCGTAAAAGGATAATATTAATCCAGCTTTAATTTCAGATGCTTTAATAAGCCCAGACACATAATTGATGCTTCCCCAATAATGGTCAATTAAATCGTCGGTGTGTTTGTTTTTTTGTTGGTTTATTTTTTTTAATTTTTGTTCTTCCATATTGGTTGATGTTTGTTGAAAATGAAATTTTTATTATCTAGTTAAAGGTTAAAACCCTGCAATTTCATTGCAGCTACTTTAGCTTCTATAAACTTTTAAGTGCTAATATCATTTCGACAGAGCGAAGAACGAGCGACGAGAAATCTAATACTATTGAGATTCTTCACTTCGTTCAGAATGACAAGTTGACTCTTAAAAAGAATTTCATTCTTTTGTTTAAAACTATGGATTATAAATCCATAGTGGTTTATTTATTTATTCTAAAACTTCGTAAACTGTAATGGCTTCGGCTTTATTTTTTAATTGAATATCGCCAATTTTTTTGCATTTGAAAGCTTCCTTGACTTCATTATAACAAACTTCAGAAATGATAATTTGGTTTTCTTTTGCTGCATCCTGAAAACGTGCAGCTGTATTTACTGTATCGCCAATAACCGTATAATCTAATCTTTTTAGACTTGCTGAACCTATATTACCAGAAATCATTTCGCCACTCTTAATACCAATAGACACTTTAGGGATAAATCCTTGTAAACTGTCAGACTTTGGAAGGCTGTTTATCCTGTTTCTTACTGCCAGAGCAGTATCTAAAGCTCTATCTAAGTGGTACTCACCTCTAAAAACAGCCATAATGGCATCGCCAATAAATTTATCGATAAAGCCTTGATGTTCCATAATTTCTTTTACCATTTCATCAAAATAGGTATTTAGCATAGTTACAACTGTGTCGGCAGGCACTGTTTCGCTTATTTTGGTAAAACCACATAAATCGATAAACATGACTGTGGCTTCAATGGTTTCGTTTGCCATTATTTTCGACTCGTATTCGCTACTGCCCATAAAATTGAGCACATTTTCATCGACATACATTTTTAAAATGTTGTTTTCTTTTATGGCTTGTAGTGTTTCTTTAATTTGATTGCTGTGCTTTAAGGTTTTCTCTACTGTAATATTTAAATCTTCAAAATTTATGGGTTTGGTAATAAAATCGAAAGCACCTCTATTCATGGCTGTCCTAATGTTTTCAATATCACCATAAGCTGAAACAATAACCGATTTTAGCAAAGGTTTTTGCTCGCTTAGTTTGCTCAAAAGCGTCAATCCATCCATTTCAGGCATATTGATATCGCTCAATACAATATCCACTTCTGGATCGTCAAGTAGCTTTTCTAAAGCATCAACACCATTTATGGCGAAGAGAAATTCGTATTCTTTTTCGCGAATTTTTTTACGAAACTTTTGTTTTATTAAAACTTCTAAATCGGTTTCGTCGTCAACAACTAATATTTTTGCCATTACGTAATTTGTATTAATTTGTCTTTCAATAATTTAAAATCTACAGGTTTGGTTAAAAAATCATCCGCACCAAGTTTTTTGGCTGTATTAAAATTTTCTTCATCACCATAAGCTGTAATCATCATAACCACAGGTGGTGGTTGTGCTGCACCAGATTTAATTTCTTCCAATAACTCTAAGCCACTCATTCCTGGCATATTAATATCTGAAAGAATTAACACAGCCTCTTGTTGCATTTCGTCTAAAGTTTTAAGAGCTTCTTCGCCCGAAAAAGCGAATACAAAATTAAGTTCTCCTTTTCTTATTTCTTTTCTAAATCGTTGTTGAAAAAGTATTTGAACATCCTTTTCGTCATCTACTACTAATATCTTCATATCACTGATTTTTTTTTTTAATGGATTGTTATTATTTCACTGATTTTATTCATTTTATAATTCATAAGACTAGTCTTTTAAATGTTAAACTTTTACTACCAAAGTTAATCAATAGTGCTACTTGAAATTTATACGCCTTAAGGTAATTAAGAGTTTGGGATATATGTGCGTCTTGAATTTCCATCATAGCTTTTAGTTCAACTAAAACTTTTTTTTCAACTACAAAATCTGCTCTTCTTTTTCCAATAGGTTTTGGAATGTCTTTATAATAAATATTCTGTTCCATTTCTCTTTTAAAAGACAGTCCTGCTTCTTTCATTTCGTATGCTAAAGCTCTTTTGATATATAACTTCTGGAAAACCATTTCCCAGAAACTTGTGCACTTCAAATGAAGCTCCAATTATTTTTTCGGTTATATCTTTATACTTTAATTTTACCATTTTATAATCCGTATCATCCTTAAATCCATTTAATCTGCGATTGGTAATACTATTTTAAATTCTGTAAACTTCCCTTTTTCAGTAGCTACTGTTAATTCGCCTTTATGGGCTTTAATTATATCATAACTCATGCTAAGTCCTAAGCCAGTACCTTGACCTGTTGGTTTAGTAGTGAAAAACGGTTGAAATATTTTATCTAAAGCCTTTTTTGGTATGCCATTACCATTATCTCTTACGGTAATAATGACCTTATTTTTTGATTTTTCTGTACTAACGGAAACCGTAGGCTTATAATCTTTTAATTCTGATATTGATTTTTTCTCATCTACAGCGTAAAAAGCATTGGTAAACAAGTTAAGAATTACGCGCCCAATATCTTGCGGAACCACATTAATTTTGCCAATAGTGTCATCAAAATTGGTTTCAAGTGTTGCATTAAAACTTTTGTCTTTGGCTCTAAGGCCATGATATGCCAACCTAAAATATTCGTCTGTTAATTTATTAATATCAGTAGGTTCGGTTTTGCCAGTACCAGTTCTACTGTGTTGCAGCATCCCTTTTACAATACCATCAGCACGTTTGCCATGGTGTGTAATTTTCTCAAGATTTTGTTTAATATCTTCTGAAATTGCTTTGGCTTCTTCAATGTCTCCCTTGTTTAGTTCTTCGTTCATTTCATCAACTAGCTCGTTACTTACTTCGGAGAAATTATTGACGAAGTTTAAAGGGTTTTGGATTTCGTGAGCAATACCAGCAGTTAGCTCACCAAGAGAAGCCATTTTTTCAGAATGGATAAGTTGCGCTTGGGTAGCTTTAAGGTGTTCTAAAGATTGTCTTAATTCGGTAGTTTGCTTATCTACTTTTTGTTGTAAACGTTCGTTTTCTCGATGCAATTCATTTGCATGCCATGTATCGCCTTCATCAGTTTCTACTGGAACAGAGCCATGCCAATGAACAATTTTCCATTTCCCATTTTCATTAAATATAACAGTAGAAGTTCTTAGCTGAAGGTTGGTTTTTACACCATTGAATGTGTAGCTCAAATCAACCTCTGCAACTATTACAGCGCATTCTTCATTATTTGAATACTGCTTTTTTATGATGTCTAAGTTATACTTGTAATCTTTTAAATGTTGTTTTTGCTCTTGACCGAGACGGCATAATTCTTTCACCTTATCAACACCAAAAACTTTTTCTTCGGTTGTGGTACCAAAACCCATGATATTTTTTGACATTAAATCATCAAGTTGTTCTATTGGAGTATCTTCCATAAAGCAGCTAATCCAATGGTTATGCAAGTTCAATAATTCTTGTTCTTTGTTTTTATCCATATTAAGAGGGTTTAATAGGTAAACTAATACTAAATGTTGTTCCAGTACCTTCTTGTGTTTCAACTTTCAACTCGCCACCATGTCCTTTGGTAATAATATCGTAACTCATGCTAAGTCCTAAGCCAGTACCTTGACCTGTTGGTTTAGTTGTAAAAAAGGGTTGAAATATTTTATCCAACACTTTTTTAGGAATACCGTTACCATTATCTTTCACACTAATTTCAACATTATTTTTATTAAGTTTAGTGCTTACAGATACTTTTGGGGAAAAGTTTGAATTGCCTTCTTGTTTCTTTTTCTCATCTACAGCGTAAAAAGCATTGGTAAACAAGTTAAGAATTACGCGCC